>NZ_JBWKME010000050.1:0-178055 GCF_056431085.1 Mesorhizobium waitakense | reverse complement strand
GGCCGACGCGACCGAATATTTCCAGATCCCGACTGGCCGTGTGGTAGAGATCGGTACGCAGGTGGCGATCTGACGAGCCCTTGCCGATGAACGGTTGAGGAGACGGGAATGAGCGGCGAATTGGTGCTTGTTACCGGTGGCTCCGGCTTCCTCGGCGCGCATTGTATTCTCGAACTGCTGAACGCCGGCTACCGTGTTCGCACGACCGTGCGCTCGGCCAAACGCGAAGCCGATATTGTGGCCATGCTCAAGGCAGGCGGCACCGAGCCTGGGGCGGCGCTCTCGTTTGCCGTCGCCGATCTGATGGCCGATGCCGGCTGGCCGGATGCTGTGGCCGGTTGCGACTATGTGCTTCATGTCGCCTCGCCATTTCCGCCCGGCGTGCCGAAACATGAAGACGACCTCATCATCCCGGCCCGTGAGGGTGCGCTCAGGGTGTTGCGCGCGGCGCGGGATGCGAACGTGAAGCGCGTCGTGCTGACCTCGTCCTTCGCGGCAATCGGTTATGGCAAGCTGCCGCCCGGCGGGCAGCCGTTCACCGAGGAGAGCTGGACCGATCCGACGGCCAAGGTCAGCGCCTATGTGAAATCGAAGACGCTCGCCGAACGCGCCGCCTGGGATTTCATTGCCGCGGAGGGTGGCAAACTGGAACTCGCGGTCGTCAATCCGGTCGGTATCTTCGGGCCGGTGCTCGGCCCGGACCATTCGACCTCCACAGAATTTGTCCAGCGTATGCTGAACGGTGCCATGCCGGGGCTGCCGCGCCTGTCTTTCGGCGTTGTCGACGTGCGCGACGTGGCGGACCTGCATGTGCGTGCCATGACCAATCCTGCCGCCAGGGGCAAACGATTCCTGGCGGTTGCCGGCGATTTCATGACCGTGCGGGAGATCGCGCAGACTTTGAAAACGCGACTGGGCGATGCCGGGGCGCGCGTCTCGACGCGGGAACTACCCGATTGGCTGGTGCGCATCGTGGGCCTGTTCAACCCGGAAGTCGCACAGTTGGTGCCGGAACTGGGAAAGGTCAAGAATGCAACCAAAGCGAGGGCCGTGCGCCTGCTAAGCTGGGCGCCGCGATCACGCGAGGACGCGCTGGTCGCTACCGGCGAAAGCCTCATCCGGCTCGGTCTGCTCAAAAAGGCGAAGTAGCGCCGGAAGCCGGGGTTCGGCTTCCGGGACCACTCACCGACCGTCAGCCCGCCAAGGCAGCCTTGTTGGTCTCGAGGAACTGCTTCAGCGACACCGACTTGCGGCCGGAGAGCTTTTCCACGGCGTCCGTCACCATGCCAAGACCGCCGCCCCGCGTGGTGGCGTCGAAGGACACCAGAAGCTTGGCGAAGGGCTCAGGCAGGCCGGCTGCCTTCATGCCCTCGGTCAGGGCGTCGTCGGAAAGCTGCACGACCTGGATGGGCTTGCCGGTGACTTCGGTGACGAGGGCCGCGACCTCGGCGGTCGTATAGGCCTGGGGTCCTGTCAGCGTGTAGGTCGCGCTCTCGTTGGTGCCGGAGGCGAGCCCCGCGGCGATCGCCGCCGCGAGATCGTCGCGCGCGCCATAGGAAATGCGGCCATCGCCCGCCGACGTGTACCATTGGCCCGATGCCAGGATTTGCGGCGTTGCCATGAACAGGTTCTCGTCATACCAGCCATTGCGGAAGATCGTATAGGCAATGCCGCTCGCCTTGATCGCTTGTTCGGTGTCGTAGTGGTCGGGCGCGAAATGGACCGGTGAACCCGGCTCGGGGTTAGGCATCGAGGTGTAGAGCAGGTGGACGACGCCGGCCTTGCTGGCCGCGGTCACGGCCGCGAGCTGCTGCTCGCGGCGCTTTCCCTGCACCTCAAGTTCGTTGGTCGAGATGATGAGCGCCCGGCTGGCGCCCGCGAAGGCCTTGGCAAGCGATGCCGGATCGTTGAAGTCGGCGGCCCTGACGACAACGCCGCGCGCCGCCAGGTCGGCAAGGTTGGCCGGCGTGCGCGTGGTGGCGATGATCTGCGCCGCAGGGACGTTGAATGTGTCCAGCAGGTGGTTGATGACGCTGCGGCCGAGTTGGCCTGAAGCGCCGGTGACGAGGAGGGTTTTGCTCATTGGAGATCCTGGCATGGGTCGGAGAGGAGGGACTAAAGGCGGTCTCAAAAAGAGACCAGCACTAAAATAGGAATTGACCTGTTGCCGTAAAGAAGGCAGTTTTTCGGGAGGTAGGCACAGCCAGGGAACCAGCCGTGGACAGCACCATCGTCAATCTCAGATCCAAGCTCGAGATCTACAAATCCTTGAGCGATGGCGGCAACATCGCCGATTGCCCGGTTCGCGACGTGATCCAGGGGCTGAACGGCAAATGGAGCTCACTGTTGATGGCGGCACTGGCCGAGCAGCCCTATCGCTTCGGCGAGCTGCGGCGGCTGGTGCCCGACATTTCACAGCGCATGCTCACCCAGACGCTCTACGACCTGCAGCGCGACGGCTATGTGCATCGCGAAGTGTTCCCGACCAAACCGCCGAGCGTTGAATACAGCCTTACCGACCTTGGACGGTCGATGTTCGGCGCCTTGCACCAGCTGATCCTGTGGGCCGAGCTCAACCATGACGCTGTGCGCGACGCACGCGCCGGTTTTGATGCGGCCCAAGGGTGAGCCGGCCCGCGAAGCGGACAAAGCCAAGAGCCGCGGCTTGATTTAATCCGCCCGCTGAAGGACTGTCCGGCCAGTTCGGCTTTGGGGGCATTGGCATTTCCTACGATATCGCGATTGCCGGGGCCGGCCCGGCGGGGCTCGCCATGGCGCTCTATCTCAAGCGCGCCGGGCACAAGGTCACCATCTTCGAGCGCTTCGAGGAGCCGAAGCCGGTCGGTTCCGGGCTGATCCTGCAGCCGACCGGGCTGACGGTGTTGGCTGATCTCGGCCTGCTCGACGACATACTGGCGCTGGGCAGCCGCATCGACCGACTGCATGGCGCCGATGTCTCGACAGGCCGCACTGTTCTCGACGTCCGCTATGATGCCCAGCGCGGCCACCGCTTCGGGCTGGCGGTGCATCGGGCGGCTCTGTTCGGCGTGCTCTTTCGTGCTGTGCAGCGCGAAGCGATCGCCATCGAGACAGGTGTCGAGATCGAGACTCTGGAGACCGGCGAACGGGCAACGCTGGTCTGTGGCAACGGCCGCAGGGAAGGGACGTTCGACTTCGTCGTCGACGCCAGCGGCTCACGCTCGAAGCTGCGGCAGTGCACGGGCAATGCAGGCGCGCCACGGCCGCTCACCTACGGCGCGTTCTGGGCCTCGCTGCGCTGGCGCGATGAAGGTTTCGACGAGCACGCGCTATTGCAGCGCTACGACAAGGCCAGCGTGATGATCGGTGTGCTTCCGATCGGCCGGCCGCAGCCGGGCGCTGAAAAGATGGCGGCCTTCTTCTGGAGCCTGAAGCCGGCCGACGCCGATGAGGTGCGCAACCGGGGCCTCGACGCCTGGAAGGAGAGGGTGGTTCGGCTGTGGCCCGAGAGCGAGGCATACACCAGCCAGATCGAGGATTTCGACCAGCTCTCGCTGGCGTGCTACGGCCACCACACGATGAAGTGGCCGGCCGGCCGGGGGCTGGCCGTCATCGGCGACGCGGCGCATTCGACCAGTCCGCAACTGGGGCAAGGGGCGAACATGGCGCTGCTCGACGCGGCGGCGCTCAGCCATGCGCTGGCGCGGACGCCAAACGTCGAGGCGGCACTGGAAGCCTATGCGAAGGCACGGCGGTGGCACGTGCGTGTCTTCCAGGCGCTGTCGCTGGCGTTCACGCCGTTCTACCAGTCGGATTCCATGGCGCTGCCTTTCATCCGCGACAGGCTGGTGGCGACGGTGGCAAAAATCCCGCCGGCGCCGCGGGTCCTTGCCTCGATGGTGGCCGGCACGGTGGTCGATCCGTTCAGGCGTATCGGGCTCAAGGAAGCGCGATGGCCAGATCGTTCCGCTGAATAATCGTCGAGAGTTGCGACGTCTTCGCCCGCAGAAAGGCATGCAGGCGCTGCGGGTAGTCCGGCGCGACGGCGCACCTGATCGACGGGCGCTCGCTCAACGCCTGACGCCAGGCCCGGACGAACGGCTTGCCGTCCAGAATGCCGAAATCGCCGATCCGGTCGAAGACGTCGAGATATCTGAAAACAGGGCCGTGGACAGCGTCGACAAGCGAGAGGTGCTCGCCGGCGAACCATGGTCCGTTCCGTTCGGTGTCCGCCAACTCGGCTTCGAGACGATCGAACATCGCCGACAGCGCGCTGGTTTCGGCGAGGAAGCCGGCCTCCGTCGAGGCCGAATAGAACCGGCCGATGGCGTTGAGGATTGCCGAGCCGAACTCGATCCAGGCACGATGCCGGGCGCGGGCATAGGGGTCGGCGGGGTGGAGGGGATTGGCTTGTGTCTCTTCGAGGAATTCGAGAATGACAGCGGATTCGAAGATCACCGTTTCCTCGCCATTTCGCTGCACGCGCAGCAGCGGCACCTTGCCGAGCGGCGAGATCACTCTGAACCAGTCCGGCTTGTTGGCGAGGTCGATATCGACGCGCTCGAACGGCACGCCCTTTTCGGCCAGTGAAATTGCCGCGCGCTGCACATAGGGGCAGAGAGGATGGCTGACGACAATGAGCTTGTCGGTCATCTCACTCTCCCCAGACATAGTTCAACGCGCCGTCCTCGACGCGCGTCGACAGGAACATCAGTCGGGAATCCTTTTGCGCCGGACCGTCGACGCGGTCGCCGCTGGCCATGTCGAACGAGGCGCCATGCCATTGGCAGACCAACCTGCCGTCCTTGCAGTCGAGCGGGCCACCAAAGTGCAGACAGACATTGGCGGCGGCGCGGATACGTTCGCCGCTGCGGTAGACATGGACCTCGCGGCCGAAGAACGGGGCGATCAGGCTGCCCGTCTGCGGAATGTCGGCGACCTTGCAGATTTCGTGTTTCATGACGCGTCCTCAAAGTTGATGCAATTGCATTTATATAGATGCATCTGCATTGACCGTCAAGCTTGATGCAGTTGCATCTATCGCCTATGGTGGGCCATGACTGAGAAAGCCATGCCTTCGCCCGAAGCCATCACGGCCTGGGCCCGCCTGATGCGCGTTTCGCGCCAGCTCGTGGAAAGTGCTGAAGATGCTTTGAAGGCGGGCGGCCTGCCACCGCTTGCCTGGTACGACGTGCTGCACGAACTCGCCGAGGCGGGTGAGGGCGGCTTGCGGCCGTTTCAGCTGATCGAGCGCACTTTGTTTGCGCAATACAACGTCTCGCGGCTGCTGGCCCGGCTCGAGGCAGACGGGGTGGTCGAGAAACTGCCGGTGGCCGATGACGGCCGCGGCCAGACCATCCGTATCACGGCCAGGGGCCGCGAGATGCGTCGCCAGATGTGGGCTGTCTATGGGCGGTCAATCACCGAACTGGTCGGTGCCAAACTCTCCGCTGATGAGCTGAACATAGTGTCGGCACTCCTCGGGCGATTGCGCCATCCGCTCGTTGTCGACTGATGATTTAGCGTCGGTCAGGCCGAATGACTGCCCCAGAGAAACGCCAGAGTCGCCAGCACGCCAAGGGCTACGCGAACCCGGTGCAGATCGCCCCATTTGACGATCAGGGACCTGGTCTGCGGATTGCCGGCGCCTGCGTCCATCGCCTCCAGCACCCTGTTGGTCGGCATCATGGCGATCAGCGTCCACGGCCAGGGCAGGATGATCAGCACCGCGCCGACCAGAAAGGCGAAACCGCCAGTCTGCCACCAGGCAATGAGACCGAGAACGCAGGCGACAATGGCAATCGACGCCTGCATGGCGGCGCCGCGCTTGTAGGAAGGCTGCCATTCCTGCAGCAGCGCCTTGTCGTCGAGACGAAGCCGCGCCGGTTGCTCGGCGACACTGACGTAAATCGCAGCGCCAGAGAATACGGCGGCAACCGTCAAGGCCAACAATCCGATCAGCATCTTCGTTCCCCGCGCAGGCGTCCGGCACGACGCGATGTGGATAGAAATAGGACTTGCATGGATCGGGACAATACGCCATAGAAGTGGCGAACCGTAACGTACGGTACGGCTTGCCGGAAATAACCGGCCGGCCTTGCCTGCCGAGACCGGCCTTTGCCTGCCGAGAGAAGAGCGTGTTGGACATCGTGCCCGAGATCGACACCAGCGAAGCGCTGACGGAGCGGCAGAAAGCCGTGCTCGACGCAGCGCTGCGGCTGCTGGTCGAGGAGGGCGATCAGCTGACCATGACCGCCGTGGCGCGTCGGGCAAGCTGCTCCAAGGAAACGCTCTACAAATGGTTCGGCGACCGTGACGGGCTGCTGACGGCAACGGTGCAGTGGCAGGCGTCCAAGGTGCGGGTGGCGCAGGTCGATGGCAAGGAGCTCGAACTTGTGTCGCTGACCGCAAGCCTCGAACGCTTTGCTTCCGACTGGCTGAAGGTTATTTCGAGCGACACCTCGATCGCGCTCAACCGCGTAGCGGTCAGTCATGCTGGTTCAGGCAAGGATAACCTTGGCGCTGTGGTGCTGGAGAATGGCCGCTTCGCTTTGGCCAAGCGGCTGAAGCCGCTGCTTGAGGCCGGACGACAGGCTGGACTGCTCGACTTTGCGGATGTCGAGACGGCGTTCCGCACCTTTTTTGGGCTGGTCGCCCGCGACGTGCAGATCCGTCTGCTGCTCGGCGACCGGCTGGAATTGACTGAGGCGGCGATCGGCGGCGATGCCGCGCGGGCGACGCAGCAGTTTCTCGCTCTTTTCAAGAGCAACAACCGGCCGCAAGGCCTCTGATTCATAACCGGGAAGGAAGACAAAATGCGTGTCTATTACGATCGCGATGCCGATCTCAATCTGATCAAGGGCAAGAAGGTTGCTATCATCGGCTATGGCAGCCAGGGCAGGGCGCACGCGCTCAACCTCAAGGATTCGGGCGCCAAGGATATCGCCATCGGCCTCAAGGCCGGCTCGGCGACCGCCAAGAAGGTCGAGGCCGACGGTCTCAAGGTGATGAGCGTGGCGGACGCGGCCAAATGGGCCGACCTGATGATGATGGCGACGCCTGACGAGCTGCAAGCCGATATCTATCGCAACGAGATCGCGCCGAACATTCGTGACGGCGCTGCAATCGCCTTCGCGCACGGCCTCAATGTGCATTTCGGCCTGATCGAGCCGAAGGCCTCGGTCGACGTCGTCATGATCGCGCCGAAGGGCCCTGGCCACACGGTGCGCGGCGAATACCAGAAGGGCGGCGGCGTGCCGTGCCTGGTCGCGGTCAACCAGGACGCCTCGGGCAATGCGCTTGACCTGGCGCTGTCCTATGCCTGCGGCGTCGGCGGCGGCCGTTCGGGCATCATCGAGACCAATTTCCGCGAGGAGTGCGAGACCGACTTGTTCGGCGAGCAGGTCGTGCTGTGCGGCGGCCTGGTCGAGTTGATCCGCGCCGGCTTCGAGACGCTGGTGGAAGCCGGTTATGCGCCGGAAATGGCCTATTTCGAGTGCCTGCACGAGGTCAAGTTGATCGTCGACCTGATCTATGAAGGCGGCATTGCCAACATGAACTATTCGATCTCGAACACCGCCGAATGGGGCGAATATGTCTCCGGCCCGCGCATCATCACCGCCGAGACCAAGGCCGAGATGAAGCGCGTGCTGAAGGACATCCAGACGGGAAAATTCACTTCGGAATGGATGCAGGAATACCGCGCCGGCATGTCGCGCTTCAAGGGCATCCGCCGCAACAATGACAGCCACCAGATCGAGGAAGTCGGCGCCAAGCTGCGCGCGATGATGCCGTGGATTTCCAAGAACAAGCTGGTCGACAAGGCCAAGAACTAAGTTAAATCCACGTTCTTGCCTTTGCGCGTCCTCGGGGTTCGCCCTGCGGGCGCGCTGGGGATTTCCAAGAACAAGCTGGTCGACAAAGCCAAGAACTGAACCTTGCGCTCGAAGACCTTGGCTTTAAAGAGCTGAAAATGAAAAACGGCGCCACATGGCGCCGTTTTTCATTTGGCTCCGCTACAGACCAACTCGTCAATAGGGCGAATAGCACTGCTGACGCGGGCCGCCATAGGGCTGGAACGTGTTGTCCCAGGCGCGATACGACCGGTAGCGGTTATAGCACCATTGGACATGGGAGCTCCGGTAGGTGCGATAGTAGCGGTGCGGCGGCGCATCGTAGTAATTGTAGTTGTTGTACATGCTGCCAATGCCGAGCCCAAGGCCGAGGCCCAGAAGGGCAGCCGCGCCGTCGTCGTAGTAGTGGCCGCCGTGATAATGATGGCCACCATGGCGCCAACCCCAGTTTCCGCCGCCGCCGTTCCAGTGTCCGTGGCCGCGATTGTTCCAGTTTCCGCCGCCGCCGTTCCAGTGTCCGTGGCCGCCATTCCAATTGCCCGACCGGCGCCAGCTCCAATTGCCGCCATTGTTGCCGCCCGCCCAGCCTTCGCGGACCACCATCGGCGCCGCAGTGCTGGCGGGGATCGACACGTCCGGTTGCGTCATCGGCCCTGCGGCCGACGGCGCCGTGACGCCGGACAGTATACCGAGGGCTATCAGCCCAGATTTGACCGTGGAAGAAAAGAGCGAGTTCATTGCACTCTCCAAGAGATACAGGCCCCACGCCTACCCTAGGGGGCCTATTGTGGATGTTTGCATCTGAACGGCGGATGAACGGAAAGGTTCCGTCAACCATGGCGCGAGAGGCATCAGGACCGATCGATCTCCGCTGGTGGTGCTGCGACCTTGTTTTCCGCCGCGCTTGCGGGCAAAGGTCATGGCATGTCGCTGCGCCTCGCCACCTTCAATGTCGAGAACCTGATGAACAGGTTCGATTTTTCCGGCTATCGCAACCAGCTCAACGAGGATCGCACGCTGGCGCTGTTCGATATCCAGAGCGAGGCGGAGTACAAGATGCTGGAGCAGGCGCGCGCCATCGCCCAGTCCGACGATACGCGCCAACTGACGGCGCTGGCGATCGCGGCCACCCGCGCCGACATCATCTGCATGCAGGAGGTTGACAACATCGAGGCGCTGAAGGCCTTCGAATATGGCTATCTGTTCAAGATGGTGGGGCAGGGCTACCGGCAGAAATACACCACATCGGGCAATGATTCGCGCGGCATCGACGTCGCCGTGATGATGCGCAACGAGACTGCGCAGGGCCAGGCGATCGAATTCGTGCGCATGACCAGCCATGCCTACGTCACCTACGAACAGTTCGGGCTGCACACGCCGGAGCTCGAGGCACTCGGCAACCAGGCCAATGAGCGCATCTTCCGGCGCGACTGTCTGGAAGTCGACGTGACTGTGGGCGGCGTGCCGCTGACGCTTTATCTGGTGCACTTCAAGTCGATGGGCTCGCCGCGCAACGGGCTCGACGGACGCGAAGCGACGATGCCGGTGCGCATCGCCGAGGCTCAAGCCGTGCGCCGGATCATCGAGGAGCGCTTCGGCAAGGACACTCCTGACAAGAGCGGGGCCGCCGACAAGCGCTGGGCGATCTGCGGCGACATGAATGATTACCGGCAACGCGTGAAGATCGCCGGCGACGCGATCGACGGCCACCGCTTCGAGGTGGTCAACGAAAACCAGTCCTGCATCAACGTGCTGACAGAAGGCGGCTTCTGCGAAAACGTCGTCGAGCGGCGGCCGGAGATGAACCGCTGGAGTTTCTACCACACGCGCGGACCGGAAGAACGGCATCTGTGCCAGCTCGACTACATCCTGTTGTCGAAAGGGCTCGCCGCCAGCAACGCGACGGCCGTTCCAGACATCATCCGCAACGGCCAGCCCTGGCGGACGATCTTCCCGCCCGGCCAGGAGGTCGACCGGTTTCCGCGCGCCGGCTGGGACAGGCCGAAGGCATCCGATCATTGTCCCGTGGCGATCACCTTGGACATGACCTGATACGCCGATGAGTTTCGACCTGCCGCGCAATGTCATCCTGCCGGTCGATGCCGTCGACGTGCGGCTCGATCCCAGCCCGCACCCGTTCGCACTGGATAATGCGGAGGCAATCGTCGAGAACTGGCAGCGCGAGGTGGCAGCCAAGCCGGCGCTGTTCGACGGCACGGTGGTGCTGCTGTCGCAACTCACGTATCGCGACAACCGTCTCGTCGGCCGCTGCCATGCGGTCAACTACTCCACCTTCATGCTTTGGCGTCAGCGGCGCGAGAATTCGGGCGCCGAACATGCCTATGCCCATGCCGTGCTGGTGGCCGGTGACAATGCGCTGGTGGCTATCCGCATGGGCTCGCACACGGTCAATGCCGGGCGCGTCTATTTCGCCGCCGGCTCGTTCGAGCCCATCGATTTTCGCGACGGCCAGGTCGACGTCGATTTCAACATGGTCCGCGAGGTGCGCGAGGAGACCGGTCTGGATCTGTCGGACGCGCCACGCGGCAAGCGCTACCACGTCCTGTCGACGGCCAGCGGAACGGTGATCTTCCGCCGCTATCGCGAGACTGCTCCGGCTGACGAACTTGCCCGGCGAATCTCAGCCTTCGTCGCCACCGAGACCGAGCCGGAAATCGAGGGGCCGGTCATCATCCGCCACGCCGCCGACCTGCCGGACGGATTGGCGGCGCATATGAAGCCGCTGGTCGAGTGGCATTTTGCGGGTGTGGACTAACGACGCGTCTTGTCCTGCGCCGCCTTGCGATCGTTGCGGGCGGCGACGAAGAACAAGATAAAGCCAAGACCCAGCAAGCCGCCCATCGCCATTCCCATGGTCTGTCCGACGACTGCCTGGAAATCGGCGGTGACCCGATCGGGATTGGCCATGCCGAAGCGGGCGAGATACCACCAGATGCCTGCAAGGACTGCTTCGATGACGACCATCGCCAGGATCAGTCGTGTCTTCTTGCTCATGCGTTGTTCGCCCCCGACCAGAGATGTTTTGCCTTAGGGCCTGGAGATCGCCGAGTCGATCGAATCTGCATCGAAATGAGGTCGATTTGGAAGCGTTGAAGGCGACACGCAGCACGCGCCGGGTCTCCTGTTGCACGCCGCCAATCCGTCTGTTAGATACTGAACCATATGGTTCAGTATCTTCGCCCCCATCTCGATGCCTCGTTCGCCGCGCTTTCGGACACCACCCGACGCGGCGTCCTGGAGCAGCTCGGAAGTTCCGATGCTTCGATCACGGAGCTCGCCGAGAAGTTCCACATGACCCTTACGGGCATGAAGAAGCATGTCGGCGTCTTGGAGCAGGCGGGGCTCGTCACCACGGAGAAGGTCGGGCGCGTGCGGACCTGCAAGCTCGGCCTGCGCCGACTGGAGGAAGAGGCGGCATGGATCGAGAGGTACCGCCAGCTCTGGGGCGCACGCTTCGACGAATTGGACAAGGTTGTCGAGGAATTGAAACGGAAGGAGAAAGCCGATGGACGCAAGAAGAGAGGGTGAGCCCACCCCCATGAATAGCCGCACGACGATCGAACGGAAGTCCGAGCGAGAGCTCGTCATTACGCGTACGTTCAATGGCCCGGCGCGCATCGTGTACGAGGCGTGGACCAAGTCCGAGCTGTTTATGCAGTGGTGGGCACCGAAGTCGACGGGCGTGCCTCTGCATTCCTGCGAGATGGATGTTCGTGTCGGAGGCGGGTACCGTGTTGCGTTTGGCCACGATGACTCAAGCGCCATGGCATTCTACGGTAAGTACCTCGAAGTGATACCTAACTCGCGCCTCGTCTGGACGAATGAGGAAAGTGAGGACGCCGCCGTGACCACGGTGACCTTCGAAGAAAAAGACGGCAAGACGCTGCTGGTGCTGCACGAACTCTATCCATCGAAGGAATCGCTCGACGAGGCCATCGCCGGAATGGAGGATGGGATGCCCGAGCAGTTCGAGCAGTTGGACGAGCTTCTCGTTATACTGGGCGCGAACTTGGGAGGGTCATGAGGCCGTCGGTCTCGCGGTCGGCCGCCTGGGATATTCACGACGCGGAAGAGGCCCCCGGCGAGATCGCCGTGGGGACCTGGCCTCGGGTTACTCGTGCCGCAGCGCGTCGATGGGGTCGAGCCTGGCGCCGCGCAGCGCCGGGAAGAAGCCGAACACCATGCCGATCAGCGCTGAAAAACCGACGGCGAGCAGGATGACCGCCGGGCTTGGCGCGAAGGGGATGGTCAGCGCCACCGAGGCGATGCCGGCCAGCGCCAGGCCGATCAGGATGCCGATGATGCCGCCGAGCAGCGACAGCACCGTCGCCTCGACCAGGAACTGGATGAGGATGTGCTTTTCATGCGCGCCGATGGCAAGCCGGATGCCGATCTCGCGCGTGCGCTCGGTGACCGAGACCAGCATGATGTTCATGATGCCGATGCCGCCGACCAGCAGGCTGACGCCGGCGACCGCGCCCAGCATGCCGGTCATGGTGGTGGTGGCGCTGGCCATGGCGTCGGCGATCTGGGTCATGTCGCGGATGGCGAAATCGCTCTCGCGGTCGGGGGTGACGCGCCTGATATCGCGCAAAATGTCCTCGACGCGCGGCTGCAACTCGCTGGTCGGCGTGCGGTCGTCGGCGGCGATGTAGATGTTGTCGATGTCGCGATTGCCGGCGATGCGGCGCTGATAGGCGTGCAGCGGCATCAGGACGACATTGTCCTGGTCCTGGCCGAAGCCGGTATAGCCCTTAGGCTCGAGCAGCCCGATGATCTTGCAGGAGGTGCGGTTGACGCGGATGAACTCACCTTCCGGGTCACCGGCGCCGAAGAATTGCTGGCGCACTGTCTCGCCGATCAGGCAGACGCCGGTGCCGGAGCGGGTTTCGGAATCGCTGAACGGACGGCCGGAAACCAGCTTCCAGTCGCGCGCATCGAGATAGGCGCTGTCGGTGCCGGTGACGCCCGAGGTCAGGCTCTCGGTGCCGAAGATGACGCGGACCTGCTTTTGCGAGGCCGGCGAAATGGCGCGCGCGCCGGTCAGATGCGCGACGAGTGCCGCGAGGTCCTTTTCGGCCAGCGGACGGACCACCTGGTCGAGCCCGCCCGGACCGCCTGGCCCGGCCGGGCGGCCGGAGCGGACGACCAGCAGGTTGCTGCCGAGCTTGGAGATGTCGGCCTTGACCTTTTCGGTGGTGCCGGAGCCGATGGTGAGCATGGCAATGACGGCGGCGACGCCGATGACGATGCCGAGCAGCGTCAGGAACGAGCGCAGCACATTGCGGCGGATCGAGCGCAGCGAGAGGCGGACGGTTTCCCAGATCATGGTTATGCCGTCTCCAGGTTCATGCTGTCGGAGGCCACATGGCCGTCGAGGAAGCGGATGGTGCGCTCGGCATAGCCGGCGACGTCGGCCTCGTGGGTGACCATGGCGACGGTCAGGCCGAGCTCCTTGTTGAGCTTTGTCAGCAGCTCCATGATCTCGTGCGTGCGCGCGGTGTCGAGATTGCCGGTCGGCTCGTCGGCGACGAGCAGCGTCGGCCTCGTGACGATGGCACGCGCGATCGCCACGCGCTGCTGCTGGCCACCGGAGAGTTCTGCCGGCGTGTGGTGCTCGCGGCCGACAAGGCCGACCTGGGACAGCGCCTGCATGGCAAGGTCGCGGCGCTCGCGGGCGGCAACGCCGCGATAGATCAGTGGCAGTTCGACATTTTCCGCCGCCGTGGTGCGGGCCAAGAGATTGTAGCCCTGGAAGACGAAACCGACATAGAGGTTGCGCAGCATAGCGCGGCGGTTGCGGTCGAGCCGGCCGGCGTCGATGCCCATGAAGGAATAGGTGCCGGCCGTAGGCGTGTCGAGGCAGCCGATGATGTTCATCGCCGTCGACTTGCCGGAGCCGGACGGGCCCATGATGGCGACGAATTCGCCGCGCCGGATGGCAAGGTCGACGCCGGCCAGCGCATGGACCTTGGCCTCGCCCTGGCCATAGCTCTTCCAGACCTTGTCGAAGGTGATGAGGGCAGCACCGGCAGCCACGGCCTCAGCTCCGCTGCTGCGATGCGGTGATGACCTCAGCGCCTTCCTTGAGGCCCGAGGTGATCTCGGTCAATTCGCCATCGCTTGAGCCGATCCTGACGTTGACCGGATGCGGCCGCCCATTCTCCAGCACATAGAGCGTGCGCGAGCCGTCGGTTGGCGTCGTCGCGGCCTGGCGCTGTCGGTTGCCGCCGGGGCGACCCATGCGGCCGGTGAACAGGTCGCTGAGGCTCCAGCCGCGGGCCGCCTGCTGGGCCGGGCGATAACGGAAGGCGGTGGCGGGCACTGTGAGCACGTCCTTGGCCTGCCGGGTGACGACCGAAACGGTTGCGGTCATGCCGGGCCGCAGCAACAGCTCGTTGTTGTCGACCTCAAGACGTGCATTGTAGGTGACGACGCCGTCGGTGGTGACCGAGGCATAGGAAATGTCGCGGATCTCGGCGTCGAACGGCCGGTCCGGGAAGGCATCGACGGTGAAACGGGCATGCTGGCCGGTCTTGACCGCGCCGATGTCGGCCTCGTCGACCGCCGCCACCAGCTCCATGTTTCTGAGATCGGCGGCGATGATGAACAGCACCGGCGCCTGCAGCGAGGAGGCGACCGTCTGGCCGGGGTCGACCGAGCGCGTCAGCACGATGCCGTCGATCGGCGCATAGATGGTGCTGTTGGCGAGGTCGGTCTGCTGTGATTTCAGATCGGCATTGGCGATGGCGAGATTGGCCTCAGCGCTGTCGAGTGCCGCCTTGGAGCGGTCGCGCGTCGCGGTCGCCGCCTCGAGCGACTGGTCGGTCGCCATGCCACGATTGGTCAGCGAGGCCGCGCGGACAAGCGCCTTCTCATTCTCGGCGAGCGTCACCGTGGCGTCCTCGACATTGGCGGCCGCTCCCTTGGCGGACGCCTGCGCCCGCTCGATCTGGACCTGCAGCTTGGCGGTGTCGAGGGCGGCCAGCACGTCGCCCTTCTTGACCTGCTGGTTCTCCTCGACGGACACCGAGCGGATGATGCCGGAGAGCTGGCTGGAAATATCGACTTGGGTGAGCGGCTGCAGCGTGCCGGTCGCCGACACCGCGACAGTGAGATCGGCCTTGGCGGCCGGCACGGTGGTGTAGTCGATCTTGGCCGGCGAGCCGGCATACCATTGATAAAGCCCAAGACCGGCGGCGAGCACGATCAGAGTCAGCAGCGCATAGAGCCAGCCACGCCGGCGCGTCTTGCGCAGACCTTGCCTGTCGAGCCCGAGCGCCGTCTCGATGGCGGAATCCGATTCCGTCTTTGGCAGATTGACAATCTGGTCCACGTTGGACCCCTATGATGCGCAATGTCCCTATCTGTGCACAGATCAGGGTTACTGGTTCAAATATCAAATTAAATTTCGCCCATGTTGGGATTGAGGCAGGCATGCAAACCCGGAATTACTTGCTTTACGACGTGTTTACGACCGAGCGACTGGCCGGCAACCCGCTGGCCGTGGTGTTGGATTGCAAGGGTCTGGACACGGCCGCGATGCAGGCCATCGCGCGCGAGTTCAACCTGTCCGAAACGGTCTTTGTGCTGCCGCCGGACAATCCCAAGCACAAAAACCGCATCCGTATCTTCACCCCCGACTATGAAATGCCGTTCGCGGGCCATCCGACGGTGGGCTCGGCGATTGCGCTGGCCGAACTGGCGGGAGAGGGCGGCGCCGGCATCTTCGTGCTGGAAGAAAACATCGGTCCGGTGCGTTGCGCCGTCAGCAAGCATGATGGCAACATTTTCGCCGAATTCGATCTGGCGAAGCTGCCGGAGCCGCTGAAGCTCGAAGCCGATCCGGAGGCGATCGGTGCGGCCCTTGGGCTGGCGCCGCACGAGATTGGCTTCGAGAATCACCGCGTCTCGTTCTGGTCGGCGGGTGTGCCCTATGTCACCATCCCGGTCGCCAATCTCGAGGCAGCGGGCCGAATCCGGCTGGACAACCAGGCGTGGTCGGAACTGGCGCCGCGTAAGAGCGAGTGGGCCTTCGCCAGCCCCTATGTCTATTGCCGCGAGACGGTGAACCACGAAAGCGCGTTCCATGTCCGCATGATCGTGCCGGGCACGCCGTCCTATGAGGATCCGGCGACCGGCTCGGCGGCGGCCGCCTTCGCCGGCGCCATCATGCATTTCGACGCGCCGACCGACGGTGTTTCGCAACTGTGGATCGAGCAGGGGCTGGAGATGCACCGGCCGTCGCGCATCCGCCTCGAACTGACCGTGCAAGGCGGAAAACTGGCCTCGGCGCGCATCGGCGGCAACGCGGTCAAGGTGGCGGAAGGCAGACTGTTCGTCTAACCGCAGACGGGCTCGGTCGATTTGTCGGGAAATGATTCCGGCAGGGCTGGACAGGACCGATGGTGGCGGCTATATGCCCGCCAACGCCGGTTTTTGCCGGCCGAGTGGGTGCGTAGCTCAGTTGGTAGAGCAGCTGACTCTTAATCAGCGGGTCCACAGTTCAATCCTGTGCGCACCCACCAAATTCTTCAAAGACTTGGTGGAAAAGACCTGAAAGCGAGACGCATTGACGCGTCTCGGGCATGCGCCGGTTATGGTGCGGTCTTCCCAAGACTGGCTTTGAACCTGGCCTTCATGGCGATTTGACCGGCGGCGCCCTCAACATCATCCGGGCGGGGCATCAAAGGCTGCGATTGCCGCGCCGAAAAATGCGGTTCAGAAACCTGCCGAGCCGAAATGCGATGCCGTTGTCCGCACTTTGATGGCCATCGGCATCAATGCTGGCCTTGCCGCCTGAAAAATCACTGATCAGCCACCAGAAGAAAACCAGGAAAACCGCCAGAATCGCGGTGTCGATCGGGCCGTAACTTGAATATCCATTACGCCGAAGCACAACTGCAAGCAGCACGGCGATAGTCACAGCAGCGGCAGCAGGATGAAGCTTTTTCATCCACCAGACCTATTCGAGAATCGCTACAATTGAAAGATACCGCCCTTGCTGTGGTGCCTGTGGCTTGTCCGATCTATACGGGAAGTCGGCGTTTACTTCTCCGACACACCAGCCTCGGCAAAACTTGCCATGCGGGCATGGCACTCCAACGCCGAGCGGACGATGTTGACGGCGAGGCAGGCGCCGGAGCCTTCGCCGAGCCGCATGCCGAGATCGAGCAGCGGCGGCAGGCCGAGCGCTTCGAGCAAGCCACGGTGGCCCGATTCGGCCGAGACGTGTGCAGCGATCGTATGGGCGAGCCCTGTCGGGTGCAGCCTTGCCAGCGGTGCGGCGGCGGCGGTGCAGACGAAGCCGTCGAGCAGCACGGGTATGCCCAGATGGCGGGCGGCGAGCGTGGCGCCGAAGATGGCGGCGAGTTCGCGCCCGCCGAGTGCGGCGGCAACCCCCAGCGGATCGGCAAGGGCGGCGGCATGGCGCTTCAAGCCGGCCTCGATGGCGACCACCTTGCGCTTCAGGCCAGCGTCGTCGACGCCGGTGCCGCGGCCGGTCCACTTCTCCGCACCGCCGCCAAACAGGGCCGCTGAAATAGCGGCGGCCGGCGTGGTGTTGCCGATACCCATTTCGCCGAAGCAGATAAGGTCGAGGTCTTTCGTCACCGCGTCGTAGCCGGCCGACACGGCGGCAAGAAACGCCGTCTCATCCATCGCCGGCCCTTGCGTGAAGTCGCCCGTGGGATGGTCGAGATCGAGCGGGATGACGTCGAGTTCGGCGCCGGCGATGCGGGCCAACTGATTGATGGCGGCACCGCCGCCGGCGAAATTCGCCACCATTTGCACCGTGACTTCGGAAGGATAGGCCGACACGCCTTGTGCGGTAACGCCATGGTTGCCGGCGAAGACAAAGACCTTCACCCGGTCGAGTTTTGGCATATCGCGGCCCTGCCAGCGTGCCAGCCACGAGGCGATGGTCTCGAGCCGGCCGAGGCTGCCTTGCGGCTTGGTCAGCGTGTCCTGGCGGCGGGCGACCGCATTTGCGGCAGCATCGCTGCCGGCGGGTAGATCGACGCAAGCGGCGCGCAGTTCATCGAGCGATTTGAAGGACATGGGGGCAAAGTCTCCGAAAGGGAATCAGGCCAAGGGGGAATCAGGAAAGAGCAACGGAAGCGATGAGCAGCACGGCGATTTCACTCAGCTGCTGCAAGGCGCCGATCGTGTCGCCGGTCTGGCCATCGATCTGGTTGAGGCAAACGGCGCGGAAGGCGGCAAACAGCAGGCCGAGCAGGATAAGCGCGACAATGGCGCCGCCGAGCCCGAGCAACAGCAGCGGTATCGCGCCGAGCACGGCACCGGCTATGGCGGTTTCGAACGAGACGGTACCGGCATCCGCCGAGAGGCCCTCGGACCGGGCGGGGGGCAGCAGGTGCATGAAGGCGCCCAGCACGCCGCGCGAGGCGGCATGTGCGGCCAAGAGAGCGAAGAGGGCCTGCGTGGGTTCGGTGAATTCCTGCAATGCGCTCCAGCGGATCAGCAGCGACAGAGCGAGTGCTGCGGCACCGTAGGCGCCGATGCGGCTGTCGCGCATGATGTCGAGCTTGCGGCCGCGCGATTTGCCGCCGCCAAAGCCATCGGCGACGTCGGAGAGCCCATCCTCATGCAGGCAGCCGGTGGTGAGCAGGGTTGCCACAAGGGCAAGGGCCGCCGCCGGGTCCATGGCGAGGCCAAACCGTTCCGCCGTGGCAAAGACGATGGCGCCGATCAGGCCGACGACAAGGCCGGCGACCGGGGCGGCCCAGATCGCGGATGCAAGGCTGCGGCCGCGAAAGTCGAAGACGGGCAGCGGCAGCCGGGTGAAGAAGACCAGGCAAAGCGCGATATCGCTGGGGATTTGCCGGGGCGAACGGCTGAAGTTCTGGAATTTGAGTCGGATTTCTTCCCAAAACCGGCTGCCATTTTTCGGGATCATGCTCTAGCCCCTCGCAATGGCGTGGAAGAAGGTGCCGCTGACATGGCCGCGCCGGTAACCCGAGGCGCCAATGGGGTTGCCCTGGCCGTCGGCGAGGTCGGCCAGCGGCTCGTCATTGCCGGTCGCGATCATCTGCGCATAGTGGAATTCGTGGCCGCGGATCAGCGCGCCTTGCGCGCCCAACGGACAACCAGCGCGCAGCCGCGCCTCGCGGTAACCGAGATTCATCTTGCGTTTGGCAAAGCTGGTGGAGTGACCGAGCAGGCCGAGCATTCCGTGCGTTTCGCCCGACGCGTCCTCCAGGGCTTCGCCAAGCACCATGAAGCCACCGCACTCGCCATGGATGGGCTTCGTCTCGGCGAATCTTGCCATTCCGGCGCGGAAATTCGTGGCGGCGGCGAGCTTGCCGGCATGGAGCTCGGGATAGCCGCCGGGCAGCCAGCAGACATCGCAGCCTTCGTCGGGGGCCTCGTCGGCGAGCGGCGAGAACGGGACGATCTCGGCGCCGGCCTTGCGCCAACAGGCCGCCACATGCGGATAGAGGAAGGTGAAAGCGGCATCTTCAGCCAGTGCAATCCTCTGGCCGGGCGGCGAAAGCGCGTCGTCAAAGCCGCCGGGCGCTGGGGTGAGGGGTGTCGCCAGCCTCATTACGGCATCGAGATCGAGCGACTTCTCGGCCATGTCGGCCAGCCGGTCGAGATGCGCCATCAGATCATCATATTCGCCGGCCTGGACTAGGCCGAGATGTCGCTCCGGCAGGTTCAGCGTCGGGTCGCGCAGGATTGCGCCGACAATCGGCAGGCCGAGCGCCTCGATGGCGTCGCCGGAGAGCCGCCTGTGGCGCTCGCTGCCCAGCCGGTTGAGCACGACGCCAGCCATGCGCACATGAGGATCGTAGGTGGCAAACCCTTTGGCGACGGCGGCCGCCGTGGTCGACTGGCCGGAAACGTCGAGCACCAGCAGCACGGGCAGGCCGTAAAGGCGGGCGAGATCGGCCGCCGAGCCGGTGCGGCCGGGAGCCGCCGGGATGCCGTCGAACAGGCCCATGGCGCTTTCGAGGATGACGAAATCGGTGTCATCAGCCGCTTGCGCGGCGAGTGCGTTGAGCAGCGATGGCGGCATCGCCCAGCTGTCGAGATTGACGCCGGACAGACCGGTAGCGGCGGTGTGGAAGCCGGGGTCGATATAGTCGGGGCCTGACTTGGCGCCGCGTACTTTCAAGCCCCGCCGGGTCAGCGCGCGCAGGATGCCGATGGTGACGCTGGTCTTGCCCGAGCCGGAGCGCGGTGCGCCGATGATGATGGCACGGGCGCTCACGGGTTGCCCGCCAGTGCCGCGCGCATGGCAACGATGCCGCCAACGACGATCAGCGCCGGCGAGGTCAGCCCGGCGGCGGCGGCTTCCTCGGCAATGGTGGCGAGCGTGGCGACGACGGTCTGTTCCTGCGGCGTCGTCGCGGCAACGATCACTGCCGCCGGCGTCGACGGCGCCAGCCCACCGTCGAGCAGTTCCGCGGCGATGAGGGGCAGATTGGCCATGCCCATATAGACCACGACCGGCTGGCCGGTGCGGGCGATTGCGCCCCAGTCGATATCGTCATCGGAACCGGCGGCGTGGCCGGTGGCCAGGATCACCGCCTTGTTGATGCCGCGCATGGTGGCGGGGATGCCGGTCGCGGCCAGCGCGCTCAGCCCCGATGTCAGGCCGGGCAGTACGCGGAACGGGATATGTTCCCGCGCCAACGCCAAGGCTTCTTCACCGCCACGACCGAAAATATAGGGATCGCCGCCCTTCAGCCTGACGACGCGGCGACCTTCGCGCGCCAGCCGGACCAGCAGGGCGGTGATGTCGTCCTGCTTCATCGACGGTTTTCCGCCGCGCTTACCGGCGAAGAAAAGCTCGGCGTTTGCGGCAACGGCGACGACATCGGAGGAGACCAGCGCGTCGTAGACCAGTGCATCCGCCTCGGCCAAGGCCGCCAGCACTTCCAGGGTCAGGCAGCCTGGGTCCCCGGGGCCGGCGCCGGCCAGCCAGACATGGCCTGGCTCAAGGCGGCGCGGCTTGAAATTCAGCCGGGACAACGCCTGTTCCAGCGTAGCGTTCTCGCCCTTGTTCCTGGTGCTGCCGCTCACAATCCGTCCCGTCCGCGAAAACGCCGCTGGTAATGGGCGTCGTATAATGAACTCTCGCCAAAGCCTTCCGCCGCCAGCGAACGGCCGACGAAGATGATCGCCGTGCGCTCCATCGGATCGGCAGCGAGTTGTGCCTCGATTGTTTCCAGCGTGCCGGTCAGCACGCGCTCGTCCGGCCATGAGGCGCGGAAGACGATCGCCACCGGGCAATCCCCACCATAGTACGGCGTCAGCTCGGCGACGACGCGGTCAATGGCATGGATGGCAAGGTGAACGGCGAGCGTGGCGCCGGTGCGGCCAAAACCAGCCAGCGTTTCTCCAGGCGGCATCTTTGAGGCGCGGCCGGAGATGCGGGTCAGCACCAGGCTTTGCGCGACTTCGGGAATGGTCAATTCGCGGCGAAGTGCTGCGGCCGCGGCGGCGAAGGAGGGGACGCCCGGCGTCAGCGTGTAGGGAATGCCGTGCTTCTCCAGCCGCCTGATCTGCTCGGCAACCGCGCTCCACACCGACAGGTCGCCGGAGTGCAGACGGGCGACATCATGGCCGGCCTTGTGGGCATCGAGATACGCGGCCTCGATCTCGTCGAGCGACATCGGCGCGGTGTCGATCAGTTTTGTCCCCGGCGCACAGTGTTGCAGCAATTCGGGCGCGACGATCGAACCGGCATGCAGGCAGACCGGGCAGCTGGCCAGCAGCCTGGCGCCGCGCAGCGTGATGAGATCGGCGGCACCTGGACCGGCACCGATGAAATGCACGGTCATGGCGCATCTCCGCTGATGGCGATGGCGCAGGTGACCGGGCCAAGCACTATACGGGCTCCGATCAGCCTCGCGTCCTTGCCGGCGACGGCAAGCGCGGATGCTTCGGAAACCGATGGCGTGCCAGCCAGATCCTGCGAGAGAACGGAATGGCTGAGCGTGGCCGACGAGGCGGCCCCGATCGCGGCCGCATCGGCGACGATGACCGGAAGATTGAGCTGATGTCCGGCGGCGAAAATGGCCTTTTCGTCCTGCTTCAGGGGAGCGGTCGCCAAGGCGGACAACGCTGTCATCGTCAGCCCGTGCGTCTCCAGCGCGGTTTCTATCGCCGCAAGTACGTCTTCGACTGTCACGCCTTTTCGGCTGCCGATGCCTGCGACCATCATGGCTTCACCCAATTCCATTGGGTGACCGGCATGGCAGGCCGCCACGCCTGCATCGAGCCCACCGGCGACGCGCGGGATATGTTTATGCGGGTAAGGTAGCCGCCGAGCGAGACGTGACGCGCGAGAAGCAGGGTTTCCATCTCCAGCGTCACCGCGTTGGCGACGAGACGGCCGCCGGCGCGCAGGGCTTTGATGGCGGCGTTCAAGACGCCGGTATCACTGCCGCCGCCGCCGATGAAAATCGCGTCCGGCGTGTCCAGCCTGGCGAGCGCCTTGGGTGCACTGCCCTCCACCACGATCAGGCCGGGAACGCCACAGGCAGCAGCGTTGCGGCCAATGCGGGCGGCGCGGATCTGGTCCGCCTCGATGGCGATGGCACGCATCGAAGGATGGGCGAGCATCCATTCGATGCCGATGGAGCCGGAGCCGGCGCCGATGTCCCACAGCAACTCGCCGCGACGTGGCGCCAGCGCCGACAGGGTGATAGCGCGGATTTCGCGCTTGGTGATCTGGCCGTCATGGTCGAACAGATGATCGGCAAGGCCAACCGTGAGCGGCAGGATGCGCGCATCAGGCCCCGATTCAACGTCGATCGCCAAAACATTGAGCGGATTGATGTTTTCGAGGTCGAAGGCATCGGCACGGGCCGAGCGCAGGTTTTCGTTCGGACCGCCTAGCGCCTCGAGCACAGTAAGCCGCGATGCGCTAAAGTCGAGTTCGACGAGCAGGCGCGCGATTGCAGCAGGTGCTGCGGCGTCCGACGTCAGCGCCAAGATGCGCGCTTTCGGCTGCAGCAGCGGCCGGATCAGGTCGAGCGGCCGGCCATGCAGCGACACGGTCTCGATATCCGGCAGCGGCCAGCCAAGGCGGGCCGCTGCCAGCGAAACGGCCGATGGTGCCGGGATGACATGCATCTCCTGGGCCTTCACCTTGCGGGCGAGGGTGGCGCCAACCCCATGGAAGAACGGATCGCCGGAGGCGAGCACGCACACGTTTCTGCCGGCAAGCGCCAGCACGTCGACCATATCGGCATCGAAAGGAACCGGCCATGGGCGCGCCTCGCCCTTGGCGAAGGAGGCGACAAGTGCGAGGTGCCGCTTGCCACCGAAGATGATTTCCGCTTTGGCGATCAGCCGCTTGGCCTCGTCGCCGAGACCCGCTAAACCGTCCTCGCCGATGCCGACGACTGTAAGCCATCTTGAGTTAAGCTTGGCGCCGCGCGGACCCTCAGCAGGCATGATGATTCACCGCATTCTGATCCTCGGCGGAACCACGGAAGCCCGGCAGCTGGCCGGAAAACTGGCGGCGCGCGCCTCGGTCACGCTGTCGCTGGCTGGCCGTACCGAAAGCCCGGTTGCGCAAGGCGTGCCTGTGCGAACCGGAGGGTTCGGCGGCGCCAATGGACTGGCTGCCTATCTGCGGGAGACGGGCATCGACCTTCTTATCGACGCCACGCATCCCTATGCGGCGCGAATCTCGGCCAATGCGGCGCAAGCCGCGCGAGTGGCCGGCGTACCGATCATCGCCTTGCGGCGGCCGGGCTGGGAGCCTGTCGCAGGCGACCGCTGGACGCAGGTCGATATCGTCAGCGATGCCGTGCAAGCGCTGGGTCCCGCGCCTCGTCGTGCCTTTCTGGCGCTGGGCCGGCAAGAGGTTGCCGCTTTCGAAGCAGCGCCCCAGCATCACTATCTCATCCGCAGCGTCGATGCGGTCGAGCCGAAGCTGGCCGTTCCCGATGCTAACTATCTTTTGGCCCGGGGGCCGTTCCGCGAGGCGGAAGAACGCGCGCTGCTCCAAGAGCATCGCATCGATGTCGTGGTGTCCAAGAACAGCGGCGGTGACGCAACCTATGGCAAGATCGCCGCGGCGCGAGCACTTGGCATCGATGTGGTCATGATCCAAAGGCCGGCCCTGCCGGATGTCCCTTCGGCTGAAACCGTCGAAGCGCTGGCCGCCATTGTCAACCAGTTCGGAGCCGATCATCTTCTCTGACCTGTGGACGAGCGCGGCGTGTAGACCAGCGCGGGCCTGTCGTCGCGCTTGATGATCCTGGTTTCAGGCGAGCCGATGATGATGCAGGTCGCCATATCAGCTCTTCGCGCGTCGACATCGGCCAGCAGAGTGACTTCGATGCGCTCGTCGGGACGGCCGGCGGCACGGCCGAAAATCACCGGTGTGGTGCCGGGCAGGATCGCGGTCAGGCATTCGAAGGCGCGGCCGAGCTGCCAGGGGCGCGCCTTGCTGATCGGATTGTAGAGCGCGATGACGAAGCCGGCGCCGGCCGCCGCCAGCAGGCGCAACTCGATCAATTCCCAGGGCTTCAGATTGTCGGACAGCGAAATGGCGCAGAAATCATGGCC
This sequence comes from Mesorhizobium waitakense, assembly GCF_056431085.1. NCBI lineage: Bacteria > Pseudomonadati > Pseudomonadota > Alphaproteobacteria > Hyphomicrobiales > Phyllobacteriaceae > Mesorhizobium > Mesorhizobium waitakense. Next base: position 153,648 of record NZ_JBWKME010000050.1, on the reverse strand, counting down.
GAGCGGGGCACCGATGCGGGCGGCAACGGCGAGCATGGCGGTGATGCCGGGCACCACGGCGACATCGACCGCACGCCATTCAGCAGGGCCGGCCTCGATCGCCTCGCAGACGGCAGCCGCCATGGCGAAGACGCCGGGGTCGCCACCGGAAACGACGGCGACGTCATGGCCTTCCGCGGCTTTGGTCAAGGCGTCCTTGGAGCGGGCGAGTTCCTCGCGGTTGTCGGAGGCAACGCGAGTCTGATCCGGGCGCAATTCGAGCCGGTCGAGATAGGGCTTATAGCCGTAGAAGAACGCCGCCTGCGCCACGGCGTGGCTGGCCTCAGGCGTCACCTGATCGGCATTGCCGGGCCCGAGCCCGATGACGGTGAGACGGCCGCTCATGCCTGCGCTCCCAAGACGCCGGGCCGGCCGGACCAGCCGGCGACAAGCACGATGGCAAAATAAGGCGCCTTGTCGTCCTGCTTGTCGGCAAGTCGCATCGAGACGCTGCCGGCCATGGTGCCGCGCTCGACATAGACGGCGCGCGCCAGCTTGCCGGTTGCCTCCAGCGCCCGCCTGATCTTGGGCAGGTTGCGGCCGACCTTCATGATGACGGCGGCGTCGGTGTCGGCCAGCCGTCGGGTGAGCTCGAACTCGCTCATTGTGCCCGGCAATACCGTCAGCACATCGTCGCCCTGGACAATCGGCAAGCCGGTCGCCGACCAGCAGCCGGACATGGCGGTGACGCCGGGAATGACCTCGGTCGGAAAGCGATGGGCGAGCCGCACATGCAGGTGCATGTAGGAGCCGTAGAACAGCGGATCGCCCTCGGACAGCACGGCAACCATCCTGCCTGCTTCAAGGTGTTCGGCGACCTTCTCGGCTGACTCCTCGTAGAAACCGGCGATCTGCGAACGGTAGTCGTCGTGATCCTTGTCGATTTCGGTGGTGACGGGATAGAGCAGCGGCAGTTCCGTCATGCCCGGGCGAAATTGGGCTTCGACGATGGCGCGCGCGTTGCTGTTGTTGCCGCGTTTGGCGAAATACGCCACGACATCGGCCTCGGCCAAGGCTCGTGCGGCTTTCAGCGTCAACAGTTCGGGATCGCCGGGACCGGTGCCGACACCGACGAGACGGCCTTTGGGGAGCGCGTTCACAGGCCAGGCCTCGCCAGGGCGTTGAGTGCCGCGGCAGTCATGGCGCTGCCACCAAGCCGGCCGCGCACGATGGCATAGGGCACGCCATAGGAATTCTCGGCCAACGCATCCTTGGATTCGGCCGCGCCGACGAAGCCGACCGGCATGCCGATGATCGCCGCCGGCTTCGGCGCACCGTCGCGCAGTTTTTCCAGCAAATAGAAGAGCGCGGTCGGCGCATTGCCGATGGCGACCACCGAGCCGGCCATGCGCTCTCCCCACAGGTCGATGGCGGCCGCGGAGCGGGTGTTGCCGATCTCCCTGGCGATTTCGTGTGTGCGCGGGTCGCGCAAGGTGCAGATCACCTCGTTGCCGGCCGGCAGCCTGGCGCGGGTGACGCCATGCGAAACCATTTCCGCATCGCAGAAGATCGGCGCACCAGCCGAAAGTGCCGTGCGCGCGGCGGCAACGAAACCCGTCGAAAAGACAAAATGGCTGGCAGCTTCGACCTGGCCGCAGGCATGGATCATGCGGATGGCGACATCGGCCTCTGCTTCGGAGAAGCGCGACAGGTCAGCCTCGGCGCGAATGATGGCGAAGGAGCGCTCGTAGATCGCCGTGCCGTCGTGGATGTAGTCGTAGGCGGCCATGCTCATTTCCGTTGGTAAGTTTGGGCCTGTCGATAAGCCTCGGCGATGCCGGCCGCGCCAAGCCTTGTCAGGCAAGCGGCGGCTGTTTCGCCGGGAAGTCGTGCGCTGCGGATTGCTGCCGCGACGCGGCTGATGCCGCGCGCGGCGTCATAGCCCGGCCTGTAGCCGGCAGGAAGGCCCTTTGCCGTCGCGTTCACGACAAGTCCGGCTCCGTTTTCGCCGCCGACCAGCGTAAGCGCTGCTTTGCCCGGATGGACGCAGCCCTTGGCGCAGCCGGAAATGTGCAAGGTGAAGTCGAGGATGTCGGCATTTTCAGCGGCAATCGCCTCGGCAATGTCGCGCGTGGCGATCCGGCCGGAGGCGCAGGCCGGCGTGCCGGGACAAGCGGCGATGCGTGTGCGCGGATCGGCGGCGTCGGTGACGAATCCGAGGGTGGCGGCCGAGTCCTGAAGAGGCTGGTTAGCGGCTATCGGCTGACCGAGAAAGAGCAGGGTACGGCTTGGCGCCAGGCGGATTTCGGTTGTGCCAAGGGCGAGGGCGCCCTGGGTGAGGGCGATGATCTTGTCCGCTGGCATGCTGCCATAGGGCAGGGCAATGGCGAGGGCGACGCCAGAGGCGGCGAGGTCGAAAGTTCCGATGGGAGAGCGAGTCGATGGCGCAGGATAGCGATCCTGCCCACCCCCCTCTGTCCTGCCGGACATCTCCCCCGCAAGGGGGGAGATCGGCAGCTCTGCCGCCGGCTCTCCTTTTGGACGCTGAGTGATTGCTGCAACGCCTGCGACTAGCGAAAGCGGAGATGATGGCCCAATCTCCCCCCTTGCGGGGGAGATGTCCGGCAGGACAGAGGGGGGTGGGACGGAGTGCCAACTTGCAAGAGAAGCTAGCTGCCTCTCGGTCAAATCCCTTGCATGGGCTTCGCGGCCCTTCTCGGCAGTCATCCTGAGCACGGCAATGGCAATATCGCATGCAGCATCGTCTTCCACCGTGGCCAGCGGCCTCGCATTCTGTCCATCGCCCGCGGCAGACACCAGCCACCGTACTCCCGCATCGCTGCGCGTTGCGGCAAGCCGCACATCGGCCGTTACCGAATCCAGTAGAAGCTGCCCGCCGCCGTCGACAACGACCGAAACCTTCGGGCCGAGCCGTTGCACGAGCCCGGCTTCCTCGACCGCTGCCCTGATCCGTTCGGCCAGCGGCCTCGGATCGGCGACTTCCAGCGGATCGATGCCCGCCAGCGGCCCGGTCTCGACCGGCACGCCGGTCCGCACAGCGATATCAAGCGCATCGACCTCCGTCGCCAGCAGCGGCGCGCTTTCCGGTGTCAGGCCGCGTATCTGCAAACTGCCGCGCGCGGTGACTTCCATGATGCCGTTGCCGTGCCGCAGGGCCGATTCGGCGAGTGCGATCAAAAGCTTTGGCGACAATCCTCCAGAAGATGGGCCTCCAGCAACGGGGTTGAGCCGCACCAGCAGGCCATCGCCGGTCTGCATGGGGGCTGCCAGAGCCGGGCAGGCGCCGCGACGCGAGAAGGCGTTCATGCCGCAACCCCAAGCGCTTCAGCCTCGGCAATCAGCGCGGCGAGATCGTCGTCGATGGAATTGCGCAAGGGATGCCAGAGCCCGCGCCGCCGCGCCGACAGGAAGCGCTCGGCGATGACTTTGGCGGCTGCAGGGTTTTCGCGCAGGATGAAGGCACGCACCAGGGGATCGCCGAGATAGGCATCATGCACGGCCTCGATCAGCGTGCCTGATATTGCGAGGGTGGTTTCGGCGAAGCCGACCAGGCGATCGACGGTTTCGGCGAATTCGGAGGCGCCGCGCGGGCCGTGGCGCATCTGCCCTGATATGAAGCGTGGATTGACGGCGCGGGCCCGTACGATGCGGGCCACCGCCGCACCAAGCGAACGCGGCCTCGGCTTTTGCGGATCGGTGGTGTCGAGCACGATGACATCGGCATTCCTGCCAAGCGCCGCCAGGGCCGCCGAAAATCCGCCGATGAAGGCGACGTCGGCGGAGCCTTCGAGAATATCGCGGCCGGGATCGTCGCCGGTGTGGACGAGAAGATCGGCTTCGGCGATGCGGCCCTCGAAGGCGCCGGGTGCCGAGACGCCTTCGCCCCCGGCGCCGCCATAGGCATGCGAGGTGGCGTCGAGATAGGCGCGGCCGATCTCTTCGCGCGCTGCCCAGTCGCCGCTCGACAGCAAGTCCTCGACGCCGGCGCCGTAAGTGCCGGGCGAGGTGCCGAAGATGCGCGGGCTGATCTTGCCATCCGCGCGGGTCTTGGCCGCGAGCGGGTTTTCCGAATCCTCCTCGTCGCGGGCGGCAACGGCGTTGGCCGCGGCATCGATCAGCGCGATCTGGGTTGGGAACATGTCTCGGAACAGGCCGGAAATGCGCCAGGTGACGTCGACGCGTGGTCGGCCGACGGTTGCCGGCGGTAGCACCTCGATGCCGGTGATGCGGCCGGTCGCGGCATCCCATTGCGGCCGGCAGCCCATCAGCGCCAGGCCCTGTGCGATCTCCTCGCCGCCGGTGCGCAGCGAGGCTGAGCCCCAGAGGTCGATGACCAGCGAACGCGGCCAGTCGCCATGCGACTGCATATAGCCACGCACCACTTCTTCCGCTGCCGCTTTGCCGAGGTCATAGGCGGTCGGCGTCGGCATGGTGCGCGGGTCCGACGTGAACAGGTTGCGGCCGGTGGGCAATACATCGGCGCGTCCGCGCGCCGGCGCTCCTGCCGGGCCGGCCTTGACGTGGCGGCCATCGAGTGCCGCCAGGAATGCCATCGTCTCGGCAGCCGCGCTTTGACGTCGCATAGTGTCAGGCTCGTCCTCGGAGGCGCGGCCGTAGATATGCAGCCCGTCCTTGATGGCGAAATCCTTGAGGTCGCAAAGCCAGGCGTCGATGCGGCGCAACGCCTCGTCGGGCGCGTCGGTTTTGGCAACGCCGGCTTCTGAGGCGAGGCCGGTCTTCTGGGCGGTGTCGACGATCAGCTTTGCCAGACGATCTCGGCGGCGGCGGTCGAGCCCATCGGCCTGGGCATACTCGTCGACCAGCCGCTCGAGCCTGTGCTGATCCTCGTCCAGTCCGGCGCCGGTCAGCGGCGGCGGCAGATGCCCAAGGGTGACGGCAGCGATGCGCCGCTTGGCCTGTGCCGCTTCGCCGGGGTTGGAGACGATGAAGGGATAGATCACGGGCAAGGGACCGGTGACGATCTCGGGAAAGCAGTCCTGGCTGAGCGCAACCGTCTTGCCGGGCAGCCATTCCAGCGTGCCGTGGGCGCCGACATGGACAAGCGCATGAGCGCCGAGCGACTTGCGCAGCCACAGGCCGAAGGCGATCAGCGCATGCCGCGGCGGCAGCGTCGGGTCGTGATAATCGGCGCGCCGATCCACTGACCGGCCGCGGTCGGGAGCAAGCGCCACGGTGACGTTGCCGAAGGTGGCGGCGCGGAAGGGGAAATTTGCGGAGGTTAGCGCGTCGCGCAAACCTGTTTCATCTTTCGCCTTACCCCAGGCGGCTTCTACGGCAGCTATCGCCGCCCTCGGCAGTTCGGTTGAGAAGCACAGATAGTCGTCAAGCTTCAGCCCGTGGTTTGAACTTTCCAGCAAATCCAACAGCTCACGCGGCGTTTGCGGAATGCCGTCAACGGCATAGCCCTGTCCCTTGAGGTCATGCAGCATCGCCAGCACGCTGGACGGCACGTCGAGGCCGACGGCATAGCCGGTGCGGCCCGGGGCACTCGGGTAATCCGGGATCAGGATGGCAAGCTTGCGCTCGGCGCGGGGCGTTTCTTGCAGCTTGATGAAGGCCGCGACGCGGTCCGCGATTTGCGCCACACGATCCGGCTCCGGCCGGTTGGCGAAGGCGCGGTGACCAAGTGCTGGATCAACCTCGCTTTCGCCCTTGAAGGAAATGGCGCCGGCCAGGATGCGGCCGTCGAGTTCGGGCAGCACGACATGCATTGCGAGGTCGGCGGGCGCCAGCCCACGCTGGTTGTTTTCCCAGATGTCGTGGCGGGTGGTGGCGACGATGACCTGGAAGACTGGCACGCCGGCACGATCGAACAGGGTTTCGACGCCGGGTTCGGCGCCGGACGCGAAGGCGGTCGCGGTGACGATGGCGGCAGGTTTCAACGCGGCCAGCGCGGTTTCGACGAACGCCTGCGATACCGGGTCCTTGAGGCTGGAGACGAAGATGGGGACCGGCGTCATACGGCGCTGCCGCAGCGCTTCAAAAAGGGCGTCGATCGGTGCGACATCGGCGGCCAGCAGCATCGAACGGTAGAACAGGATGGGGATGACAGGCGCGGTGTTTCCTTGCCCCTCGAGAGGAAGGGGGACGACCCCGCGGCCCGGCTCATAGTAGCCGGCCTTCGGTACCGCGACAGGCGCCGAAATTGTTGCTTCAGACCCTGCCAGCCGCGCCAGCTTCTGCACCAGCGCGTTCATATTAGCCAGACCGCCCTCGCGAAAATAGTCGAGCAGGCCGTTGAGTTCCTCGCGCGGCAGTGTCGAGGCTTCGATCAGGCGCAGATCCTCGTCGCGGCATTCGCCGGGCAGCAGAGCCAGTTTTATGCCGCGCGCGCGGGCGGTCGAGGCAAGCTGGTCGCAGCCGTAGCGCCACCAGTCGTAGCCGCCGAGGATGCGCACGAGGATAACTTTGGCGTGGCGGGCGACGCTGTCGACCCAGAGGTCGACGGACATCGGATGACGCAGGTCGCGCAAGGCCGCCAGCCGCATCGAGGGCAGGCGCTCGGCATCGGCCTTCCATGCCGCCGCCAGTCCGGCAAGATCGCTGTCGGTGAAGGACAGGGCCACGATATCCGCCGGCGTCTGCCGCAGATCGACCGGCTCGGCGAGATCGTCGAGCGAGGCGGAGGTCGTTGTGAGGATGTGCATCGCGGCCCGTGGTTTGCGTCAGCCGGCGAGTATACGCTCGATCGCCGGGCGGTTCAGCCCCTTCAGGCCGATGACGACGAGGCGCGAGCGGCGGTCATCCCCGGCGGTCCAGGCGCGGTCGTAGTAGTGATTGACGCGCGGTCCTACGGCCTGCAGCAAGAGCCGCATCGGCTTGCCGCCGACCTCGACGAAGCCTTTCACGCGCAGCACGTTCTCTTCCTCGGCGGCGGTAGCGACGCGCTTTGCCAGGTCATCGGGATTGGCGATCGAGGCAATGTCGATGACGAAAGAGTCAAAGTCGTCGTGCTCGTGGTCGAGTTCGTCGTCGTGGTGGGTCTTGCGGTTCTCGATGTCGTCCTCGACGGCAAGGCCAAGGCCGAGCAGCACCGACGGATCGACCTTGCCTTGCGACGTCGGCACGATCTTCACGGCGCGAGCGATGTGCTCATTGATGATGGCGTTGGCGCGGGCGGAGCCCGCAGTGTCCATCAGGTCGCTCTTCGACAGGATGATCAGGTCGGCGCAGGCGATCTGGTCCTCGAACACCTCCTCGACCGGATCGTCGTGATCGAGCGTCTCATCCTGGGCGCGCTGTGCCTGAAGTGCGTCCATGTCATTGGCGACGCGGCCTTCGGCGAGTGCGGGACCGTCGACGACGGCGATGACACCATCGACCGTCACGCGGCTCCTCACTGTCGGCCACTGAAAGGCCTGGACCAGTGGCTTGGGCAGAGCCAGGCCCGAGGTCTCGATCAGGATGTGGTCGACCTTCGGCGACAGCGACAGGATCTGGTCGAGCGCCGGCACGAAATCGTCCGCAACGGTGCAGCAGATGCAGCCATTGGCCAGTTCGACGATGTTTTCCTCCGGGCACGTGTCGATGCCGCAGCCCTTCAGGATCTCGCCGTCGATGCCGATGTCGCCGAACTCATTGACGATGATGGCGATCCGCTTGCCGCCAGCGTTTTCCAGGAGATGGCGGATCAGCGTCGTCTTGCCGGCGCCGAGGAAGCCGGTGACGACGGTGCAGGGGACGCGGGAGACGGAAGCAGTCATGATCAGTCCTTCAGCAGGTCGAGGGGAGGGATGCGGGCCACGAGGCCGCGCTTGAGGCTATCGGGACGGCCGCGCCACGGGATCAGGCCGTCGGTCGAGGTGGCGAAGAGTTTGGCGCCGGTGACGAGGTCGGCGCCGCCGGTTGTGGTCAGGTCGCCGAAGACGTAGCTCCAGCAGCCGTCGCGCAGGATGGCGGCACTGAGCCGGCGCTTGCAATTGCCGAGGCATTCGACGCTGCGGACGCGGATGTTTTCGCCAGATGCAGCGCGGCGTGTATCATCCGCGAGCAGTTCGCCGGCGCGGGGATGAGCATCGGAACCTGTTTCATCGCGACAGGAAGCACAGACGATGACCGTCACGCCGGCAAGGGCATCGCTCTCGCCGGACGAATTGTCCGCTGTGCCAGCCGAAAAACTGCTGTCGTGGTCCAAAAATCGGGCTCCTTGCCCGGAAACCCGCCGGGCGATCGGATTCTATAGTCGCAGACGGCAGGTCTCCTGGCTCGCGGGTCATCGCCTTGGGTAGCCGCCTTCCCGGGAATACCCCAGTGGCTTTCGGCCTTGGCTCTTCGCTTACAGTTGCGGGGACAGCCGCGGATTTGAAATCGGAATTTCGCACCGCATTCCCTCTTGGCTCCTCTCGTTGAAGAGAGGAGACCGTCTGGAGCGGATTTAGGCTTTTGCGGGCGGCGGTGTCAACGTGGGCTTACGACACGGTCAGGTCGGCCAGCGCCGGACCCAAATCACCGGCTGATGTCACTTCAATACGTTCAAGGCCGAGCCAGCCCTGCATCTGCTTCAATTCCTCGAAGAGTTCTGCAGCGGTTTCAGGCGGCGCGCCGGGCTCTGCATAGGCGGCATGGATGCGCAGGACACTGGCGGGGCGATCGGCCTTGAGGTCGACGCGGCCGACGATCCGGTCGCCGAGCAGGAACGGCAGGACGTAGTAGCCATACTGGCGTTTATCGGCCGGGGTATAGATCTCGATGCGATAGTGGAAATCGAACAGCCGCTCCGTGCGTGACCGTTCGAAGACGACCGGATCGAACGGCGCCAGCAAAGCGCGGGCCTCGATTTTTCGTGGCAAACGCGCGTCTTTATGAAGATAGGCCGGCTTGTCCCAGCCTTCGACACGCACAGGCAGCAGTTCGCCTGTTTCAACCAGTTCCTCCAGTCGGCCCTTCATGTCGGCGGGCGACAGGCGGAAATAGTCGCGCAGGTCGCCTGATGTCGCGATGCCGTGGGCGCGGGCAGAAATGCGCAGCAACTCGCGGTGCGCGTCCTCGGCGGCGGGCACCGGCAGGTCGAGGATCGCCTGCGGCAGCACGCGCTCCGGCAGATCGTAGAACCGCTCGAAACCGCGACGGTGCGCCGTTGTGATGCGCCCGGCCCAGAACAGCCATTCGAAGGCGTGCTTGGCATGGCTCCAGCCCCACCAGCCGCCCGAGCCTTTCTGGCCTTCGAGCGCGGAAGCGGCGATCGGCCCGCGCTCAACGACCTCGCGATAGATCTGTTCGATGTAGCCAGCATGTTCGCGGCCCCATTTGGCGAGGCCGAGATACATTTCGTCGCCGCGCTCGGCCCGCTGCATGCGCCAGCGCATCAGCGGGTAGGTCTCGACCGGCAGGAAGGAGGCTTCGTGTGCCCAGTATTCAAACACCGTGCGCTTGCGCGTCACGGCGGCGTTGTCGAGCAGAGCGAAGGGGTAGGGGCCAAGGCGCGAATAGAGCGGCATATAGTGGGCGCGCACCACTGCACTGACGGAATCGATCTGCAGCAGGCCGATGCGGGAGAGAACGCGGGCGAAATGGCGGCGGTCGGGCATACCGGCGGGGCGGGGATCGAGAAACCCCTGGGCGGCGAGCGCGATGCGCCGGGCCATGGCAAGCGAGAACTTTTCCTTCATGCAGACATCACTCTGAGGGTGGTTGGCCGAAGTTCTGATGGGTGATTCCGGCCCATGCTAGCAGGGTTTTGGCGGCAACCATGTCAGGAGACAAAAGTGGAGTGAAAAGAGAAGGAAATCAAACAGGAGCGGATCGGACCAGTTTCCTCGGATATGCCGTCCAGCACCGCGTTTTGAACAAGGTTTGACTTGCTTCGCTGGAAGTGCTGCGCTAACCCTCGCCGCGTTGCAGCATAGGCCCTTAAAACGGTTCAGCGGTTAAACTGTCACGCTTCCGCATTAGGGTCCGGTGCTGTAATCAACGTGGATTGGCGCCAACGGAAAGCCGAGCATGAACGCACTTTTAGGTTCATACCTGCCCATCGTCCTGTTCATCGGCGTTGCACTCGTCGTCGGCCTGGCGCTGTTGGCCGCCCCCTTCCTGGTCGCCTACCGCAATCCCGATCCCGAAAAGCTTTCCGCCTACGAGTGCGGTTTCAACTCGTTCGACGACGCCCGCATGAAATTCGACATTCGCTTCTACCTGGTCTCGATCCTGTTCATCATCTTCGATCTGGAAGTGGCCTTCCTGTTCCCGTGGGCGGTGTCCTTCTCGAAGATCGGCATGCTCGGCTTCTGGTCGATGATGGTCTTTTTGGCGGTGCTGACCATCGGCTTTGCCTATGAATGGAAAAAAGGAGCGCTGGAATGGGATTGAACAACAGTTCCGGCACGCTCGTCGCGCCAAAGCCAAAGGGTCTGATCGATCCCAACACTGGCAGGCCGGTGGGGGAGGACGATCCTTTCTTCCTCGAAATCAACAATGAACTCGCCGACAAGGGTTTTCTCGTCACCTCGACGGAAGCGCTGATCACCTGGGCGCGCAGCGGTTCGCTGATGTTCATGACCTTCGGCCTCGCCTGCTGCGCGGTCGAGATGATCCACACCTCGATGCCGCGCTATGACTCGGAGAGGTTCGGTGTTGCGCCTCGCGCGTCTCCGCGCCAGTCCGACATCATGATCGTTGCCGGCACGCTCACCAACAAGATGGCCCCGGCGCTGCGCAAGGTCTACGACCAGATGCCGGAGCCGCGCTACGTCATCTCGATGGGTTCCTGCGCCAATGGCGGCGGCTACTACCACTATTCCTATTCGGTGGTGCGCGGCTGCGACCGCATCGTGCCGGTCGACATCTATGTGCCCGGCTGTCCGCCGAGCGCCGAAGCGCTGCTTTACGGCATTCTTCTCCTGCAGAAGAAGATCCGCCGCACCGGCACGATCGAACGGTAAATCCATGACCGCATCCCTGAGCGAACTGTCGACCTATCTCGGCGAGAGGCTGATCGGCCGCATGAATGACGCGGTGATGGCCTATGGCGAACTCACCGTTCACGTCGAGCCGCGCGATCTGGTCGAGGTGATGACCTTCCTGCGCGACGACGCGCGCTGCCAGTTCATCTCGATCATCGATGTCTGCGGCGCCGACTATCCGTCGCGGGCCAAGCGCTTCGACGTCGTCTATCATCTGTTGTCGCCGAAGCAGAACGTGCGCATCCGCGTCAAGGTGCAGGCCGACGAAGAAACGATGGTGCCGTCGATCACCGGCGTCTATCCCGGCGCCGACTGGTTCGAGCGCGAGACCTACGATCTCTACGGTGTGCTGTTCTCCGGCCACCCGGATCTGCGGCGCCTGTTGACCGACTACGGGTTCGAAGGCCATCCGCTGCGCAAGGATTTCCCGCTGACCGGCTTCGTCGAGGTGCGTTACGACGACGAAGCCAAGCGCGTCATCTACGAGCCGGTCGAGCTCAAGCAGGAATTCCGCAATTTCGATTTTCTCTCGCCATGGGAAGGGACGGATTACGTCCTGCCGGGCGATGAAAAAGCCAAGACGAATTGAGGCGCCAGAATGGCTGAAACCTCCGTCCGCAATTTCAACATCAACTTTGGACCGCAACACCCTGCCGCGCATGGTGTTTTGAGGTTGGTTCTCGAGCTCGACGGCGAAGTCGTCGATCGCGTCGATCCGCATATCGGGCTGCTGCACCGCGGCACTGAAAAGCTGATGGAGGCCAAGACCTACCTGCAGGCCATACCTTATCTCGACCGGCTCGACTATTGCGCGCCGATGAACCAGGAACACGCTTTCGCGCTGGCCGCCGAGCGTCTGCTCGGCATCGATGTGCCGAAGCGCGGCCAGCTGATCCGCGTGCTCTACTGCGAGATCGGCCGCATCATGTCGCACATCCTCAATGTGACGACGCAGGCGATGGACGTCGGCGCGCTGACGCCGCCGCTGTGGGGCTTCGTCGAGCGCGAAAAGCTGATGGTGTTCTATGAACGCGCCTCCGGTTCGCGCATGCATGCCGCCTATTTCCGCCCCGGCGGCGTCCATCAGGACCTGCCGCAGAAGCTGGTCGAGGACATCGGCAAGTGGATCGACCCGTTCCTGAAGTCGATCGACGACCTCGATCAGTTGCTCACCGGCAACCGCATCTTCAAGCAGCGCAATGTCGACATCGGCGTCGTCTCCCTGGCCGATGCCTGGGCCTGGGGCTTCTCGGGCGTGATGATACGTGGTTCGGGCGCGCCCTGGGACCTGCGCAAGTCGCAGCCCTATGAATGCTATTCGGAAATGGATTTCGACATTCCGATCGGCAAGAACGGCGACTGCTTCGACCGCTACCTCGTGCGCATGGAAGAAATGCGCCAGTCGGCAAAGATCATGCGCCAGTGCGTCGACCTTTTGCTCGGCAAGGAGAGCACCGGCCCGGTGTCGAACCTCGATGGCAAGGTGGTGCCACCGAAGCGCCAGGCGATGAAGCGCTCGATGGAAGCGTTGATCCATCACTTCAAGCTCTACACCGAGGGCTACCGCGTGCCGGCCGGCGAGGTCTATGCGGCGGTCGAAGCGCCGAAAGGCGAGTTCGGCGTGTATCTCGTCTCCGACGGCTCCAACAAGCCCTACCGCTGCAAGCTGCGCGCCCCCGGTTTCGCGCATCTGCAGGCCATGGATTTCCTCTGCCGCGGCCACATGCTGGCCGACGTCACCGCCGTTCTCGGCTCCCTCGACATCGTGTTTGGTGAGGTCGATCGCTAAATGTCAGTCCGCCGTCTCGCAGAAGCCAGCGTCCAGCCAGCGTCCTTCGCCTTCAACCGGGCGAACGCGGCAGCGGCGAAGCAATGGCTCAAGAAATATCCCAAGGGCCGCGAACAGTCGGCGATCATTCCGCTTTTGATGCTGGCGCAGGAGCAGGAAGGCTGGGTGACGAAGGCGGCGATCGAGACGATTTCGGACATGCTCGGCATGCCCCGTATCCGAGGGCTGGAAGTCGCCACCTTCTATACGCAGTACCAGCTGAGCCCGGTCGGCACCCGCGCCCATATCCAGGTTTGCGGCACCACGCCCTGCATGCTGCGCGGCTCGGAAGCGCTGATGGATGTGTGCCGCTCAAAAATCCATCACGACCAGTTCCACACCAACGACAAGGGCACCTTGTCGTGGGAAGAGGTCGAGTGCCTCGGCGCCTGCGTCAACGCGCCGATGGTGATGATTTTCAAGGATACGTTCGAGGATTTGACGCCTGAAAGGCTGGCCGAAATCATCGATCTCTATGACGCCGGCAAGGGCGCCTCGGTGAAGCCCGGGCCGCAGGACGGACGCATCGGCTCGGAGCCAGCCTCCGGCCTCACGACCCTGAAGAGCGAAAAGGCGATCCTCAAGTCGACCCGCGACAGGGAAGCCGAGCAGGCAGCCAAGGCCGCCCAGGCGGCCCCGGGCGCGATAATCGCCACGGTCGCGCCGGCTGCCGTCCCTGTCGCTCCGTCCAATGCCAGCAAGCCGAAGACCGATGCCCCTGAAACCAGCCCGGCTTTGAAGACGCCTTCAAAGACCAAGGTCGCGCCGGCAGTTGAAAAAGCGGCCAGTGTTTCGGCCCCGCTGCATTCGGCCGCCAATGCCAACAAGGCAGCCTCCGAGGTCGAGCAGGTTTCCAAGCAGCGCCACGGTCCGAAGACCAAGGCCGAGCCGGCGAGCGCCTTCAAGGCGCCGGAAGTCAAGGTGCCGGCCGCGAAGGCTGCCAAGCCGGCCAAGCCGTCGCTCGAGGACAAGAACCGTCCGGCCGGCATCGACAGGCCTGCGCTGGTCGACGACCTCAAGTTGATCTCCGGTGTCGGCCCGAAGATCGAGGGCGTCCTGCATTCGCTTGGTATTTTCACCTTCGCGCAGGTAGCGTCCTGGAAGAAGGCCGAGCGCGAGTGGGTGGACGGTTATCTCGCTTTCCACGGCCGCATCGATCGCGACGACTGGGTCAAGCAGGCCAAGGCGCTCGCCAAGGGTGGCGTCGCCGAATACATCCGCGTCTTCGGCAAGAAGCCGGTCTGAGGGACGAAAAATGCTTCAGGACAAAGACCGCATCTTCAACAACATCTACGGCCTCTTCGACAAGTCGCTGGCCGGCGCGATGGCGCGCGGCGCCTGGGACAACACGCCCGGCATCGTCGCCAAGGGGCGCGAGTGGATCGTCAACGAGATGAAGGCATCCGGCCTGCGTGGGCGCGGCGGCGCCGGCTTCCCGACCGGCCTGAAATGGTCGTTCATGCCCAAGCAGAGCGACGGCCGGCCGAGCTACCTCGTCATCAATGCAGACGAATCCGAGCCCGGCACCTGCAAGGATCGCGACATCCTGCGCAATGACCCGCACACGCTGGTCGAGGGCGCGCTGCTTGCCGGCTTCGCCATGGGCGCGATTGCCGCCTACATCTATGTTCGCGGCGAGTTCATCCGCGAGCGCGAGGCGCTGCAGCGGGCCATCGACGAGGCTTACGAGGCCAAGCTGATCGGCAAGAACAACACGTCCGGCTACGACTTCGACATCTACATGCACCATGGTGCCGGCGCCTATATCTGCGGCGAGGAGACCGCTCTGCTCGAAAGCCTCGAAGGCAAGAAGGGCCAGCCGCGGCTGAAGCCGCCATTTCCGGCCAATGTCGGCTTGTATGGTTGCCCGACAACCGTGAACAATGTCGAATCCATCGCCGTTGCGCCGACCATCCTGCGCCGCGGTGCCGCCTGGTTCTCGTCCTTCGGCCGGCCCAACAATGTCGGTACCAAGCTTTTTTGCGTGTCCGGCCACGTCAACAACCCGTGCACGGTCGAAGAGGCGATGTCGATCCCGTTCCGCGAACTGATCGAGACGCATTGCGGCGGCATTCGTGGCGGCTGGGACAATCTCCTGGCGGTCATCCCGGGCGGCGCTTCGGTGCCACTTGTGCCGGCAGAGCAGATCATCGATACGCCGATGGATTTCGACGCGTTGCGCGACCTCAAATCCGGCCTCGGCACGGCGGCTGTCATCGTCATGGACAAGTCGACCGATATCGTGAAGGCGATCGCGCGGCTTTCCTACTTCTACAAGCACGAGAGCTGCGGCCAGTGCACGCCGTGCCGTGAAGGCACCGGCTGGATGTGGCGGGTGATGGAACGGCTGGTGCGCGGCGAAGCGCAGAAGCGCGAGATCGACATGCTGCTCGATGTCACCAAACAGGTCGAGGGCCACACGATCTGCGCGCTGGGCGACGCGGCGGCATGGCCGATCCAGGGTCTGATGCGGCATTTCCGCGGCGAGGTGGAACGCCGCATCGACGAGTTTTCGCGCAATGCGCACCGGGCCGAGCCGGTGATGGTGGCGGCGGAATAGAGAAATTGTGAATTCGGGCGAAAAACCCGAAGCGGAATGCGGGCAAGTGCCCGATTTGAGACAACCGGGGCGGGCGAACGAAGAAACGACCAGGAGATATCTATGGCGCCGTATTCGACACCCTACTCTTTGATGCCCAATTTGGACCAATACGAGAAGATGAATCAGGATCTGACCAGGATGATGCCGAAGGAGATGGCGAGCGCCGTCAACCTTCTCGCGCACCCTGTCGCGGGTGCCGCGGCGATGTCGGCGCTCGGTATCGGGCTGGCGAACCACGCCTTCGGCGTCTGGCTGGGCGCACTCTCGGGGGCTGCCGAAGCCTCGCAACGGCTGCTGCAGCCGATCGTCGATGATTTCGAGGCGCGCACCGAGCGTTTCCCGGAGACGGAAAAGAGCGCTTCCAAGGCCGCCCGCGCGGCGACCAAGACCTTGATCGCCGAAGCGCAATCCTTCGCGCAGGATGTGACTGACATGGTTGCCAGGGAAGCAGCCGACACGGTGCCGGTCGTCGACGCAGGCCCGATCGCGGGCGCGGTTCCGGCCGCGTTGATGCCGGAGGATTTCCGGCAGCCAAAGGCTATGGACAAGCCCGGGAAGCCGTCGGATCTCAAGGCGATATCGGGCATCGGCCCGAAGCTGGAGCAGGTTCTCAATGGCCTGGGCATCTGGACATATGCCCAGGTCGCGGCCTGGGCGCCGGAAGAGGTTGCCTGGGTCGAGGATTATTTGTCGCTCACCGGCCGTATCGTCCGTGACGATTGGACTGCCCAGGCGACGGCACTCGCCGTCGGGAAATGATTGAAATGCCGGGTACGGTTTCGACCGTGCCCGGGACAAGAGATTGCGGGAAATCCGCAGGGGTTCGAGGCGAATGGCAAAGCTCAAGGTCGACGGGAAAGAGATCACTGTACCCGACCACTACACGCTGCTGCAGGCGGCGGAAGACGCTGGCGCGGAAGTGCCGCGTTTCTGCTTCCATGAGCGGCTGTCGATCGCCGGCAATTGCCGCATGTGCCTGATCGAGGTGAAGGGCGGACCGCCCAAGCCGCAGGCCTCCTGCGCCATGGGCGTGCGCGACCTGCGCCCCGGCCCGAATGGCGAGGCGCCGGAGATCTTCACCAACACGCCGATGGTCAAGAAGGCCCGCGAGGGCGTGATGGAATTCCTGCTGATCAACCATCCGCTGGATTGCCCGATCTGCGACCAGGGCGGCGAATGCGACCTGCAGGACCAGGCGATGGCCTTTGGCGTCGATTCCTCGCGCTATCACGAGAACAAGCGCGCGGTCGAAGACAAGTATATCGGCCCGCTGGTCAAGACGGTGATGAACCGCTGCATCCATTGCACGCGCTGCGTCCGCTTCACCACCGAAGTCGCCGGCATTTCCGAACTCGGCCTGATCGGCCGTGGCGAGGACGCCGAGATCACCACCTATCTCGAACAGGCGATGACCTCGGAGCTGCAAGGCAATGTCATCGACCTTTGCCCGGTCGGCGCGCTGACTTCGAAGCCGTTCGCCTTCCAGGCGCGGCCGTGGGAACTGACCAAGACCGAATCCATCGACGTGATGGACGCCGTCGGCTCGGCGATCCGCGTCGACAGCCGCGGCCGCGAAGTGATGCGCATCCTGCCGCGCGTCAACGAGCAGGTGAACGAGGAGTGGATCTCCGACAAGACCCGCTTCATCTGGGACGGTCTGCGCACGCAGCGCCTCGACCGCCCCTATGTGCGCAAGGATGGCAAGCTGGCACCGGCAAGCTGGGCCGAGGCCTTTGCCGCGATCAAGGATGCGGTGTCGAAGACAAAACCAGAAAAGATCGGCGCCATTGCAGGCGATCTCGCCGCGGTCGAGGAAATCTACGCGCTGAAGCTGCTGATGGCTTCGCTCGGTTCGAAGAACACCGACTGCCGTCAGGACGGCGCCGCACTCGATCCGGCGCTCGGCCGGGCCAGCTATATCTTCAACCCGACCATCGAGGGCATCGAGCAGGCCGACGCGGTGCTGATCATCGGCGCCAATCCGCGCTATGAAGCCTCGGTGCTCAACGCGCGCATCCGCAAGCGTTGGCGGATCGGCAATCTGCCGGTCGGCGTCATCGGCGATGTCGGCGACACGCGCTACGACTATGAACAACTGGGCGCCGGACCGGATTCGCTGAAGGATCTGGCCGACGGCAATGGCAAGTTCTTCCAGACGCTGAAGAAGGCGACGCATCCGCTGATCATCGTCGGCCAGGGCGCCCTGGCGCGCGCCGATGGTGCGGCCGTGCTCGGCCAAGCGGCAAAGCTCGCCGCCGCCGTCAACGCCGCAAGGGCGGACTGGAACGGCTTTGCAGTGCTGCACAACGCGGCCGGTCGCGTCGGCGGCCTCGATCTCGGCTTCGTGCCGGGCGAGAGCGGCAAGAACGTCGCCGGGATGCTGGGCGAGGTGGAACTGCTGTTCCTGCTCGGCGCCGACGAAATCGACATTGCCAAGACCGGCGGCGCCTTCGTCGTCTATATCGGCACGCATGGTGACCAGGGTGCACACCGCGCCAATGTCATCCTGCCGGCGGCAGCCTACACCGAAAAGTCGGCCACCTATGTCAACACCGAAGGCCGCGTGCAGCAGACCAACCGCGCCGGCTTCGCGCCGGGCGATGCGCGCGAGGACTGGGCGATCCTGCGGGCGCTGTCGGATGTGCTGGGCAAGAAGCTGCCGTTCGATTCGCTGCCGCAGCTGCGTGCGAAGCTCTATGGCGAATTCCCGCATCTGGCCCGTATCGATCAGGTCGTGGCCGGCAATGCCGAGGACATCGCCAAAGTTGCGAAGCTCGGCGGGCGGTTGAACAAGGGCACCTTCACCTCGCCGGTCACGGACTTCTACCTGACCAACCCGATCGCGCGGGCATCGGCCGTGATGGCGGAATGCTCGGCACTGGCCAAGAGCGGCTTCAAGCAGGCGGCGGAATAAGCATGGACACTTTCTTCTCCTTCTACGTGCTGCCGGCGCTGCTGATCCTTCTCAAGTCAGTCGTGCTGATCGTCGTGCTTTTGATCTTCGTCGCCTACATCCTCTACGCCGACCGCAAGATCTGGGCGGCGGTGCAGCTGCGCCGCGGCCCGAACGTGGTCGGCCCGTGGGGCACGCTGCAGGCCTTCGCCGATCTTTTGAAGTTCGTCTTCAAGGAACCGGTCATCCCGTCCGGCGCCAACAAGGGCGTTTTTCTCCTGGCGCCGCTGGTTTCTGCCGTGCTGGCGATCTCGGCCTGGGCGGTCATTC
Organism: Mesorhizobium waitakense; assembly: GCF_056431085.1. Classification (NCBI taxonomy): domain Bacteria; kingdom Pseudomonadati; phylum Pseudomonadota; class Alphaproteobacteria; order Hyphomicrobiales; family Phyllobacteriaceae; genus Mesorhizobium; species Mesorhizobium waitakense. The sequence continues at coordinate 135,076 of NZ_JBWKME010000050.1, read as the reverse complement.
CGGTCAACCAGGGCTGGGCGATCGCCAACGTCAATGTCGGCATCCTCTATGTCTTCGCCATCTCTTCGCTCGAGGTCTATGGCGTGATCATGGGCGGCTGGGCGTCCAACTCGAAATATCCGTTCCTCGGCGCGCTTCGCTCGGCCGCACAGATGGTTTCCTACGAAGTCTCGATCGGCTTCGTCATCGTCACCGTGCTTTTGTGCGCCGGTTCGCTCAACCTGTCCGACATCGTCTTGTCGCAGCAGGATGGGCTGGGCACTAAGCTCGGCCTGCCCAACACCTTCCTCGACTGGCACTGGCTGTCGCTGTTCCCGATGTTCGTCATCTTCTTCATCTCGGCGCTGGCCGAGACGAACCGGCCGCCTTTCGACCTGGTGGAAGCCGAATCGGAACTGGTCGCCGGTCACATGGTCGAATACTCGTCGACGCCGTTCCTGCTGTTCTTCCTCGGTGAGTATGTCGCCATCGTGCTGATGTGCGCGCTGGCCACCATCCTGTTCCTCGGCGGCTGGCTGCCGCCCTTCGACTTCGCGCCGTTCACCTGGGTGCCGGGCGTCATCTGGTTCGTGCTGAAAGTCTGCTTCGTGTTCTTCGGTATCTCCATGGTGAAGGCTTTCGTGCCGCGCTACCGTTACGACCAGCTGATGCGGCTCGGCTGGAAGGTGTTCCTGCCGATCTCGCTGTTCATGGTGGTCGCCACCGCCGCCTTCCTCAAGATCACGGGGTTTGCGTGATGTCCGCTCTGTCCCAAGCCGCAAAATCGCTGCTGCTGCAGGATTTCGTCAGCGCCTTCTTCCTGTCGATGCGCCAGTTCTTCGCGCCAAAGGAGACGATCAACTATCCGCACGAGAAGGGGCCGACCAGCCCGCGCTTCCGTGGCGAGCATGCGTTGCGCCGCTACCCCAATGGTGAGGAACGCTGCATTGCGTGCAAGCTGTGCGAGGCGATCTGCCCGGCGCAGGCGATCACCATCGAGGCCGGCCCGCGCCGCAATGACGGCACGCGGCGCACGGTGCGTTACGACATCGACATGGTGAAATGCATCTATTGCGGCTTCTGCCAGGAAGCCTGCCCGGTCGACGCCATCGTCGAGGGGCCGAATTTCGAATTCGCGACGGAGACGCGCGAAGAGCTCTACTACGACAAGGACAAGCTTTTGGCGAATGGCGACCGGTGGGAGCGCGAACTGGCGCGCAACATCTCGCTGGACTCGCCGTATCGCTGATATTTGACGCATGGACGGGGCGAGGGGCCTCGTCTAAGGAACACGAAACTTGCTTACCGGAGGCGGTGGCAAAAAATCGAACCTGACGCGAGCGTCATGCTCGAACAGGAACCCGGGGGAACCCCATGCTGAGTGGACTAGAGGCGGCCTTTTTCTACCTCTTCGCCTTTGTCGCGGTGGCGTCGGCGTTCATGGTCATTTCGTCGCGCAACCCCGTGCATTCGGTGCTGTTCCTGATCTTGACCTTCTTCAACGCGGCCGGCCTGTTCATGCTGACCGGCGCCGAGTTCCTGGCGATGATCCTGCTCGTCGTCTATGTCGGCGCGGTCATGGTGCTGTTCCTGTTCGTCGTCATGATGCTCGACGTCGATTTCGCAGAGATGAAGGAAGGCGCGCTGCAGTATGCGCCGATCGGCGCGCTGGTCGGGCTGATCCTGGCGGCGGAGCTGATCGTCGTGCTGGGCGGTTACACATTCGCACCGCAGCTCGCCTCGACGATCTCCAAGCCAATTCCGGACCTCGCCACGCGCTCGAATACGGCAGCACTCGGCGACATCCTCTATACGGACTACCTCTACTACTTCCAGATCGCCGGCCTCGTGCTCTTGGTCGCCATGATCGGCGCCATCGTCTTGACGCTGCGCCACAAGGAAGGGGTCAAGCGGCAGTCGATCGCAGCCCAGGTCGGCCGCACCGCGGCGACCGGCATGGAAATCCGCAAGGTCAAGTCGGGCGAAGGAGTCTGAGATGGTCGTCGGCATCGCACATTATCTGACCGTATCGGCGATCCTGTTCACGCTCGGCGTGTTCGGCATCTTTTTGAACCGCCGGAACGTCATCGTCATCCTGATGTCGATCGAGCTGATCCTGCTCGCGGTCAACATCAACTTCGTCGCTTTCTCGGCGGCACTCGGCGATCTGGTCGGCCAGGTGTTCGCTCTGTTCGTGCTGACGGTCGCGGCGGCCGAGGCTGCCATCGGACTTGCCATTCTCGTCGTCTTCTTCCGCAACCGCGGCTCGATCGCGGTCGAAGACGTGAACATGATGAAGGGTTGACGGAACCACCATGTACCAGGCCATCGTCTTCCTTCCCCTGCTCGGCTTCCTGATCGTCGGCCTGTTCGGCACGTCGCTCGGCGCCAAGGCGTCCGAATACATCACCTCAGGCTTCCTGGTGATCGCGGCGGTGCTGTCGTGGGTTGCGTTCTTCAGCGTCGGCTTCGGCCATGGCGAGGTGTTCACCGTGCCGGTGCTGCGCTGGATCCAGTCGGGCGGATTGGAAGCGTCCTGGGCACTCCGGATCGACACGCTTACGGTGGTGATGCTGGTGGTGGTCAACACGGTGTCGGCGCTGGTCCACATCTATTCGATCGGCTACATGCACCACGATCCGAACCGGCCGCGCTTCTTCGCCTATCTGTCGCTGTTCACCTTCGCCATGCTGATGCTGGTGACCGCCGACAATCTGGTGCAGATGTTCTTCGGCTGGGAAGGGGTGGGTCTCGCGTCCTACCTGCTGATCGGCTTCTGGTACAAGAAGCCGTCGGCCAACGCCGCCGCGATCAAGGCCTTCGTCGTCAACCGAGTCGGCGATTTCGGCTTCGCGCTCGGCATTTTCGGTCTGTTCGTGCTGTTCGGTTCGGTCAATCTGGGCACCATCTTCGCCAATGCGGCGACGTTCATTCCCGCTGAAGGCGCGCCGCAAGGTGCCACCGTGCTGACCTTCCTCGGGCACGCGCTCGACAAGCAGTCGGCAATGACGATCGTCTGCCTGCTGCTGTTCATGGGCGCCGTGGGCAAGTCGGCGCAGGTGCCGCTGCACACCTGGCTGCCGGACGCCATGGAAGGCCCGACGCCGGTCTCCGCACTCATCCACGCCGCCACCATGGTGACGGCGGGCGTGTTCATGCTGGCGCGGTTGTCGCCGCTGTTCGAACTGTCGCATTCGGCGCTGACGGTCGTGACCTTCATCGGCGCCTTCACGGCCTTCTTCGCGGCGACCGTCGGCCTCGTCCAGAACGACATCAAGCGCGTCATCGCCTATTCGACCTGTTCGCAGCTCGGCTACATGTTCGTGGCGCTCGGCGTCGGCGCCTACGGTGCCGCGATCTTCCACCTGTTCACACATGCCTTCTTCAAGGCGCTGCTATTCCTCGGCTCGGGCTCGGTCATTCACGCTGTCTCCGACGAGCAGGACATGCGCAACATGGGCGGCCTGCGCAAGCTGATCCCGACCACCTACTGGATGATGGTGATCGGCACGCTGGCGCTGACCGGTGTCGGCATTCCGGTGACGGTCATCGGCACCGCCGGCTTCTTCTCCAAGGACGCCATCATCGAAAGCGCCTTTGCCGGCCACAATTCGGTTGCCGGCCTCGCCTTTGTGCTTTTGGTCATCGCCGCCTGCTTCACCTCCTTCTATTCCTGGCGGCTGATCTTCATGACCTTCCATGGCGAGCCGCGGGCGAGCCATGAGGTGATGCACCACGTCCATGAATCGCCGCCGGTGATGCTGGTGCCGCTGTTCATCCTGGCCGCTGGCGCGCTGTTCGCCGGCATCATCTTCCACGGCGCCTTCATCGGCGAGGGCTATGCCGAGTTCTGGAAGGCATCGCTGTTCACACTGCCGGACAACCACATCCTGCACGAAATCCACGAACTGCCGCTGTGGGTCGAGCTCTCGCCCTTCATCGCTATGCTGATCGGCTTAGCGCTGGCCTGGAAGTTCTACATCCGCTCGCCGGAATTGCCGCGAAGCGTCGCCGTCAACCACCGCTTGCTCTACGCCTTCCTGCTCAACAAGTGGTATTTCGACGAGCTGTACGACTTCCTGTTCGTGCGGCCGGCCAAGCGGCTCGGTCGTTTCCTGTGGAAGACCGGCGACGGCACCATCATAGACGGTCTTGGTCCTGACGGCATCTCGGCGCGCGTCATCGATGTCACCGACCGCGTCGTCAAGCTGCAGACCGGCTACCTCTACCACTATGCCTTCGCCATGCTGATCGGCGTTGCCGCACTCGTCACCTGGATGATGCTCTGATGACCGCCTGGCCAATCCTCTCGCTGGTCACCTTCCTGCCGCTGGTTGGTGTGCTGCTCATCCTGTTCATCAATGATGACAGTGAAAACGCGCGCCGCAACATCCGCGCCATCGCGCTGTTGACGACGACGTTCACGTTCATCATCTCGCTGTTCATCTGGACCGGCTTTGACAATTCGCAAGCGGGTTTCCAGTTCGTCGAGAAGGTTGCCTGGCTCGACTCCGGCATCTCCTACCATATGGGCGTCGACGGCATTTCAATGCTGTTCGTCATCCTGACGACGTTCCTGATGCCGCTCTGCATCCTGGCCTCGTGGGAAGCGATCGAGAAGCGCGTCAAGGCCTACATGATCGCTTTCCTGCTGCTCGAAACGCTGATGATCGGCGTGTTCTGCGCGCTGGACATCGTGCTGTTCTACGTCTTCTTCGAGGCCGGCCTGATCCCGATGTTCATCATCATCGGCGTCTGGGGCGGCAAGCGGCGCGTCTATGCCTCGTTCAAGTTCTTCCTCTACACGCTGGCCGGCTCGGTGCTGATGCTGCTCGCCATCATGGCGATGTTCTATCAGTCCGGCACGACCGACATCCCGACGCTTTTGACGCACAATTTCCCGGCCAACATGCAGACCTGGTTGTGGCTCGCCTTCTTCGCCTCCTTCGCGGTGAAGATGCCGATGTGGCCGGTGCACACCTGGCTGCCTGACGCGCATGTCGAAGCGCCGACGGCGGGCTCGGTGATCCTGGCCGCAATCCTGCTCAAGATGGGCGGGTACGGCTTCCTGCGCTTCTCGCTGCCGATGTTCCCGCTGGCGTCAGAAATGTTCGCGCCACTGGTGTTCACACTGTCGGTTGTCGCCATCATCTACACCTCGCTGGTGGCGCTGATGCAGGAGGACATGAAAAAGCTGATCGCCTATTCCTCGGTCGCCCATATGGGCTTCGTGACCATGGGCATCTTTGCCATGAACCAGGAAGGCGTGCAGGGCGCGATCTTCCAGATGCTCAGCCACGGCCTTGTCTCGGGCGCGCTGTTCCTGTGCGTCGGCGTTATCTACGACCGCATGCACACGCGCGAGATCGACGCCTATGGCGGGCTGGTCAACAACATGCCGAAATACGCCACCGTGTTCATGGTCTTCACCATGGCCAATGTCGGCCTGCCCGGCACCAGCGGCTTCGTCGGCGAGTTCCTGACCATGCTCGGCGTGTTCCGGGTCAACACCTGGGTGGCGTTCTTCGCAGCCACCGGCGTCATCCTGTCGGCAGCCTATGCGCTGTGGCTCTATCGCCGGGTGATTTTCGGCGCGCTGACCAAGGACAGCCTGAAGGGCCTGCTCGATCTGTCGCCGCGCGAGAAGGTGATCATCTACCCGCTGGTTGTGCTGGTCATATTCTTCGGCGTCTATCCGGCGCCCGTCTTCGACGCGACGGCCCAATCGGTCAAGTCGCTCGTCACCAATGTCACTGCATCCATCGGCGCCGCGCAGACCGCGGCGGCGAATTAACCCAAGGGTTTTGCGAACCATGACGCCGGACCTTCTCTCCAGCCTGTCGCTCTCGACGCCAGAGCTGATCCTCGCCATCGGCGCGCTGGCGCTGCTGATGGTCGGCGCCTATTCGCGCGCTAACACCGCCAATACGGTGACCGGCCTCGCCGTCGCTGTGCTGCTGACATCAGGCGCCTGGCTGGTCTTCCGCACGGGGCAGGGCAGCGCCTATGGCAATGCCTTCATCCAGGATTCCTTCGCCCACTTCATGAAGGTGCTGGCGCTGATCGGCTCGGCGGTGACGCTGGTGATGTCGATGCGCTTTGCCAAGGCGGAGCATTTCGACAAATTCGAGTATCCGGTGCTGATCCTGCTTTGCACGCTCGGCATGATGCTGATGATCTCGGCCAACAGCATGATCGGGCTCTATCTCGGTCTCGAACTGCAGTCGCTGGCGATCTACGTGCTGGCGGCGATCAACCGCGACAATCTGCGTTCGACCGAGGCCGGCCTGAAGTATTTCGTCCTCGGCGCACTGTCGTCGGGCATGCTCCTCTATGGCATCAGCCTGGTCTACGGCTACACCGGCAACACCGGCTTCCAGGAGATCGCCACGGCGCTGGGCAGCGGCGAGCGCCAGCTTGGCCTGGTTTTCGGTCTCGTCTTCGTGCTGGCCGGCCTTGCCTTCAAGATCTCGGCGGTGCCGTTCCACATGTGGACGCCCGACGTCTACGAAGGAGCACCGACTCCCGTGACGGCCTTCCTGGCGGCCGCACCCAAAATGGCGGCGATGGCGCTGATGGTGCGCGTCACCATGGGCGCCTTCAAGCCGATCGCCTCGGACTGGCAGCAGATCATCGTCTTCATCTCGATCGCCTCGATGGCGCTCGGTGCCTTCGCGGCGATCGGCCAGACCAACATCAAGCGACTGATGGCCTATTCCTCGATCGGCCACATGGGCTACGCGCTGGTCGGCCTTGCCGCCAACAGCCAGGCGGGCGTGCGTGGCGTTGCCATCTACATGCTGATCTATCTGGTGATGACGCTCGGCACGTTCGCCTTCATCCTCGCCATGCGGCGCAAGGAAGGCAATGTCGAACAGATCAGCGACCTGGCCGGCCTGTCGTCGACCAACCCGATCATGGCGACGATCCTGACCATCTTGATGTTCTCGCTGGCCGGCATTCCGCCGCTCGCCGGTTTCTGGGGGAAATGGTACGTCTTCCTCGCCGCCATCAACGCCAACCTCTACGCGCTGGCGATCATCGGCGTGCTGGCCTCGGTGGTGGGTGCTTATTACTATCTGCGCATCATCAAGATCATGTGGTTCGACGAGCCGGTTGGCGGCTTTGTGCCGATGGCGAGTGAACTGCGCCTGGTGCTCGGCGTCAGTGGCGCCTTCGTGCTGTTCTACGTGCTGATCGGCGGGCCGATCGGCACCTATGCCGAAGCCGCTGCCAAGACATTTTTCTAAACGGCATGGCGTTTCGGCTGGCTCCTACCTCGGCGTCGGAAGGGTTCCGGCTCGAGGCACATGACAGCGTCGGCTCCACCAATGCGCTGGCGTTGGACCATGCCCGAGCGGGCGACCCCGGCAGATTGTGGGTCGTTTCCAAGAAGCAGGAAAGCGGGCGCGGGCGGCGCGGCCGTGTCTGGGCGACGCCGGAAGGCAACCTCGCGGCGACGCTGCTTGTCATCACCACTGCCGAACTTCGCCTTGCCGCGACGCTTGGCTTCGTGGCCGGGCTGGCGCTGGCCGATGCACTCGACGCGGTCGTGCCGAAGGGCCGGATCGCCATAGGCCTCGACGGCGCAAGTGCGGGCAAAAACCGTTTCGAGCTGAAATGGCCGAACGACGTGCTTGCCTCAGGCGCCAAGCTAGCCGGCATCCTGCTGGAATCGGCGATCCTGGACGGCGGCCGCTTCGCGGTGGCGGTCGGCATCGGCGTCAATGTTGTGGCTTATCCCGAGGATTTGCCTTATCCGGCAACTTCATTGCGCGCGCTGGGCGCGGCATGCGATGCGGAAACATTGTTTCTGGCGCTGTCGGATGCCTGGAGCGAGAATGCCCGGTTGTGGGATGAGGGGCGCGGACTTGCCGCCGTCAGGCAACGCTGGCTGGCACGCGCGGCGGGGCTTGGCGGCGAGGTTGCTGTCAGAATTGACGGTAATGTGGTGTGTGGCGTGTTTGAAACCATTGACGAAGACTGCCGTTTCGTGATCCGCGACGATGAAGGTTCTATTCTGACGATCGCCGCCGGCGACGTGCATTTCGGCGCGGTCGCGTCTGCCCGCGTCTAACGGGCTTGGCCTGAGGGCCAGGAAGGGAAAAACCATGGCGAAAGCGGAAAACGCCGAACTCGTCTTCGTGCCGCTCGGCGGCGTCGGCGAGATCGGCATGAACTTCGCCCTCTACGGCTACGGCCCGCCGAGCGCGCGCGAGTGGATCGTCATCGATGTCGGCGTCACTTTCCCCGACGCCAGCCTGCCCGGCGTCGACCTGGTGCTGCCCGACACGCGCTTCATCGAGGAGAACCTCGCCAATCTGCGCGGCATCATCATCACGCATGCGCATGAAGACCATTACGGCGCGCTGCTCGACACCTGGCCGAAGCTGAAGGCACCGGTCTGGATGACGCCGTTCAGCGCCGGCCTGCTCGAAGCCAAGCGGCAGGGCGAGCAGGGCGCGCCGAAGATCCCGCTGACCATTTACCGGGCGGGCGAGAAATTCACGGTCGGCCCGTTCGAGATCGAAGCCATTCCCGTGGCGCACTCTATTCCCGAGCCGATGTCGCTGGCGATCACGTCGCCGGCCGGCACCGTCATCCACACCGGCGACTGGAAGATCGACCCGGAGCCGACGATCGGACCCAAGACCGACGAAGCGCGGTTCCGCGCCTATGGCGACAAGGGTGTTCTGGCGCTGATCTGCGATTCGACCAATGCGCTGCGGGAAGGCGAGTCACCCTCGGAAGTCGCCGTGGGCGAGGGGCTCAAGGGCGTCATCCAGGCCGCCAAGGGCCGCGTCGCCGTCACCACTTTCTCCTCTAATGTCGGCCGCATCGTCTCCATTGCCAAGGCGGCGCGCGATGCCGGACGCCAGTGCCTGGTGCTCGGCCGTTCGCTGAAGCGGGTGATCGATGTGGCTGATGAACTCGGTTACATGGATGGGCTGCCCGAGTTCATCGCCGAAGAGGATTTTGGCTTCATACCGCGCGAAAACCTGGTGATCATCTGCACCGGCAGCCAGGGCGAGCCTTTGGCGGCGCTGGCCAAGCTGTCGCGCGAAGAAATGAAATCGGTGTCGCTGACGGCCGGCGACACAGTGGTGTTTTCCTCGCGCACGATCCCCGGCAATGAAAAGGCGATCCTCGAAATCAAGAACCGCCTGATCGACCTCGGCATCAAGATCATCGAGGACGGCGATGCGCTGGTGCATGTTTCCGGCCACCCGCGGCGCAGCGAATTGCGCAAGATGTACGAATGGGTGCGGCCGCAGATCGGCGTTCCCGTGCATGGCGAGGCAGCGCATCTGGTGGCGCAGGGGTCGCTGATGTCGACCTCCGGCATCGGCCAGGTGGCGCAGGTGCGAGACGGCGACATGCTCAGGCTCGCTCCCGGCCCCGCCACCATCATCGACCAGGTGCCGTTCGGGCGCATCTACAAGGACGGCAGTCTGATCGGCACCGATCAGGCGATGGGCATTCGCGACCGGCGCAAACTGTCCTTCGCCGGCCATGTCGCGGTCAATGTCGTGCTCGACGACAAATATGAGCTTGCCGGCGATCCCGATCTGGTCGCCATCGGCGTCGCCGAGGCTGATGCAAGCGGTGAGGCGCTCGAAGATCTGATGATCGATGCGGCAGTCGGCGCGGTGGATTCGATCCCCCGCCAGCGGCGAAAGGATCTCGACCTGGTGCAAGAGGCAGTACGGCGCGCTGTGCGCGGCGCTGCCAACGAAGCCTGGGGCAAGAAACCGCTTGTGACGGTGTTTGTCACCCGGTGAGGGTGGCAGCGTTCGCTACACGTTCAGCTGATAGCTGACGGGAAGCCAGCGAAAAGAGCCGTCCATCTGCTCGACATAGCCCAGACCTGGAAATGGCATGTGATAGCCGGCGACCAGCAGACGCTGTTCAGCGGCCATCTTGAGCAGTCGCCTGCGGGTCTCGATCGCCAGGTCTTTGTCATCATCCAGATCGGCACGCCAATCCGGCTGCTGGATGGACACGACATAGTGCAGGAACCGCGTCCGACCAGATGAGCAATTGCTGTCCGTCGCTTTCGACGCCAGCAGCCCGGGAGAATGACCGGCTGCGTCGATGGCGGCAATGCCAGGCTTGTCTCCGGGCGCTATGAATGCTGCCTGGTCGGCCAGGTTGCTGCAAATGCGCCTGAATAGATCACGATTTTTCAATCTGGCCTCGAGCACCGCATTTCCCTCGGTCCAGAAGCTGAATTCCGCCGCGCCGAATACATAGCGTGCTCGCCTGAAAACGGGTTCGCCATCCTTCACAAGTCCTCCGATGTGATCCGGGTGCCCGTGGGTGATGATCACCACGTCAATGTCATCAGGCCCGAGCCCAAGGTCCTGCAGACAATCCAAAAGCGAACTGTCCGCATCTCCGCATCCGGTGTCGAACAGGATCTTTTCGGAACCGGTGTCGATCAGCGTCGGGATGAAACAGTGCTCGTAGCGATCGCGGTCGATGAAGTTCGAGACAGCGAGTTCGTGCACTGCGGTTGACGACTGTCCAGGTGCCAGGGCCGATGCAAGGTTGTTGCGAACATCGACGGCATCGAGCAAAGCGGCAACTTTGAATGAGCCAAGACCGAATGTGAAAACGCGTGGGCGGGAAGGGTGGGCGTCGAACATTTGCCGTTTGTACTTCGCAGTTGCCGGTTGGAACAGCCTGGCCGTGATTTTGTAGCTCTCTGTCCGTTCAAGAGCGTTCGAGGACGGCTCGTCAAAGTGCGACAGTGCGCGCCTGGTGAAAGGCTGTTGATATCAGTCGATTTGACGTATGACGCCAGCCATCGGGACCCAGAAGGGAATGCTCGGATATGCTCGGACCCCTGAACCATGTTGCGCTTGCAGTGCCGGATCTGGCTGTGGCCGTCGCCGCCTATCGCAACACCCTCGGCGCCGAAGTGACGGAGCCGCAGGCACTGCCGGAGCACGGTGTGACCGTGGTGTTCGTCAATGTCGGCAACACCAAGATCGAACTTCTGGAGCCGCTGGGCGAGGGCTCGCCGATCGCCGCCTTCCTGGAGAAGAATCCGTCCGGCGGGATGCACCATCTTTGCTACGAGGTCGACGACATCCTGGCCGCACGCGACCAGCTCAAGGCCGCAGGCGCGCGCGTGCTGGGTGACGGCAATCCGAAGACCGGTGCGCATGGCAAGCCGGTGCTGTTCCTGCATCCGAAGGATTTCTTCGGTACGCTGATCGAACTGGAGCAATCATGAGCTGGGTATCGTTCACCGCACTTTTCTTCGCCACCTGGTGGATCGTGCTGTTCGTCGTGCTGCCGTTCAGCGTCAGGACACAGGACGACGATCACGACGTGACGCTGGGCACGGTTCCAAGTGCGCCGCGCGGCCCGCATATGCTGCGCGCCATCCTGCGAACCACCGTCGCCACGGCGGTTCTCATGGGCATTTTCTACGGCCTGACGAAAGGGTTGGGATACAGCCTCGACGAGGTGCCGCACATCATTCCGGAATTCAGTCAGACGCCAACGAAATAGGCCGTTTTCAGGCCGCGTTTCAGCCGATTCGAGATCGACACGATATCGCCTGGAGGGCATGGCGATTCTGGCCTTGTGCCGGTTGACGCAAGGTCATCCAGTTTATCAATCTCTGCTGCTAACCAGATGTTTGCACAAAAAAAATGCAAGGCACAAGGCCTTGCAATTTAAACGCGTCCGATCTGTTTCCGGTTTCCGGCGGCAGCGAGTTACCGCGCCTAGATCGCATCCTCCCAAGACTTTGACCGCGTAGGAGAGCAGATTTTTCTCTACCCTCTCGGTTATCGGGGCACATTAGCCCAACGCGAATGAAAATGTCACGAAGAATTTTGCCTTGAAACGGGCATTCTCGTGCTGCACTGCACAATAGTGTGGCAGGCTTTGCTTGGGAAACGACCAGTAAGACGCGCGCGGCATTGCAGCATCCCTGGAACGCCGCCTGTCCGCGCGACGCGCAAGGACGCTCTGGCACGTTCGACCCCATGTATCGTGCCTTTCCGAAAGCCGATTTCCGATTTTCGGATCGATGCGTCCGGGTTTCCATTCCGCCATGAAATGGCTATGAAGCCGGGGCAAGCAAGCCCGTGTCGCGCCGATTCCCGCGCGGCCATCCTCACTCACGGACCAGTCCATGCGTTTGTCGCGCTATTTCCTGCCTATCCTCAAAGAAAATCCGCGCGAGGCCGAAATCGTCTCGCACCGGCTGATGCTGCGCGCCGGCATGATCCGCCAGCAGGGGCAGGGCAGTTTCTCGTGGCTGCCGCTCGGCAAGCGGGTGCTGGACAAGGTTTGCCGGATCATCCGCGAGGAGCAGAATCGCGCCGGTGCGCTGGAAATCCTGATGCCGACCATCCAGTCGGCGGATCTGTGGCGCGAAAGCGGCCGCTATGATGACTACGGCAAGGAGATGCTGCGCATCAAGGACCGGCAGGACCGCGACATGCTCTACGGCCCGACCAATGAGGAAGTGGTCACCGAGATCGTCCGCGCCTACGTTAAGTCCTACAAGGACCTGCCGCTCAATCTCTACCACATCCAGTGGAAGTTCCGCGACGAAGTGCGTCCGCGCTTCGGCGTCATGCGCAGCAGGGAATTCCTGATGAAGGACGCCTATTCCTTCGACCTCGACTTCGAAGGCGCCAAGGCGGCCTACAACCGGATGTTCGTGTCCTATCTCAGGACGTTTACGCGCATGGGCCTGCAGGCGATTCCGATGCGGGCGGACACCGGGCCGATCGGCGGCGATCTCAGCCATGAATTCATCATCCTCGCCGACACCGGCGAGAGCCAGGTTTTCTGCCATCGCGACTATCTTTCGCTCGACGTGCCCGGAGAAAAGACCGACTTCGCCAACGACGCCGAGATCGGCGACATCGTCAAGACATGGACGACGCCCTACGCCGCCACCGACGAGATGCATGACGAGGCGGCCTGGGAGAAGATCGGCGAAAGTGACAAGGTTTCGGCGCGCGGCATCGAGGTTGGCCACATCTTCCATTTCGGCGACAAATACTCCAAGCCGATGGGCGCCAAGGTGACCGGGCCCGACGGCAAGGATCATTTCGTCTCCGGCGGCTCCTACGGCATCGGTCCGTCGCGCCTGGTCGCGGCGATCATCGAAGCCAGCCATGACGACAACGGCATCATCTGGCCGGAAGCGGTGGCGCCATTCGACATCGGATTGATCAACATGAAGGCGGGCGATGCCGAGTGCGACCGCGTCTGTGACGAGCTGCATGCCGCCTTCGTCGCCGCCGGCAAGGATGTGCTCTACGACGACACCGACCAGCGGCCGGGCGGCAAGTTCGCCACCGCCGACCTGATCGGCCTGCCTTGGCAAGTCATCGTCGGTCCACGCAGCGTTGCCGCAGGCGAGATCGAGATCAAGAATCGCAGGACCGGCGAGCGCGAGACGCTGCCGATCGCCGACGCGAAAAAGCGCTTTGGCAGCGCCGCATGAGCGACGTGGCGGTGGCAAGATCGGCGGGCGCCGGACCTTTTTCCATCTTCGAGCGCATGGTTGCCTGGCGCTACCTGCGTTCGCGGCGCAAGGAGACGGTGATCTCGGTGATCGCCTCGATCTCCTTCCTCGGCATCATGCTGGGGGTTGCCACGCTGATCGTGGTGATGGCGGTGATGAACGGCTTCCGGGCGGAGCTGTTGACGCGCATCCTCGGCGTCAACGGCCATCTGATCGCGCAGCCGCTCGATTCGCCGCTTGAGGACTACGCACAGGTCGCCGGCCGCATCAACGGCGTGCCCGGCGTCAAATACGCCATCCCGCTGATCGACGGCCAGGTGCTGGCGCAAGGCAATGTCGGCGGCGGGACCGGCGCGCTGGTGCGCGGCATACGCGGCGAGGATCTGAGCAAGATCGCCATCGTCGCGGCCAACGTCAAGCAGGGTTCGATCGCCGGTTTCGACACCGGCGAGGGCGTCGCTATCGGCAAGCGCATGGCCGAGAATCTCGGCCTGGCGCTCGGCGACACCATCACCTTGATCTCGCCCGACGGCGACGTGACACCGCTCGGCACGACGCCGCGCATGAAGGGCTATCCGATCACCGCGATTTTTGAAGTCGGCATGTCGGAATATGACAGTTCCATCGTCTACATGCCGTTCTCGGAGGCGCAGCTCTATTTCAACATGGACGGCCGGGCCCAGACGATCGAGATCTATGTCGACAATCCCGACGATGTCGACGCGCTGAAACCGAAGGTGGAGGAGGCGGCGCAGCGGCCAATTGATCTCGTCGACTGGCGCCAGCGCAACGAGACCTTCTTTTCCGCCCTGCAGGTCGAGCGCAACGTCATGTTCATGATCCTGACGCTGATCGTGCTGGTGGCGGCGCTCAATATCATTTCCGGCCTGATCATGCTGGTGAAGGACAAGGGGCATGACATCGCCATCCTGCGCACCATGGGGGCGTCGCGCGGCGCTATCCTGCGCATCTTCCTGATGACGGGGGCGGCGATCGGCGTGACCGGGACGATCGCCGGCGTGCTGCTCGGCGTGCTGATCTGCACCAACATCGAATCCATCCGCCAGTTCTTCTCCTGGATGACCGGCAAGGTGCTGTTCAACCCGGAGCTCTATTTCCTCAGCCAGCTGCCGGCGAAGATGGACCCGCGCGAGACGACCTACGTCATCCTGATGGCGCTCGGGCTGTCCTTCCTGGCAACGGTGTTTCCGGCGTGGCGGGCCGCCCGGCTCGATCCCGTCGAAGCTTTGAGGTATGAATGATGGCCGAGGCCATTATCGAGCTGAAGAGCGTCGAGCGGCACTACGTCCAGGGGCCGCGCAAGCTCACCATTCTCAACGGCGCCGATTTCTCGCTGAAGCGCGGTGAGATGGTCGCACTAGTGGCGCCGTCTGGCACCGGCAAGTCGACGTTGCTGCACACTGCCGGCCTGCTGGAGCGGCCTGATGCCGGCGACGTCATCCTGGCCGGCCGTGCCTGCGGGCGGCTCTCCGATGACGAGCGCACGGCCATCCGCCGCAACGATGTCGGCTTCGTCTATCAGTTCCACCACCTGCTGCCGGAATTCTCGGCGCTGGAAAACATCATGATGCCGCAGCTCATCAAGGGGCTGAGCCGCAAGGAGGCGTCGGAGCGAGCGGCGCAACTGCTGGACTACATGCAGATCGGCAAGCGCGCGTCGCACCGTCCATCCGAGCTTTCCGGCGGCGAGCAGCAGCGCGTCGCCATTGCCCGCGCGGTTGCCAACGCACCGCTGGTGTTGTTGGCCGATGAGCCGACCGGCAACCTCGACCCCGTCACCGCCTCCTATGTGTTCGAGGCGCTGGCGGCGCTGGTCAAGCAATCGGGCCTCGCGGCGCTGATCGCCACCCACAATCACGAACTGGCCTCGCGCATGGACCGGCGCGTCACGCTGGCCGACGGCAAAGTGGTGCCGCTCGGCTCGGGCTGATCTCAGTCTCGACAGACCTGGCGAGCTCGCAGACAGTCCGCCCTCAGTGCGCGTTGCGGCTCCATTGATGGTTGTCGCACGCCCGTCAACCTTTCCTTAACCCTGCCGATTTGATCGCCCGGAAATTCCGGACGCGGCCGGATTCCGACCGTTGACAATAGAACAAAATTAGAACAAATTAAAAACATATCAACAACAGGAGAGAGTTATGACCGATCTGGTTCAGGATGTCATCTCACTGGTTTGCATGAGCACGTTTCTCATTTCCATGGCGATCTGGATCGGCGCCATGTGATCTGGAGTTGAGGACGTGGCGCGAACGCAAGCGTCCCTCGGGCGCGAAACTCCTCACACTTACCCTCTCCCCGTTCAAGACGGGGAGAGGGGGGCATCAACGCTGGCGGCATGCCTTTCACTGAGACTCCGACGCGAATGGCATGTGACCGGGAACCGAGTTTTCCTGTTAAGCTTTTCTTGCCGCCGCGACGTTTAGGGTAATCCCTCCAAGACAGGGAGCAACGTCGCGTGTCGCCCATCGTCACGGCCATCCTCGTGGCCAGCAATCTCGGGCTGATCTTTCTCTTGATGAGCGTGCCGCTTGGTTTGCGCACGATCAGGCTCAGCAGTGTCGTGGCTATGGACCGGCAGCGCCTCTGGCAGGCGCTGTGGCCGCTTGGCAGCGATGCCGGCTGGTCCGGCGAGATCCTTTCGGCCGAGCCGCTGGATGGCGAGGGCATGGCACGCATCATGCTGTCCTGGGAAGGCCGCGACGGCAAGCCGATCGAGCGCAAGTCGCGGTTTGAAGACGTGGTCGAGGGCAGCCGCTTCTCGATGCGCGTCATCGAGGATACCGCGCTCGACACGTCGTTCTGGAAGGACTTTCGCGAGACCACTGAGCTCGTTTCCGAAGGCAGCGGCACGCGGGTCACGCTTGGCCAGACCGATCGCTATCGCGGCTTTGCCTTCCTGGTGTTCCGCTATTTCGCCATACGCCGTGAACTCTCCAAGCTGCAGCGTTGGGCAAGGACCGGGCGGTATCGAAAGGGCGGCTGGTTCGAGCATCCGCTTAGCCAGGTTGGCTTCGCCGCACTCTCGGCATTGATCCTGTGGCCGTTCTTCGGTCTGCATCTCGGCGGATTGGCGCTGGCTGCGATCCTAACGTCGGTGGTGGCCCTGCACGAGCTCGGCCATATGGCTGCGTTTCGCCTGATGGGTCACAGCAAGGCGCGCATGATCTTCATTCCACTGCTCGGCGGCATTGCCATTGGTGGGCGGCCATATGACAGCCGTTTCGAAGTGGCCTTCGTGGCGTTGATGGGCGCTGGCTTCTCAGCCTTCCTGGTGCCGGTTGTCATCGCCGCCAGCACCTTTGCCGGCGCGGAAGGATATCGACTGGCAGCAATGCTGCTGGCGACGCTGGCGGGCTTTGCTGCCCTGTTCAACATCGCCAATCTGGTGCCGGTGTGGAAGTTCGATGGCGGCCAGGTGCTGCGCCAGATCTGCCCGGGGCCGATCGTGCTGGCGCTGGCTTCGTTCTCCCTGCTTTCAGCCTTCCTGGCGCTTGGCCGACAGGCCGGCTTTTCCCCGGGCTTTCTGCTCGCTGCGGGCGCGGTCTTTTCAATCCTTAGCCTGCTGACGATGCGCAGCGGGGTCAAGCCGCGCCACGAGCTGAAGCCTATCCGCACGGTCGACCGCTTCGTCATCGCCGGGGCGCTGCTGGCGGTGTTCGCCATCCATGGCTACGGCGTTCTGTGGGCGTCGGCGCAATTGATCTGAGGTGTTGATATTCAGACCGGATGGGTCAGCCGGCTTTACGGGCGGCTTCGACAGGCAAAGCCGTGGCAGGACCGAAGACGTCCTCGAAGGCGGATTTCAGGGCCCGGTCGAGGTCCGCCATTGTCACAGGCAAGCCGAGATCGACCAGGCTGGTGACGCCGTGGTCCTGCACGCCGCACGGCACGATACCACTGAAATGGTCGAGGTCCGGTTCGACATTGATGGCGATGCCGTGAAAGCTCACCCAGCGCCGCAGCCTAATGCCAATGGCGGCGATCTTGTCTTCGGCCGGCGAGCCGTCCGGCAGGGCAAGGCGATCCGGTCGCACCACCCAGACGCCGACCCGGTCCTCGCGGCGTTCGCCGTGCACGTTGAAAGCGGCGAGCGTGCCGATGATCCACTGTTCAAGCGCGGCGACAAAAGCACGGACATCCTCGCGACGCCGCTTCAGGTCGAGCATCACATAGGCGACCCGCTGGCCCGGCCCATGGTAGGTGTACTCACCGCCGCGCCCAGCCGCGAACACTGGAAAACGGTTGGCGTCGATCAGGTCCTCGCTACGGGCACTGGTGCCGGCGGTGTAAAGCGGCGGATGTTCGACAAGCCAGACCATTTCGCCGGCGGCACCGCTTCGGATCGCCTCGGCACGCTCCTCCATGAAGGCCAGCGCATCGGGATAGGCGGTGAGGCCAGGCTCGATGCGCCATTCGACCGGTGCTGAACCGGGGAGCGGTAGGAACGACGTGGCGATCTGGCTGCGTTCTGGCATGGCTTTTCGTTTTTCGTTTATGCATGCCATGATCCCAAAACCGCCTTGCGCTTTCGGGCGACATGCATTGGCCTTCCATATGGCGCTATCGGGCCGAAACGTCCAGTTTCGGCTACGCATTCCAATTCTGTAGAACGTTATGCCAATCGCTGGCGATTATTGCTTGCGGCGCACTTGTTTCGCCGGAAACGATTTGCTACACGCCGCGAGCCGGTCGGTTCCGGCTCCTACCACGTGCGGTCGTGGCGGAATTGGTAGACGCGCAGCGTTGAGGTCGCTGTGGGGCAACCCGTGGAAGTTCGAGTCTTCTCGACCGCACCAAAATTTCCCTGACAGATTGCTTATGGCGAGCTCTGACGGCAGGCGATGACACGTCGCGGCCACAGGGCTTTCCGGGGATCGAAACGGCAGCGGCGGCGCGTCCTTCAGACCACGCTGCCGCTTCGCTTTTTAGGACCTATCCCGTCCACCCAAGGCCAGCCGAGATACAATTGATCGATACAAGCAGAGCGTCGGTCGCCCGCTTTTGATCCGCCGTGCCGGTATTTGCCCGAACTTCACGCAGCAGATCGACCTGCAGCCGGTGAATGTCATCCATCTGTCGCCTCAGACTGTCGAAACGCCGCTTGAACATCGGAAAGCGCGCGGAAAGATCGCCTCCCGTGAGGTCGCCGATCAGGCGTCGCGTTAACTCGTATTCGGCGGCGATGCGGGCGTAGATTCGCTGGGCCGCATCGCTGTCGGACACCAGGCGGGCGTAGAGCCCCGCGATCTCCATGTCGGACTGGTAGAGCGTCTTCTCGGCCTCGTCGACGATCAAGCGGAAGAAGCGCGAGTGCTCGAACATGCGAGCCAGAAGTTCGCGCCCGGCCTCGCCGCGCACAGCGACGAAAGAGCTAAGCGCGCTGCCGATGCCATACCAGCCGGTCAACAGATGACGGTTCTGGCTCCAGGCAAACACCCATGGAATGGCGCGCAGGTCAGCAATGCCGCTGGCGCCGAAACGGCGCTCCGGACGTGACCCCATTTTCAGGAGCGCCAGCTCCGCGACCGGGCTCGCCTGGTTGAAATAATCGAGGAAACCGCGCTCGGCCATCAACCCGGCGTAGGATGCCTGCGACATGCCTGCCAGCGCCTCCAGCGCTTCGTCGAACTCCGGCGTTTCCTTCGGCTCGATATCACCGGGCGATACGACACCGTGGGCCAGGACGCCAGCGGCGAGAACCTCGAGCTGGTTGAGGCCGGTGCCACGATTGGCGAATTTCGACGACACGACCTCGCCCTGCTCCGTCACCCGCATGGTTCTGGCGACAGTGCCTTCCGGTTGTGCCGCGATCGCCCGGCCGGTCGGCGCCCCGCCACGGCTGACAGAGCCGCCGCGACCGTGAAAGAAACTGATCCTGACGTTGTGCTTGCGCCCGACGGCGGCGAGGCGCTTTTGCGCTTTTGCCAGTTCCCAATTGGAGGCCAGGAAACCGCCGTCCTTGTTGGAATCTGAATAACCAAGCATGATTTCCTGTCGCGCGCCGAAATCTCGCACCGTCCGCCTCACCAGCGAAACGCCGAGCAATCCATTCAGGATGCCCGGTGCGGCCTGTAGATCGGCGATAGTCTCGAACAATGGCACGATCCGCAGCCCGATTGTGCCGCCGCCACCGGGCGCGGTTGAAAGTCCGCAATATTGCGCCAGCAGATAGACCGCGAGCAGATCGTCGGCCGAGCGGGTCATGCTGAGAACGAAAGAGCCGACAGCGTCGGCATCCGAGCTGGAGATGTGCTCGCGGATGACTGAGAATGTCGAAAGCAGTTCACCTGCTTCAAGCGAGAGCCGGCCTGCGTCGATCTCCAGCCGCTCGCCCTGGCTGATGGCTGCGCGAATGCGCGCCGACCATTGCGGCGTGCCGGCTGCGACCGGATCGGCGGGATTTGTCAGCGCAAACAGCTCGGCCAGCACCCGGTTGACGACCGTGGAGTTCTGCCGGATGTCGAGCGAGACCGTACGGAAGCCGAAGCTTCCAACTTGCCAAAGCAGAGGCTGGATGAAGCGCTTGGCTACCGCGCGCCCTCCGATTGCTTCGAGAACGGAGGACAGCCCGTTCAGATCAGCCCGAAACGCCTCTGCCGAGAGATATGCCGACGGACGGCCGTCTCGCGTGGCCTCCAGCCGGGCAAGCAAGGCCGAGGCGAACTGGCGAAGCGGTTCGTCGGGGTTGCGGGCGGCGATCACGTGCGCCAGTCCGCTTTTATCAAGCGCCGTTTGCAGCACCGGCTTGAAGCTGGCCGGCAGGTCGATGACGTTCGAGCTGGCGCTGAGCACCGTCACCAGCCGCTGCACCTGCGTCAGATACCAGCCTAGGGCGGTGTTGCAGTATTCGGCCATGGCATGGGCGGTGACTGCGGCAGTCACATTTGGATTGCCATCGCGGTCGCCGCCGATCCACGAGGCATAGCGCATGAATGAGGGAATTCTGATCGGCTCTCCCGGATAGTGACGCTCGAAGGCGCCCTGAAGCTTGCCATAGAGCTGCGGCGTTGCCTCGAAGATGACTTCGCGAAAGAAATGCAGACCCCAGGCGATTTCACGTTCGACCGTCGGACGCTCCAGGCGCAGCTCGCCCGTCATCCACAGAAGCTCGATCTCGCTTTCCAGATCGGCGACCAACAGGGAGCGTTCGCGCGGCGCCCAGCGCGGCTGGTCGAGCTCGGTCAGCTTGCGATAGATACGGCGGTGGATCTCCAGCACCGTGACGCGTTTGGCTTCCGTCGGGTGCGCGGTCATGGTCGGGCCGACGCGAAGCTCATCGAGCTTCGCCTGGACTTCCTCGGCGGAGTGGCCGTTCGCTGCCATCTGCGCGATCACGCTGGCGAAGGATCCGGGCACTTCGTCAACACCCGCGCCTTGTTCGAGTTCGCGGCGCGCCCGCATGGCAAGCAACTCGTCAGCTATCGCCAGCAACTGGAACCATACGCCGCTTGCCTGAAGCGCCGGGATGCGCTGCTCCGCGGCGAGGGAGACAAGCGACCGACGTCCGGCCAGAACGGCGGCGATCTCGGGCTCACGCGCGCTTGCGACCTGAAGCAGCAAGCGCAACAGAAGGCTGCGCTCGTCCTCACGAAAGTTGATGCGTCTGCTCTGTTCCAAACCGGTTTCCTGCTTCGTCCGCGCCGATGCCGCTGTAGCCGCGCCCTGAACCGAAGGCGGCGCCTGCCCTCAGGCGACCCGATCGGGGACCGGGCGACCCTCGAAGAAGGCGGTCAGGTTCTCCACCACCTTCATGCCCATCGCCACCCGCGTTTCCTCGGTCGCGCTCCCGAGATGCGGCAACAGCACCACGTTCTCCAACCGCTTCAGCGCCTCCGGAACGGCCGGCTCGTCGGCAAAGACGTCGAGACCCGCCCCCGCGATCTCTCGCCTTTCCAATGCGTCGATCAGGGCATCCTGATCGACGACGTCGCCGCGCGCCGTGTTGATCAGGAACGCGTCGCCTTTCATCGACCGCAAGCTTCGAGCATTGATGAGATGGCGGTTTTCCGCGCCGCCCGGACAGTGCAGCGACACGAAATCGGATGCCGTGAGCACATCTTCCAGGGTTGGCATCTGCACCGCGCCCATGGCGCGCGTCTCGTCATCATCGACCGGGGACCGATTGAAGAACACGATGTTCATACCGAAGCCGAAATGCGCGCGCCTGGCTGTCGCCTTGCCGATGCGCCCCATGCCGACAATACCCAAGGTTTTGCCAGACACCTTCGCGCCGGCCATATGGGTTGGCGACCAGCCGCGCCACTCTCCGGCCCGCAACTGCCGCTCGCCCTCACCAGTCCGGCGCGCGACAGCCAACAGCAAGCTGAGGGCGAGGTCGGCGGTGCAATCGGTTAGCACTCCCGGGGTGTTGGTTACGACGATGTCGCGGTCGCGGGCTGCCGCGACATCGATATGGCTGAAGCCGACGCCGAAATTGGCAATAATCCGGGTGCGGGCGGTGTTCTCGGGAAACACCGCACTAGGCAAGCGGTCGCTGACCGTTGCCAGGATCGCGTCAAAATTCGCGAATGCCGATGTCATTGCAGCAGGGCTCAGCGGCATATCGCTGGGGTTGAGTGTCGTGTCGAAGCGCTCGGCGAGGATCGCTTCAACGGGGGCCGGCCATCTCCGGGTGACAATCAAACGCGGTTTCATCGAATTTCCTGCCGATCGATGGGCCGCGATGCATCCGCCGACCCGAAACAGACTTCACATCTTGCACCATGCGACCGTCAGGCCGCCTTCTTCATCCCGGCCAGGGTATCGGCAACGACCTCCCCGAAGGACGATGGCGTCGGCACGATGACGACGCCGGCCTCTTTGAGGATTTCGACCTTTTCCTGCGCCGACTCGCCGAACGCCGAGATGATGGCGCCGGCATGGCCCATCCGCCGGCCCTTCGGCGCGGAAAGCCCGGCGATGTAGGCGATCAGCGGCTTGCGCATGTTGTCGCGCGCCCAGATCGCGGCTTCCGCCTCCTGCGGTCCGCCGATCTCGCCGATCATGACCACGGCATCGGTTTCGTCGTCCTGTTCGAACAGCTTCAGCATGTCCTTGAAGGACGAGCCGTTGATCGGATCGCCGCCGATGCCGACGCTGGTCGAGACACCGATGCCGAGCGCCTTCATCTGCGAGGCGGCCTCATAGCCGAGCGTGCCCGAGCGCCCGACGATGCCGACGCGGCCGGGGAGATAGATGCTGCCCGGCATGATGCCCATAAGTGCCTGCCCGGGCGTGATCATGCCGGCGCAGTTCGGCCCGATCAGCCGCATGCGGTCCTCGAAACGGTAGCGAAGCATGTAGCGCTTCACTTGCATCATATCCTGCGAGGGGATGCCGTCGGTGATGCAGACGCATAGCTTTATGCCGGCATCGGCGGCTTCCATGATCGAATCGGCAGCGAAAGGCGGCGGCACGAAGACGATGCTGGCTTCGGCGCGAGTTTCGCGAACGGCGCCCTTGACGGTGTTGAAGACCGGCAGGCCGAGATGCTTCTGACCGCCCTTGCCGGGCGTCACGCCGCCGACGAGCTTGGTGCCGTAGCGCTTCATGTCTTCGGCATGGAAGCTGCCGATCTTGCCGGTGAAGCCCTGGACGATGACCCGCGTGCCGCGGTTGAGCAGGATTGCCATATTTTCAGCTCCCTCAGCTTGCTTTTTTGAGCGTTGCCGAACGCCATGCGGCGACGGCTTTTTCGGCGGCTTCCGCCAGCGTTTCGGCGACGATCACCGCCTCGCCGGAATCGGCCAGGATGCGGCGCCCTTCCTCGACCTTGGTGCCGGCAAGCCGCACCACCAGGGGGACGTTGACGCCGACTTCGCGGATTGCCTTGACGACGCCTTCGGCGACCCAGTCGCAACGGTTGATGCCGGCGAAGATGTTGACCAGGATGGTCTCGACATTCTTGTCGCCAAGCACGGCGCGGAACGATTTCGCGACCCGCTCCGGCGAGGCGCCGCCACCGATGTCGAGGAAGTTGGCCGGCTCGCCGCCGGCGATCTTGATCATATCCATCGTCGCCATGGCGAGACCGGCGCCGTTGATGATGCAGCCGATATTGCCGTCGAGACCGACATAGGAGAGGCCGCGGTCGCTGGCGAAGGTCTCACGCGGGTCTTCCTGGCTCTTGTCGCGCAGCTCTGAGATTTCCGGCCGCCGGAACAACGCGTTCTCGTCGAACGACATCTTGGCGTCGAGCGCGACGAGGTTGCCGTCGCGGGTCACCACCAGCGGATTGATCTCCAGCATCGAGGCGTCGTAGTCGCGGAACACCTGGTAGCAGCTGAAGATGGTTTCGGTCGCCTTGCCGATCAGGTTCTGGTCCAGGCCGAGCCCGAACGCGATCTCGCGCGCCTGGAAGCGCTGCATGCCGACGCCCGGATCGACCGTGGTCCGGATGATGGAATCCGGCGCCCTCTCGACAATATCCTCGATCTCCATGCCGCCGGCGGCCGACGCCACGATCATGACGCGCTCCTCCTTGCGGTCGAGAACGAAGCCGACATAGAGCTCCTGCGCGATGTCGACGGCCTCCTCGAGATAGAGCCGCGATATCAGCTTGCCTCGCGGGCCGGTCTGCTGGGTCACGAGCTTGCGGCCGAGCATTGCTTCGGCCGCGTTGGAGATCTCCTCGTCATTGGCGCAGAGCTTGATGCCACCGGCCTTGCCGCGGGCACCGGAATGAACCTGCGCCTTGAGAACCCATTTGCCGCCGCCGATTTCGCGCGCCCGATAGGTTGCCTGCTCGGGGCTGTAGGCCAGGCCGCCGCGCGGAACATGAATCCCGTGGCGGGCAAGCAGCTCCTTGGCCTGGTATTCGTGGATGTCCATTTTTTGTCCTCCCAAGAGCCTTCAGTGCGCGGCTGCGTGCGCCTGGCCGGCGCGTTCGATTGCCTCGTTGACCACCAGCACATTGCGCGCCATGCGTTCCGACGCCGCGTCGATCATTTTTCCGTCGAGCGCCGCCGCGCCCTTTCCGAGCGCCTCCGCTTCCTTGAGCACTTCCAGGATGCGCCTGGCGCGGACGACTTCCTTTTCCGGCGGCGAGAACACGCTGTTGGCAAGCGCGATCTGCGAGGGGTGGATCGCCCATTTGCCTTCGATGCCAAGTGCCGCCGCGCGCCTTGCCGCAGCCGTGTAGCCCTCAGGGTCCGAGAAATCGCCGAACGGCCCGTCGATGGCGCGCAGGCCGTAGGCCCTGCAGGCAACTGTCATCCGCGACAGAGCGAAATGCCACTGGTCGCCCGGATAGTCGGGATTGAGGCCACCGATGTTGACGGTGCGCGCCTTGTTGCTGGCGGCATAGTCGGCGACGCCGAAATGCATCGCCTCCAGGCGGCCGGGCGTGGCGGCGATCGCCTCGACATTGGCCATGCCGAGCGCCGTCTCGATGAGGGCTTCGAGGCCGACGCGGGTCTTGTAGCCCTTGGCCATCTCGATCTGGTTGACCATGGCCTCGACCATATAAAGGTCGGCCGGAACGCCGACTTTCGGCACCAGGATGGTGTCCAGCCGGTCGCCGGCCTGTTCCATCACATCGACCACGTCGCGGTACATGTAGTGTGTGTCGAGGCCGTTGATGCGCACCGAAACGGTCTTGCCCTTGGCGCGCCAGTCGATGTCGTTGAGTGCCTGGATGATGTTCTTGCGGGCGCGTTCCTTGTCCGGCGGCGCCACCGCATCCTCGATGTCGAGGAAGACGAAATCGGCGGCGCTGTTTGCAGCCTTTTCGATCATCTCAGGGCTGGAGCCGGGAACCGCGAGTTCGCTGCGCTGCAGCCGGAGTTTTTTGAGGTGGTTGATCGTGTGGCTCATGGTCGCGTTCCTCTCACGCCGCTTCGGCGACAGGTACCTCGGCCGAGGCACGGAAGTGCTGGATGGCGGCGCCGACGCCCGAACCCGGCGCCAGCCGGACGCCGCAATCGAGCAGCGCCATTTCGGCCGCCGACAGCGAGGCCAGCACCATCACCTCGTTCAGCCAGCCGAGATGGCCGATGCGGAAGACCTTGCCGAGCACCTTGTTGAGACCGCCTCCGAGCGAGGTCCGGTAGCTCTGGTAGGCGCGCTTGACGACGTCGCCGCTGTCGATGCCTTCCGGCACCAGGATGGCGCTGACGGTGTCGGAGTGCCATTTCGGCGCCTTCGCGCAAAGCTTCAGGCCCCAGGCGTCGACCGCCTTGCGCACGCCTTCGGCGAGGCGATGGTGACGGGCGAAGATGTTGTCGAGCCCTTCCTCGGCGATCAGGTCGAGCGACGCGCGCAGTCCGCGCAGCAACTGCGTCGCCGGCGTATAGGGGAAATAGCCGGCGTCGTTGGTGCGGATCATGTCCTCGAACGAGAAGAAGCAGCGGCGGTGGGTCGCGACCCTGGAAGCGGCCAGCGCTTTCTTGCTGACCGAGAGGAAGCCGAGGCCGGCGGGCAGCATGAAGCCTTTCTGCGAGCCGCTGACGGCGCAGTCGACACCCCATTCTTCCTGACGGAAGTCGATCGAGCCAATCGACGACACACCGTCGACAAAGAGCAGCGCTGGGTGGTTCGCCGCGTCGAGTATGGCTCGGCAGCCTGCGACATCGCTGGTGACGCCGGTGGCGGTCTCGTTCTGCGTGCAGAAGATTGCCTTGATGCGGTGTGCCTTGTCGGCCTTCAGTCTTTCTGCGTAGAGGTCGAGCGGCACGCCGGTTCCCCACTCGCAGTCGATCACGTCGACCTCGAGGCCGAGGCGCTCGGCCATGTCGACCCACAGATGCGAGAACTGTCCGAAGCGCGACATCAGCACGCTATCACCGGGGCTGAGCACATTGGTCATCGCCGCCTCCCAGGCGCCGGTGCCCGACGACGGGTAGATGAAGACGCGGCCGGTTTCGTTCTTGAAGACTTTTTTGATGTCCTCGAACAGCGGCAGCGTGAAATCAGGAAACGATCCGGCGCGCATGTCCTCCATCGGGAGGTTCATCGCTTGCCGGACCTGCTCCGGAATGTTGGTGGGTCCTGGAATAAAAAGGTGGGTGAACCCAGCCATGCGTGAACTCCTCCGAAGTTAGAGATTTGTGGAGGGAGTGTCGTTTGGAAGGCGAGGGGCAACAACACCTTGGTGGGTAAGTTCTCGCCGCGCGCGGGTGGGGCGAGCCTACCCGCTTGGCCTACCCGGTCGTCCTATCCGACAGGCTGTTTGGGACTGCGACGCTTCTCGCTCGAATAGAGCGCGACCGCCATTGCCCGATTGCGGACGTCAAGCTTGTCATAGAGATTCTTGAGGTGATACTTCACCGTATTCTCGGAAATTCCCGTGCGCGTTGCGATCTGAAGGTTGGTCCAGCCGTCGGAAAGCACCGCCAGCAGTTCGCGCTCGCGAACCGTGAGCTGGGCCAAAGGCGTGTCGTTGACCTTGTTGATGTCGATGTAGGGGATGCAGATGCGGCCGTGCGCGACGGCCAGGATCGTCTCGAAGATGATATGCGGATCGTCGAACTGGAAGCAGTAGCCTTGAGCACCGAGTCGCACGCACTGCTTCAAGATGCCGATGTCGTGGTCGTTGGAGAACACCGTGATGCGCATATCGAGCTTGCGGCTCTGGACCTCGGCCAGGACATCCGCACCGTCCATGTCGGCGAGCCTCCAGCCGATGACGGCGACATCGAACTTGGTCTTTCCTGCCAGGTCCAGGAGTTGCCTGCCGCCCTGCACGGCGCTCAGCAATTCGAAACGTCCGTCGCATTCCAGCATTTCGCGGAGCGCCGATATGACAAGCGGATTGCGCTCGGCGACAACGACGCGAATGCGTTGCTGTCCTGATGTGGCCTCGTTCGTTCTCGCCGACCTTGCGTTCAAGGGCTTCCGTTCTGAACCGGTTGCGGGCATGGGCGGATCCGGCTGGTATCCGGACCCTATGCCATGACAATCGCCGCAACCGCACCACGGTGCTCTTTCCCCAGCGACATGCGCTGTCGCGCCAGCTGAACCGGTACCCAGTTGGTTTTGACGGGATCGGCATCGTCAGCCCGGGTCTCTGCGCTGTCCGCTTCGCGTGAAGTCAAGCTGGTAAGAGCGCGCGTATTTCGTTTGATATTCCGTGCGTTAGGACCATAGGTTCCCAAATCGAATCGTGCTGCCGCGCCATCCCTGCATTGAGCGGCGGATTCTCCCTAAAAGCGGTTTCCACTTTTGGGTCCGATGCTCTAGACCTGAGACGCACCTTTTCCGGGATTGCGATGGCGGGAGGCGCTGGTGGAAGGCCAGGACGAACGGACGACCGGCGCCAGGGCCGCTGAAGACGCCCACGCCGAAATTTATGGCGAGGATGGCGCCGTCCTTTCGTCCTTCCTTGCCCAGATCGGTGCGGCGATCGCCGACCGCGACACGCTCACGCTCAAGCATGAAGTCGACCACCTGCACCAGTCGGAGCTCGGCGACTTGCTTGAGGCTCTGCATCCCGAACAGCGCCGCGCGTTGGTCGAATTGCTGGGCGCCGATTTCGACTTCTCCGCGCTGACCGAGGTCGACGAGGCGATCCGTATGGAGATCGTCGACAATCTGCCCAATGCGCAGATCGCCCAGGCGGTGCAGGAGCTCGATTCCGACGACGCGGTCTACATTCTCGAAGACCTCGAAAAGGAAGACCAGGACGAGATCCTGTCGCAACTGCCGTTCACAGAACGGATCAGGCTGCGCCGCTCGCTCGACTATCCGGAAGAGACGGCCGGCCGCCGCATGCAGACCGAGTTCGTGGCGGTGCCGCCGTTCTGGACGATCGGCCAGACCATCGACTACATGCGCGAGGACAAGAACCTGCCCGAGCGCTTCAGCCAGATCTTCGTCATCGATCCGACCTTCAAGCTGCTCGGCGCCATCGACCTCGACCAGATCCTGCGCACCAAGCGCGCGGTCAAGGTGGAAGAGGTCATGCATGAGACGCGACACGCCATTCCCGCCACCATGGACCAGGAAGAGGCGGCGCGGGAATTCGAACAGTATGACCTTCTGTCTGCCGCCGTTGTCGACGAGAACGAACGGCTGGTCGGCGTGCTGACCATCGACGACGTCGTCGACGTCATACAGCAGGAAGCGGAAGAAGATCTCCTGCGCATGGGCGGCGTCGGTGACGAAGAGCTCTCCGACAGCATCTTTTCGACCTCGCGCTCGCGCGTGCCTTGGCTGCTGGTCAACCTCTTGACGGCATTCCTGGCGGCATCGGTGATCGGCCTGTTCGACCGCACGATCGAGCATATCGTGGCGCTGGCAGTGCTGATGCCGATCGTCGCCGGCATGGGTGGCAATGCCGGCTCGCAAACCATGACGGTCACCGTGCGCGCGCTGGCGACCAAGGATATCGACATCTACAATGCCGGCCGCATCATCCGCCGCGAGATGGGTGTCGGCTTCATCAACGGAATCGTCTTTGCCATCCTGATCGGCATTGTCGCCGCGACCTGGTTCCACGACAACAATCTGGGCGGCATCATCGCCGCGGCGATGATCATCAACATGTTCGCGGCCGCTTTGGCCGGCATCCTGATCCCTCTGCTGCTCGACCGTTTCAAGATCGATCCGGCGGTCGCTTCGGCGGTCTTCGTCACCACGGTCACCGACGTCGTCGGCTTCTTTGCCTTTCTCGGCATTGCCACGTGGTGGTTTGCGGTGCCTTGAAGGCGCATCGTGCCCTCAATTGACTTTTACGTAAATGCCGTGCGAGGCTTGCGCGGGGTGCCATGTCGATTCCGGCTTGGCATGGGTTTGGTTCGGGACAGGAGGGGGTGCCGCATGGCGATCCCCGGGTTCCGGGGTGTGGGAGTGACAATGCGGGAATATTATTCGATCACCGAACTGACCCGCGAATTCGACGTGTCGACGCGGACGCTGCGCTTCTATGAGGACGAGGGGCTGGTGCAGCCGGTGCGGCGCGGCCGCACGCGGCTGTTTCGCCCGTCCGACCGCCACCTCATTCGCCAGATCATGCGGGGAAAACGGCTCGGCTTTTCGATCAATGAGATCCGCGAAATCATCCAGATGTACAAGGAGCCGCCCGGCGAGGTCGGTCAACTCAAGCTGATGATCAAGCGCATCGAGGAAAAGCGCGAGGACCTGCGGCAGAAGCGCCGCGACCTCGAGGAGACGCTGGCCGAACTCGACCAGGCTGAGGAATCCTGCGTCGAGCGGCTCGTCGAACTCGGCGTCAATACGTAGCGCTGTTCAAATCCAGCGCCGCACTCTCTTGGCGTAGTCCCGGTATTTCTTGCCGAATTTCGCCGCCAGCACCTTTTCCTCGCCCTCGATCGCGACCTTCTGCGTGACAAAGGCAGCGATGAAGGCGAGCGGCAGGAACCAAACGATCCCCGAGACAAAGGCGACGCCGATCAACAGCAGCGTGTTGGCCAGATACATCGGATTGCGGGTGATGCCGAAGGGGCCCGTGGTAACCAGGTGATTGGGCACCGCGTTGGGGTTGAGCGTGGTCTTGGCCCGAATCATGGTGCGGATCGCGGTGAACCAGAGTGCCGCGACGCCGAACAGGGCCACCCAGCCGGCGGCGAACAGGATATCGCCCAAAAGGTCGCCAATCCAGGGCAGGGGATAGAGCAGGCCGAGTGCGATGCTGATGGCGATGGCAGCAACGTAGATCACCGGCGGCCACGGTATGAGCCCTGCCTTCGGCTGGTTCTCGGTCATTTGACCCCTCCCTCCGTCATCTTGTCTTCGGTCTTGGCGGTGCACATACCGGCGAGATCGGATATATGCGTCTTCCATTCGGCAGTCTGGTCGTTGTTGTAGAGCCGATCAAGTGAGGCTTCGCTCTCGAGCGTGTCGAGCATGCAGACACAGTAGCTCGAACAGAATTCGGTGTCGCGCGACTGCTCGCAAGACAACTGGCAGGTCTTCAGGAAGTTCACCTGCGGGGTTTCGACCTTGGCCGGCATGACTTGCGCGCACAGCCACACAGAGCCGATCAGCAGCGGCTGGTGGATCAGGTAGAAGGCCAGGCTGTGGCGGCCGATGAAGACCAGCGGGTAGGCCCAGCGGCCGGGTGTCAATTCGGCAAGCCGGGCCAGCAGGCCCGAAGCGGAGGCGAGTTTAGTTACCGCGATGCCTGCAAGTACGGCGCCGAACCACGGAAACAGCGGAACGTAGTCGTTGGAACGCGGATTGATCGCCGACAGGCCGATCCACCACAGCCATGGATGGTCGAAGGCCTCGAAGCGCAGATAGACGGGCGCTGCGATGACCAGCACTGCCACAAGCAGCGTCAGCAGCGCCGGCAGCCGCAGGAAGGCGAGGCCGAGCAGGCTGGCCAGCGCGATCTCGTGCAGGATGCCGAAGAAGATAAAACCGTCCGGGGTGGCAATGCGGGTGACAACCGAGATGGCGATCGCCGCTCCGGCGACCATGGCGAAGCGCCTCCAGAAGCCGTTCCAGCGGATTTGCCGGCCATGGGCGAGGTACAGGCTGACGCCGACCAGGAACAGGAAGGTCGAGGCGATGCAGCGCGCGTAGATCTTCCACCAGCCCAAGGCGGTGAGGCCCGGGTCGGTATAGCCGAAGAATTCCAGGTCCCAGGTGAAATGATAGCTCGCCATGGCGATGAGCGCGATGCCGCGCACGATGTCGATGGCGACGATGCGCTTCGGTCGATCCTGAACGGGTGCGGTCGGCGTGTGGATGCTCATGGTCTCGTATTTCTGATTCAGCCCCGCAAGACGACTATCACGGTTGCCCCGGACAAAAGAAGGCCGGCAGCTTCGGCAGACGCTGGGTCAGGCGCCGCCTTAGGCCAGTGCCGGAAAGCCTTTGGCCGACTTCGCTTTTGCCGGATAGGCGTCGGTTTCCTGTTACCCGCGCAGGAATCACCACGGCAGATTTGACCCGCTGATTCTGCTTTGGGGAAGCAATGTCCACCCATGTGCGCCACCCGGTCTGGCTGCCGGCCTTGCGGCCGGCCGACGCGCGCACCTTCGCCTCGCTCTATGCGGTCGAATCCTTCGCCCGCGCCACGGTGTCGAGCGTCATCCCGATCCAGGCCTACGAGATCCTGCATAACGAGCAGATCGTCTCGATCCTCTACACCATCGTGGCGATGCTCGGCCTGTCGGTAACGCTGTTCATGCCGATGCTGATCCGACGCTTTGCCCGGCGATGGGTCTACACGGCAGGCGCCTGCCTGCTGGCCATCGGCTCGGTGTTCTTCGTCACCCATACGCTTGCCGGACAATTGGCCGGCATGCTGTGCCGCGTGATGGGGGCCAGCGCGCTGTCGATCACGCTCAACCTCTACATCATGGACCACATCCGCAAGACCGATTTCATGCAGGCCGAATCACAGCGCATGGCGTGGTCGATGTTGGCCTGGACCGGCGGGCCGACGCTCGGCATCTTCCTCTACACGCGCTTCGGCATCTATGCTGCGCATGGTGCGGTGGCGGTGTTCGCGCTGGCCTTGCTGGCGCTGTTCTGGACCTACCGCCTGGGCGACAACCCATCGATCCGCCCTGGCAAGACGCGGCCGGCCAATCCGCTCGCCAATATCGGTCGCTTCGTCGCCCAGCCCAGGTTGCGGCTGGCCTGGCTGATCGCCTTCGGCCGCTCCTGTTTCTGGACGACGTTCTTCGTCTACGGGCCGCTGTTCATGGTCATCACCGGCGAGGGCAAGCTGGCCGGCGGTCTTTTGGTTTCGGCCGGCAATGCGTTGCTGTTCATGGCCATCTTCTGGGGCAAGGCGGGCAAGCGCTTCGGTGGCCGCCGAACCATGACATTTGCCTATTTCGCCATGTCGGCCATGCTGCTGGCGGCGGGTGCGGTCGGCCAAACCGTGCCGCTGCTCACCGGCGCCTTTCTGCTCTGCGGCGCTTTCTTCACCATCGCGCTCGATGCACTGGGCTCGACCGCCTTCATGCGCTCGGTGCGATCCTATGAAAGGTCGCAGATGGCGGCGGTCTATCGCACCTATCTCGATTTTTCCGAACTGACGCCGCCGCTGGTCTATTCGGTGGTGCTGGCGTTCTTCGGGCTGGGCTCGGTGTTCGTCACGCTCGGCCTACTGGCGGGGGTCTGCGGCTTCGTGACCTGGCGATACCTGCCGAAATCGCTGTGATCTTCAGGGCTTGGGGATAACCGCTGCGTGCCGTTCGCGGATCCAGTTGTGGAAACGGTGCAGGTCGTACTCCTCGGGCATCAGCACGCCGGCCGCGTGGCGCATCGAGCGCAGGCCTTTCTGGTTGACCTCGCAGATCGCCGCATCCTCCTCCAGCACCTGGGTGCCGAAGGCGATGATGTTGTCGATGTCGGTTGCATCAAGCGCCTCGGGCGCAAACAGCCATTCGGCGACTAGCTCAGTCTGCTCGGGGCCGAGCGGCACCAGCCGCACGGTTCTGACATAGTCGACATGCCCGACCATGAACATCGACGGCAGGTTGGTGGCGTAGGTCTGGCCGGCGGCGCGTTCGGCTGATGTGAGGCCGGTGAAGACCGGCCCATGCGCCTGGCCATCGCGCGACCATGTCTGCGCGCCAGCGCGCAGACCCCCGGAAAACTCCGGCGCGTCATTGTCGGCGTGGCGGGACCATTCCGGATCGTCATGGCGACCCATCAGGCCGCGGCCATAGATCGGCACCAGCCGCGACAGGTCCTTGTGGACGCCCGGACAATGCAGGCACTCGTTGAAGTTTTCCCAAAAGATCTTCCAGTTGCAGTTCATCACCTTGCGCAGCACATGGCCGGTAACAAGCGTTTCCAGTGGCCAGTTGGCGAGACTGCCGGACGCTGGATCGAAAGATGTTTCCGCCGAGCCGGCGGCGTCCTCCTGCAGATTGACGAAGACAAAACCGCGCCATACGGAGAGCGCCACGCGATAGAGCGGATGATCGGCCTTGTCGAAGCCTTCCGGCAGCGACTTCGACGGCACGCGCACGAGGTCGCCGCGCAGCGAATAGGACCAGGCATGGTAGGGGCAGGTGATGAGCCGCGCCTTTAGCCGGCCTTCGCTTTCCTGGCAAAGCTGCGAGCCGCGATGGCGGCACGTGTTGTGGAAGGCGCGCAGTTCGCCGGTTTCGTCGCGGAGCATGACGATTTCCTGCGTGCCGACGCGGAAGGTGCGGAATGAAAGCGGCTGCGCAAGGTCGGCCTCGCGGCAGACGAGCAACCAGCTTTTGTACCAGATGACGTCGAGATCGCGCTGATAGCTGTCCGCATCCCAATAGGCCGACGATGGCAGCGTCGGTTCGGCCCGGGTCAGGCCGTTGTAAGGATCGCGCTCGCTGGCAATGGGCTGCATGGCTGGCTTCCTGTGGATTTGTCAGCCGACACCCGACCATGGGAATTGTCAATTGTTGTGCCGGAGACCCGATTTATCTGGATGGCGCAATCGCGCTGGTTGTCGGCGGAATTTGGTTTGCCGGTCGCGGCGATTTTCCCTATAGTCGCGTTGTCGTCGGTTCCGTTTGGAGCCAAGAGGGAATGCGGTGCGGGCGGACTTGTTGCCCAATGCCGTGGCTGCCCCCGCAACTGTGTGCGGTAGTCCTCTCCATATGCCACTGAAGTTTTTCTTCGGGAAGGTGGGGAAGGGCGCTGATCCGCGAGCCAGGAGACCTGCCGGCGACAGGAAACTGACTTCGATGCCCTCGGGTGGAGGGTGAAAGGACAAGACATGACTACCGCTTCCGTCTCCCTCGGCGCTTCCGTCTCCCTCGGCGCCTCCGTCTCCTCGCAGTCGTGCTTCATGCAGCTTGCACTCGTGGCGCTGCTCGGCATCTTCGTCGTCGGCTTTGTCGGCTTCTCGCATATCGATGCGGTCCACAATGCGGCTCACGACTATCGCCATTCGATGGCGTTTCCCTGCCACTGACGAGGATTTGACATCATGAACCTGTTTCGCAACGTCGTGTTCATCGCGGCGATCGCAGGGCTCGTGGCCGGCGTCGTTCTCGCCTGCCTGCAGGCCTATGCCACTGTGCCGCTGATCCTCAAGGCGGAAGTCTACGAACAGGCCGGCGGCGGCCATCACCATGACCATGCCGCTCCTGCCGCAACCGATACCAGCGCCATGAGCACAGCCGCTCCGGCGGGGAATGCGATGAGCTCCGCCGCCCCGGCGCCGGCGGAAACCGCCGCTCCGGCGGCGGAAGACGAAGGCTGGGCGCCGGCCGACGGTTTCGAGCGTTTCGCCTTCAGCGTGGTTGCCAATATCGTCACCGGAATCGGTTTTGCGCTGATCCTGGTCGCGGTTTCCGAATTCGCCGGCGGCATCGGCAATTGGCGCCAGGGCGTGTTCTGGGGCCTGGCCGGCTTTGCCGTGTTCACGCTGGCACCGGGCCTCGGCCTGCCACCGGAATTGCCCGCCATGCCGGCGGCCGATCTCACGCAGCGCCAGATCTGGTGGTGGGCAACCGTGGTGGCGACCGCGGCGGGTCTCGGCCTGATCGCGTTCCGCAAGTCGCTGCCGCTCGCAATCCTTGCCGTCCTGCTGATCGTCGCGCCGCATATTGTCGGCGCACCGCAGCCCGACAGTTTCGAGACGCCGATCCCGGAAGGCCTGCACCACCAGTTCGTGGTGGCGGTTACGGTGACCAACCTGGTGTTCTGGCTGGTGCTCGGCGCCGTCGTCGGCGTGGTGCGCGGCCGCTTCACCGGCACCGCGACCAGCCTGCGCGACAGCTTTGCCTGATCGCAGCAAGCTGACCTTCATCATTGGCGGTGCGCGCTCCGGCAAGAGCGCGCATGCCGAAACCCTGGCGACGGTTCTACCCTCGCCATGGACCTACATCGCCACGGCCCAAGCCTATGATGACGAGATGCGTGAGCGTATCGCGTTGCACCGCTCGCGGCGCGGCGAGGGCTGGGCGACCATCGACGCACCGCTCGATCTCGCCGGCACGCTCGAGGCTTTGCCGGACGACCAGCCGGTGCTTGTCGACTGCCTGACACTGTGGCTGACCAATCATATGCTGGCCGGACACGACCTCGACCTTGAATGCCGTCGGCTGGCGGACGTGCTGTCGCGGCCGCGCGGGCCCTGGTTCGTGGTGTCCAATGAAGTCGGCCAAGGCATCGTGCCTGACAACGCGCTGGCGCGCCGCTTTCGCGATGCCGCCGGCCGGCTCAACCAGCAGGTGGCCGCTGTCGCCGACACGGTGCTGCTGATGGTGGCGGGGCTGCCGCTCAAGGTGAAATGAAATGACCGATATCGACAACAGAACCGACCGGGATGAAGAACGCCACCGCGCCAAGATGGCCAAGCGCAAGGCGGTGCAGGATGCCGAGGTGGCGGCCAAGACGATCGAGAAGGGGCTGCTGATCGTCAACACCGGGCCTGGCAAGGGCAAGACCACCGCGGCTTTTGGTTTGGCGCTGCGGATGCTCGGCTACGGCAAGCGTGTCGGCGTCGTCCAGTTCATCAAGGGCAAATGGCACACCGGCGAGAAGGATGCCTTCGCCGCCTTTGGCGACCGCGTCGTCTGGCACGCCATGGGCGAGGGGTTCACCTGGGAAACCCAGGATTTGAAGCGCGACATCGCGGCGGCCGAAGCCGCATGGGCCAAAGTGCTCGATCTGATGGCCGATCCGTCGATCAGCCTGTTGGTGCTCGACGAGCTGAACATCGCACTGCGCTACGATTATCTCGATCTCGACAAAGTGGTTGCGGCGCTGAAGGTGCGGCGCGAGGGCCTGCACGTCGTCGTCACCGGCCGCAACGCCAAGCCGGCAATGATCGAGGCGGCCGATCTCGTCACCGAAATGGGCGTGACCAAGCACCATTTTTCCGCGGGCGTGAAAGCGCAGCAAGGCATCGAATTCTGATAGCTTGGCAAGCAGGAGTGTTGTCCGTTGGAGCAAGCTGCAATCGTCTATCTTCTTCTCAATGACGGTCAGTTTGGAACGTCGCGAGAACGCGAATCCATTCGCATACTGGAGGATCGGCTAGAGCAGGTTGTCGGGAATGCTTCCGTCGGCGAGTTTGATGGCGACGAGTTTGGTGAGGGCAAGTGCATCCTCTACATGTATGGACCAGATGCCGAACGACTCTTTGTTGTGATCGAACCCGTACTGAAATCTTCTCCAGCGGCTGCCGGAGGGTATGCGATCAAAAGGTTTGGTGAGGCATCTGATTCAGGCGCAAAGCAAGTCCGCGTTACCTGGTAAGTCGGGTTTTATGACCATCTGGACGTTCACGCGACGATCACGATTGCCGAGACCAAACCGAACAGCGCGATCAGCAGATAATCGGCGACACGATAGAGTTTCAGCGCCTGCCTGATGTCGATGCTGTCGGCTTCGCGGCGGCCGCCTTCGCCCATGAAGACGTCGTCGACCAGCACGCCGCCATAGCTGCGTGGTCCAGCAAGCGCCAGGCCGAGCGCGCCGGCCATCGCCGCTTCCGGCCAGCCGGCATTGGGCGAGCGGTGTTTTTTCGCGTCGCGCCACACAGCCTGCCAGGCGTTTTTCGCATCAGCACCCCTGACGAGGAATGCGGCCAGCACGATCAACAGCGCCGTCAGGCGCGATGCCGGCAGGTTGATCCAATCGTCGAAGCGCGCCGCCGCCCAGCCGAACGCTTCGTGGCGCGGGGTGCGGTGGCCGATCATCGAATCGGCGGTGTTGGCTGCCTTGTAGGCAGCGCCTCCGGCCAGCCCGCCGACGCCGGTCCAGAAGGCGGGAGCAACGATGCCGTCGGAAAAATTCTCGGCCAGGCTCTCGATCGCCGCACGGCTGACACCGGCCCGGTCCAGCGATTCGGGATCGCGGCCGACAATGCGCGAGACGGCGATGCGTCCAAGAGCAAGGCCACCTGTGTCGAGCGCGTCGGCCACGGCCTCGACATGCTCGTAGAGGCTCTTCTGCGACAGAAGCGATGTCGCCAGAAGGGCGGCAATGATCAATCCCATGGGAACGAACCAGAGCAGGATCTGCAGGCCGAGCCCGATCGCCGCCGGCACCAGCACGATGACCAACAGCGCCTGGACACCACGCTTGCGACGCAGCGCGTCGGGATCAGTGGCGCGGTTGAGCCGGCCGTCGAGAAAGGATATCAGCCTGCCGAACCACGTCACCGGATGGCCGATGGCGCGAAACAGCCAGTCCGGGTAACCCAGGACGAATTCAGCGGCCAATGACAGGAAAGCGATCAGGATTGACATGAAGCTTCTTGATGGGGCGGCGGTGGACCATGGTGGAAGTCTCGGCCGGGCGAGGGCGCTTTTCCCCAACGCGCCGCAGCCTTTCGTCGACCTCTCGACCGGTATCAATCCGCACTCCTACCCGCTTTTTGAGTTGCCCGCCACCACCCTGTCGCGGCTGCCGGAGGCAGCGCGTGCCAGCGAGCTGGTCGAGATCGCGGCGAGCGCCTATGGCGCGCCATCGCCAGCCAATGTGGCGGCGGCACCCGGCACACAGATCCTGTTGCCGCGCGTCGCATCGCTGATAGCGCCCGGCAAGGCGCTGGTGCTGGGTCCGACTTATGCCGAACATGCGCGGGCAGCGGCGATCGCCGGGCACGCGGTGACGGAGGTCGGCGATTTCGAAGTATTGGCGGAAGCCGACCTTGCCATCATCGTCAATCCCAACAATCCGGATGGGCGCATCATCGCGCGCGACAGGCTGCTGGCACTCGCCGCAGGGCTGCGCGCCAAGGGCGGGCTGCTGGTCGTCGACGAGGCGTTCATGGATGTCGGCCCGCGTCAGCACAGCCTCGCAGGCGATGTCAGCCAGGGCGGCATCGTGGTGCTGCGCTCGTTCGGCAAGTTCTTTGGCCTGGCCGGGCTGCGGCTTGGTTTTGCGCTTTCCGATGCGGCGACGGTCGGCCGGCTGGACAACCAATCTGGACCATGGGCCGTCGCCGGCCCGGCGCTGGAATACGGCATTCGCGCGCTTGCCGATATCGACTGGCAGGACGCGATGCGGACCTCCCTTGCGGAGGCATCGGCGCGGCTCGACGCGCTGTTCGGCCGCTTCGGTGCTGCTGTCGTGGGCGGCACCTTATTGTTCCGCTATCTCCGCTTGCCGGACGCCGCTGACCTGTTTGCCACACTTGGCGAGCGCGGCATCCTGCTGCGCCATTTTGCCGACCGTCCTGGCGTCTTGCGCGCCGGGCTACCGGGGAGCGAGGAGGAATGGCAGCGGCTCGAATCCGCTCTTGCCGAATGGGCGTCGCGGCGCGAGGATCGATCGAAGGGTTCGAAACAATGATCCATGTCTGCTCTCTGGCAAAGGTCGAGGAAACGGTGGCACGGACCGGCGCCGACCGTATGCTGTCGCTGCTCGCCGCTGGAACCGACGTTGTGCGCCCGGCCTCGATCGCCCGGGAAAACCATCTGCATCTGGTCATGCACGACATCGCGGTGGCGCAGGACGGCATGACCATGCCGGGCGAGGAGCATGTCCGCAACCTGCTCGATTTCGCGCGCCGATGGGACCGGGCAAAGCCGATGGTCGTGCATTGCTATGCCGGCATCAGCCGCTCGACCGCTTCCGCCTACATCATCGCCGCGGCATTGGCGCCGAAGCGCGACGAAGCCGAACTGGCTCAGACGCTGCGGGCGCTGTCTCCCTCGGCGACGCCCAACCCGCGCCTGATTGCGGTGGCCGACCTCCTGCTCCACCGCAACGGCCGCATGATCGAGGCGATCCAGGCGATCGGGCGCGGCGCCGACGCTTTTGAAGGAGCGCCCTTTGCGCTGAAGATCGACATCTAGGCATGTTGATATTCAGGTGACCTGCGCTGAGACGGGAGTGCTATTTCAGCCAGTCGGCTAGCTTCGCCTTACGCACATCGCGCAGCAGGCTGATGAAGCCATCGGCCTGATGTTCTGATGTCAGCCGGCCTTTCTCGGCCGTGGCGATGCTGGCATCGCCGACTACGCCATTCGGGTTGAGATCGCTGGCGATCCAGGCAAAGGCATGGGTGCCGGTGTGGCGCAACAGCGAAAATTCCTTTTCGGCCTTCGCGACACTGGAAACGAAATTGTCGGCCTTGCCCATGTCGACGAGATCCGGCCGGAAATGCAGCATCAGCGACGTCTCGACATCGCCGCCATGGATGCCGTGGCGGTCCTCGAGCTCGGTGTACATGCCGGCCGGGCGGCCAAAGCGCTGCCAGCTGGTCTTCACCGCCAGCATGTTTTCGCGCACGCGCAGTTCGCGCGTGACGATGCCCATGATCTCTTCATTGCCGCCATGCGAATTGACGACGATCAGCTTGCGCACGCCGGCCCGCGCGATCGACAGGCCAAGTTCGGTCCAGGCGTCGACCAGCGTCGTTGCCGGCAGGGTGAGGGTGCCTGGCGCGTGAAGATGTTCGTTCGACTTGCCCACCGCCTGCACCGGCAGGATGCGGATGTCGAGATCGTCTGGAAGGCGGGCAATCACTGTGTCGAGCATGCCGTTCATGATCGCAGTGTCGGTCGAGACCGGCAGATGCGGACCATGCTGCTCGATCGCCGCCAGCGGCAGCACGGCGATTGTTGCCTCCGGGTCGATCGAGGCGTATTCGGTCGTGCGGTAGTCGCCCCACCACACGCGTCTTTTTGCAACGGTCATGTCACGCCTCTTCGATATTAGGTCAGACCTAGCGCGGCAAGCGCGGCCTGTCGATCACCCAGCCGCGATCGCCTCGACCTCGACCTTGAATTCAGGCCGGGCGAAACCGGTGACGATCATCAGCGTCGAGGCTGGCGCCGGGTTGGAAAACAGCCGGTCGCGGATATCCATATAGGGCCGCAGATGTGCGCGGTCGGTGACGTAGGCGTTGATGCGGACGATATCCAGCAGCCCCAGACCGGCCTCTCCGAGCACTGCCGCGATGTTGCGGAAGCAGAGTTCGGCCTGTGCGCCGGCATCTTCCGGTATCTGGTCGTCCGCCGTGATGGCGACCTGGCCCGAGCACAGCACCAGCCGCTTGCCGGCGGGCACCTCGACGCCGTGGCTGTAGCGGGCAAAGGGTGGCTTTATCGACTTCGGGGTGAGGAACTTGAACATGGCAATCTCCGGTTCGTCGGTAGCCTAAGACCGGATGCACCATACCTTCAAGATGGCGGTGCATGTCGCTGGGGCGATTGTGGACAGGCGTTCAAAAAATAGGCACGATGCCTCCGGTGCAGCACGACCCGTCCGGCTTCGCAGATGGCTGTGGTGCAAGCGGGCGGTCCCGGCGCAAGACGCCGGTGGCATGTGTCTTGCTTCTTGAATCTCTGGTGTCGAGCCTGGCGCGTGGCGTGCCGGAGCAAACAAAGGGTGATGTTGATGTACGGAAAACAGAAGATCTCGGTGGCGGTGGTGGCCCTGCTTGCGGCCAGCACGCTCGGTGCCGCGGCGAATGAAAAAGTCACCTTCGGCACCAACTGGTTGGCCGAGCCGGAGCATGGCGGATATTATCAGGCGGTGGCTGACGGCACCTACGCTGCTTGCGGCCTCGACGTCACCATCATGCAGGGCGGTCCGCAGGTCAGCGGCCGGCCGATGCTGCTTGCCGGCAAGATCGATTTCTACATGGGCGGCAATCTGCTGTCGGCTTTCGATGCCGTCCAGCAAGGCATTCCGATGCGCGTGGTGGCGGCGGATTTCCAGAAGGACCCGCAGGTCATCATGTCCCACCCCGGCGAGGGGCTCGACAAATGGGAGGATCTGAAGAACGCCGACCAGTACATATTGGGCGACGAGGGCGTGCAGACCTTCTTCCAGTGGATGGTCATCGAGCTCGGCTTCGACGCCGCCAAACGCGCGCCCTACACCTACAACACCGCTCCCTTCCTCGCCAACAAGAAGTCGATCCAGCAGGGCTACGTCACCTCCGAGCCGTTCGCGGTCAAGAAGGAAGGCGGCTTCGTACCGAACCAGTTCCTGCTTGCCGACTATGGCTGGGACACCTACTCGACGACGATCGAGGTGATGCAGGACACGATCGACAAGAAGCCGGAGGTGGTCCAGTGCTTCGTCGACGGCTCGGCCAAGGGCTGGTACAAATATCTCTACGGCGACAACAAGGCCGCCAACGACATGATCAAGAGAGACAATCCTGACATGAGCGACGAGCAGATCGCGTTCTCGATCGAGCAGATGAAAAAGTTCGGCCTTGCCGATTCAGGCGACACCGAAAAACTCGGCATCGGCGCCATGACCGACGCGCGCATCCAGAGCTTCTACGACAAGATGGTCAAGGCCAAGGTCACGCCAGCCGGCATCGACATCAAGAAGGCCTACACGCTGACCTTCGTCAACAAGGGCGTCGGGCTCGAGCTGAAGAAGTAGGCCGTTCCGGCATGATGCAGGAGAATGTGGCGCAAGCGTCGGCGAGCGCGTCGGATGTCGCTCCGACATTGCTGGCGCTGCGTGGCGTCGGCAAGGTCTTTTCCAACGGCGTGACGGCGCTCAGCGACGTCGATCTGACGATCCGGGAAGGCGATTTCCTCAGTCTGCTCGGACCGTCTGGCTGCGGCAAGTCGACGGCGCTGCGGCTGATCGCCGGCCTGTCGACGCCGACCTCCGGCGTGCTCGACTGGCGCGGCGGCGGCTCGCTTGACCGTTCGAACATCGGCTTCGTCTTCCAGGAGCCGACGCTGCTGCCCTGGGCCAGCGTCTTCGACAATGTCTGGCTGCCGCTCAGGCTGAAAGGCGTTTCCCGCGCCAAGGCGGCGCCGGCTGTGACGGAAATGCTGGCGCGGGTTCACCTGACCGGCTTCGAAGACGCGGTGCCGCGCGAACTGTCCGGCGGCATGAAGATGCGTGTCTCGATCGCGCGCGCCATGGTGACGAAACCGCGTGTGCTGTTGATGGACGAGCCGTTCGCCGCGCTCGACGAGATCACCCGCTTCAAGCTCAACAACGATCTTCTGGAGCTGTGGCAGGACGAGCGCTTCACCGTCGTCTTCGTCACCCACAGCGTCTTCGAAAGCGTGTTTCTCTCCAACCGCGTCGTCGTCATGGCGGCGCGGCCGGGCAGGGTGTTCGACGAACTCGCCATCGAGGCAGCCTATCCGCGCGACGAGGCGTTCCGGACCTCGCCCGACTATGCGGCGTTGTGCCGGCAGGCCTCCGACGTGTTGGTCAAGGCCATCAATTCAACAGCAGGCGCGCATTATGACGGCCATTGACGAGGGCGTGCTTAAGCTCGATCCCGAGGAAGCGCGCCGCGTGCGCCAGGAGCGGCTCGAACGGATTGGTCGCTGGGTGCTGCCGCTGGCGATCATGATCCTGGCGATCTGGCTATGGGATCGCATCTGCGTGTGGAATGAGATCCCGCAATACATCCTGCCGCGCCCCGGCGTGGTGCTGTGGACGCTCTACAACGATGCCGGCCTGCTGTTTTCCGCGCTGCTGGTGACCTTGCGCATCACCTTCCTCAGCCTGGCCTTGG
Source organism: Mesorhizobium waitakense (assembly GCF_056431085.1). Lineage (NCBI taxonomy): Bacteria > Pseudomonadati > Pseudomonadota > Alphaproteobacteria > Hyphomicrobiales > Phyllobacteriaceae > Mesorhizobium > Mesorhizobium waitakense. The sequence goes on along the minus strand of NZ_JBWKME010000050.1, from coordinate 92,246 downwards.
CCGTCATCGGCGGTGTCGGGCTGGCGGTGCTGTTCGCGCAATCGAAATGGGTCGAGATGTCGTTCTTCCCGTTCGCCATCGTGCTGCAGGTGACGCCGATCGTGGCGATCTTCCCGCTGATCAACATCTATGTCGACAACCAGACGACCAAGCTCCTGCTCTGCGCCTGGATCGTCGCCTTCTTTCCGATCCTGTCCAACACCACGCTCGGCCTCAATTCGGTCGACCGCAACCTGCGCGACATGTTCAAGCTCAATGGCGCGACGCGCTGGCAGCAGTTGCGCTATCTCAGATTGCCGGCGGCGATGCCGTATTTCCTGGGCGGGTTGAAAATCGCCGGCGGCCTGTCGCTGATCGGTGCCGTGGTGGCCGAGTTCGTCGCCGGCGCCACCGGCCAGTCGTCGGGGCTTGCCTCACGCATCATTGAAGCCGGTTATCGGCTCAACGCGCCGCGGCTGTTTGCGGCGCTGTTCCTGATTTCGCTAACCGGCATCCTGATCTTCCTCGTGCTGTCGCTGATTTCGCATCTCATTCTAAGGCGCTGGCACGAAAGCGCGCTGAAGCAGGAGCGCTAGTTCCTTGGTACCGAACACAGGTTCATACCGCCTCGCAAACGCCCGGCTCCACGCGTCCCTGACGCCGGGATTCACCGCTGCTTTCGACAGCGATGGCTTTGCGCTTGCAGACATCGCTGTCGCCGACGGCAAGATTTCCAGCATTGCCGCGCATGGCCGTACCGCAGTGCCGGAGGACGCCACAGACCTTGCCGGCCGGATCATCCTGCCGTGCTTCGTCGACTGCCATACGCATATCGACAAGGGCCATATCTGGGCACGAAAGCCCAATCCGGATGGCACCTTCATGGGTGCGCTGAACGCCACCGGCGCCGACCGCACTGCGCGCTGGAACGCCGAGGACGTGGCGCGGCGCATGGATTTCTCGCTGCGCTCAGCCTACGCGCATGGCACCAGGGCGCTGCGGACTCATCTCGACAGCGTCGCGCCGCAAGAGGAAATCTCCTGGCCGGTGTTCGAAACGATGCGCGAGACATGGCGCGGCCGCATCGAATTGCAAGGCGCATGCCTGATCGGCATCGAGGGCGTGCGCGACAAAAAATGGTTCGACAGGCTGGCAAAAAGGGTTGCCGCGGCCAAGGGTGTTCTCGGTGTCGTCACCTATATGGTGCCGGATCTCGAAGAGCTGCTCGACCACGTCTTCGCGCAAGCGATCAAGCATGGCCTAGATCTCGATTTCCATGCCGACGAAACCGACGACATCGCGGCGATCTCGCTGAAGAAGATCGCCGAGGCGGCACTCTGGAACGGCTTCGAGGGCAACATCCTCGTCGGCCATTGCTGCTCGCTGGCGCGCCAGCCGGACCTCGATGTGCTCGACACGCTAGACAAGGTGGCGAAGGCCGGGCTCGCGGTCGTGTCGCTGCCGATGTGCAATCTCTATCTGCAGGACCGGCGCGGCGACCACACCACACCGCGCTGGCGCGGCGTGACTCTGCTGCACGAGATGAAGGCGCGTGGCATTCCAGTCGCCGTCGCTTCCGACAACACGCGTGACCCGTTCTATGCCTATGGCGATCTCGACATGCTGGAGGTCTACCGCATGGCGACGCGCATCGTGCATTTCGATCATCCGGTCGCCGACTGGCCGCAAGCGGTCACCGCGACACCTGCCAGGGTGATGCGGCTCGACGGTTTCGGCACGCTTGTTGCCGGCGGTGATGCCGACTTCGTCGTGTTCAAGGGCAGGAGCTGGACGGAATTGCTGTCGCGGCCCGAATCGGATCGCATCGTCGTGCGCAGCGGGCGCGCGATCGACCGGCAACTGCCCGACTATGCCGAACTCGACGAACTGATGGTGGAATGATGGACGTTTCGACGCTCAAACGCGATCTCGAAGGCCTGAAGCTCGACGACAATCCGGCCATCGTCCAGCAGAAGAGCCGCGACTTCTACTGGTACAGCCCGGTGCTGAAGCAGCAGCTCGATCATGTCACCGGCGATCTGATCGTGACGCCGAAGGACGAGGCCGAGCTGATCCGCGTGCTTGCGGCCTGCCACAAGCATGGCGTGCCGGTGACGCCGCGCGGCAGCGGCACCGGCAATTACGGCCAGGCCATGCCGCTCTCCGGCGGCGTGGTGCTCAACCTCGCCGAAATGAACGAGATCAAGTCGATCGCGCCGGGGCGCGTGGTGACCGGACCGGGTGCGGTTCTGGCCGACATCGACAAGGCAACGCGGGCCCATTCCTGCCAGGAGCTCCGGCTGTCGCCCTCCACCTACAACACGGCTTCGATCGGCGGCTTCATCGCCGGCGGTTCGGGCGGCGTCGGCTCGATCAATTTCGGTGGCCTGCGCGATTTCGGCAATGTGCTTCGCCTGCGCGTGGTGACCATGGAGGCCGAGCCGAAGGCGCTCGAACTCACCGGCGAGGATTTGCACAAGGTGACCCACGCCTATGGCACCAACGGCATCATCACCGAAGTCGAGATGCCGCTGACATCAGCCTATGACTGGGTCGATGTCATCGTCGGCTTCGACAGCTTCATGGAAGCGGCCCGCTATGGCAATGCGCTGGCTTGCCAAGACGGCATCCTGACCAAGCTGATCACGCCGATAGCGGCACCCGTGCCGCAGCTCTATTTCAAGCGGCACCAGAAATTCCTCAGGGAAGGGCAGAGCATCTGCGTCGTCATGGTGGCGCAGCATGGGCTCGACGCCTTCTTGGCCTTCACCCGCCGAGCCGGCGGCGAGGTCATTTTCAATGCCGCCACAGCGACGCCGGAGGACAAGAAGGGCCTGCCGCCCGCCTATGAGCTGGCCTGGAACCACACCACGCTCAGGGCGCTGCGCGTCGACCCCTCGATCACCTATCTGCAATCGCTCTATCCCTTCCCCAACCAGCTGGCGTTGGTCGAGAAGATGGACGCGATGTTTCCCGGTGAGGTGTTCTCGCATCTCGAATTCGTGCGGCTGGACGGCAACATCACCTGCTTCGGCCTGCCGCTGGTCAAGTTCACCACCGAAGCGCGGCTCGACGAGATCGTGCGCATGCATGAGGAGAATGGCTGCCCGATCTTCAACCCGCACCGCTACACGCTGGAAGAGGGCGGCATGAAGCAGACCGACGCAATACAGCTTGCCTTCAAGCGCGAGACCGATCCGCAGGGCCTGCTCAACCCCGGCAAGATGATCGCCTGGGAAAACCCGGACTACGACTACCGTTCGGGCCGGACATTCCTGTTCAAAGGGCTGCAGAGGGTGGGGTGATGCAATGACGAACGCGTGGCGCTGTACCCCCCTCTGGCCTGCCGGCCGTCTCCCCCTCAAGGGGGGAGATCATTCGCTTCGCCGCTTTCGCCAGCCTCCGACTGGGGAAGGACGGGTCCGGCGCAGAAGCTGCCAATCTCCCCCCTTGGGGGGGAGATGCCCGGCAGGGCAGAGGGGGGTGCTTCGCGCTGACCTGCTGCGGGATGTCCTCCCGTGAACATCCTCGTCCTCCACGCCCATCCGGTCGAGACCAGCTTCAATGCCGGGCTGCACCAGATGATCGTCGAGCGGCTGACGGCAGCGGGCCACAAGGTCGACGATTGCGATCTCTACGCCGAGGATTTCGATCCGCGCCTGACGCGTCAGGAGCGGCTGGACTACCACAATGCGCGCGGCCCGTCCGACCCTGTGGCGCCTTATGTCGAGCGCCTGCTGCGGGCCGAAGCGCTGGTGCTGTCCTACCCGGTCTGGAACTATGGCTTTCCGGCGGTCCTGAAAGGCTTCTTCGATCGCGTCTTCCTGCCCGGCGTGTCGTTCAAGCTGGTCAACGGCAAGGTGCAGCCCTCGCTGCACAACATCATCAAGGTCGCGGCGGTCACCACCTATGGCGGCAGCCGGTTCCGCGCCATGCTGATGGGCGATCCCCCACGCAAGCTGATCAAGCGCATGCTGCGCGCCACCGTAAAGCCCGGCGCGCCGGTCAGCTATCTCGCGCACTATGCGATGAACCTGTCGACCACTGAAACGCGCAGGGCCTTCATGGCGAAGGTCGGCGCCAGCATGGACGCCTTCTGATGCGGGCACTGGTGGTCTACTGCCATCCGGTGCCGGAGAGCTTTTGCGCGGCGATCCGCGACACTGCCGTCGACGTGCTGAAGGCACGGGGCTGGGAGGTGCGGCTGCTCGACCTCTATGCCGAGAAATTCGACCCGGTGATGGGTTGCGACGAACGGCGCTCCTACAACGGCCAGGCGCCGCAGGATCCGGCGCTGAAGCCGCATTTCGAGCTGCTCAACTGGGCCGAAGCGATACTGTTCGTCTATCCGACCTGGTGGTACGGGCTGCCGGCGATGCTGAAGGGCTGGCTCGATCGGGTGTGGGCGACGGACGTCGCCTTCAAGCTGCCGGCGGGCAAGGGGCGGATCAAGTCGCTGATGACGCATGTGACCAAGGTCGGTGTCATCACCACCTGCGGTGCGCCGACCTGGTGGAGCGTCGTTGTCGGCCAGCCCGGACGCAAGACCCTGCTGCGCGGCATGCGGGCGCTGTGCGCGACGCGCTGCCGGACCTTCTTCCTGGCGCACTATCTGATGGATGCCTCGACGCCACAGACACGGGCTGCGTTTCTGGCGAAGGTGCGATGGAAGCTGGAGCGGTTCTGAGGGGCTTTACCCTCCCCCTTGTGGGGAGGGTCACACAGCAAATGCCGCAAAGCGGCTTTTGCGAAGTGGGGTGGGGTCTCATAGGGCGCACCCCCACCCCGTCTCGCAATCTTCGCTTCGCTACGACTGCGAGCCGACCCTCCCCACGAGGGGGAGGGTGAAACAACTACATCCTCGTCCGCTCCGACTTCGGGTCATACATCGGCTTCAGCGATGCTTCCGCAGCAAAACGCTCGCCGGCGATCTCGATCTCGTAGGACGAGGCCAGCACGTCCGCCTCGCTCTCGCCCAGACACGGCACATAGCCCAGCCCAATGGCGCCGCCGAGATGATGGCCGTAATTGCCCGAGGTGATCGGGCCGACGATCCTGCCGTCGCGCAGGATCGCCTCGTTGTGGAAGAGCAGGGGTTGCGGCTCCTTCAACCGGAACTGCACCAGCCGGCGTGACAGGCCGGCCTCCTTTTTCCGCAGCACCGCATCGCGACCGATGAAGTCGCCCTTGGCCGTCTTCACGGCAAAGCCGAGGCCTGCTTCCAGCACATTGTCCTCATCGGTGATGTCGTGGCCGAAATGCCGGAAGGCCTTTTCGATGCGGCAGGAATCCAGCGTGTGCAGGCCGCAGAGCTTCAGGCCGACATCAGCACCCGCCTCGTCGATCGCCTCGAAGACATGAGCTGCCTGGTCGGTCGAGACGTAGAGTTCCCAGCCGAGTTCACCGACATAGGTGACGCGATGGGCGCGGGCCAGGCCCATGCCGATCTCGATCTCCTGGAACGTCCCAAACGGGTTGGCTTCGTTGGAGAAATCATTCGGGCTGACCTTCTGGATCAGCTTTCGTGAGTCCGGCCCCATCAGGCAAAGCACGGCTTCAGCGGCGGTGACATCGGTGATGACCACGAATTCGTCGGTCAGATGCTTGCGCAGCCAGGCGAGGTCTCGCTGCAGCGTCGCGCCGGGAACGACAAGGAAGAAAGCTGTTTCCGACAGCCGCGAGACGGTGAGGTCGCTTTCGATGCCGCCGCGCTGGTTGAGCATCTGTGTGTAGACGATCTTGCCCGGCGCCACGTCCATGTCGTTGGCGCAGAGCCGTTGCAGGAAGGCGCAGGCATCGCGGCCCTCGACGCGGATCTTGCCGAACGAGGTCATGTCGAACAGGCCGACCTTGTTCCTGACCGCCAGATGCTCCTCGCGCTGGTTGTCGAACCAGTTCTGCCGCTTCCAGGAATAGCGGTATTCGCGCTCCTGGCCCTCGCGGGCGAACCAGTTGGCGCGCTCCCAGCCGGCGACCTCACCGAAGACGGCGCCACGCGCCTTGAGATGTTCATGCAGGGGCGAGCGACGGACATTGCGCGAGGTCGCCATCTGCCGATAGGGGAAATGATCGGCATAGAGCAGGCCGAGCGTTTCGGAGACGCGCTCCTTTAAATAGCGGCGGTTCTTCTGGAATGGCTGGGCGCGGCGAATGTCGACTTCCCAGAGATCAAAGGGTGCTTCGCCGTCATTGATCCACTGCGCCAGCGCCATGCCGGCGCCACCGGAGGAGACGATGCCGATCGAGTTGTAGCCGGTCGCCATCCAGTAGCCGGACAGCTCCGGCGCCTCGCCGAGATAATAGCGGTCGTCGGGGGTGAAGCTCTCGGGACCGTTGAAGAAAGTATGGATGCCGGCGGTCGCCAGCATCGGCATCCGGTTGACGCCCATTTCGAGGATCGGCTCGAAATGGTCCATGTCCTCAGGCAACTGATCGAAGCAGAAATCCTCGCGGATGCCGTCCATGCCCCAGGGTTTTGCCACCGGCTCGAAGGCGCCCAGCATCATCTTGCCGGCGTCTTCCTTGTAATAGGCGCACTCGTCCGGAACGCGCAGCACCGGCAGGCGGGTAAGGCCCGGGATTGGCTCGGTGACGAGATAAAAGTGCTCGCAGGCGTGCAGCGGGATGGTGACGCCGTTCTGGGCGCCAAGCTCACGCGCCCACATGCCGGCGCAGTTGACGACGACGTCGGCCTCGATCGTGCCTTGTTCTTCACCTTGCGCCCACGACACACCGGCGACGCGACCGGCCTTGGTGTGGACCTTGGTGACCTTCACATTCTCGACGATGGTGGCGCCGCGCTGGCGGGCACCCTTGGCCAGCGCCATCGCGATGTTGGCGGGGTCGCATTGGCCGTCGAGCGGCAGATGCACGGCGCCGACGACGTCGGGCACATTGAGATGCGGGTACATCTCCTTGACTTCATTCGGTGAAATCTCGCGCACGTCGACATCGAACGCGCGAGCGAGAGACGCCTGCCGGTAGATCTCATGCTTGCGCTCTTCGGTCAGCGCCACGGTGATCGAGCCGACCTGGCGCATGCCCGTACCGACCTCGGTCTCGGCTTCCAGCTTGACGTAAAGGTCGGCCGAATATTTCGCCAACCGGGTCATGTTCTGCGAGCCGCGCAGCTGGCCGATAAGGCCGGCGGCATGCCAGGTTGTGCCCGACGTCAGCTGCTTTCGCTCCAGGAGCACGATATCGGTCCAGCCGAGCTTGGCCAGATGATAGGCGACCGAACAGCCGGAGACGCCGCCGCCGATGATGACAGCTCTTGCCTTGGTGGGGATGGCCTTGGCGGTCATGCGGCCTCGCGGCGATAGCTGGAGGCAAAACGGCGCAGCCGAAGTGCTGCTTCTCGCAGCACGAGCTCCGGCTGGCAAAGGCTGATGCGAATGTGGCCGGCGGCGGCCTCGCCGAAGCTGGAGCCAGGCATCACGCCGACCTTTTCCTTGTCGAGCAAGGCCCAGGCGAATTTCTCGTCGTCGGGTTCGACGGCCGATATGTCGAGCATGACATACATGCCGCCCTCGGAACCTCGCACGGTGACGTCGTTCATGCCACGCACTGCGTCGATCAAGACGGTGCGTCGCGCCGCGTAGCGTTCGGCGATCTCCTTGACGCCATAACGGTTCTCGAGCGCCTCGGCGCAGGCGATCGAGATGAAGGCCGGCAAGCCGTAGGTCGTCACCAGATTAAGATTGACCAGCAGCGAGATCATCTCGTGCGGACCCGTCAGCCAGCCCATGCGCCAGCCGGTCATGCCGTGGCTCTTCGACATGGAATTGATGACCAGCGTGCGCTCGGCCATGCCGGGCAGCGAGCGCGGCGAGACGTGCTCGCCGCCGCCCAGTGTCCAGTAGACCTCGTCCGACAACAGCCAGAGATCATGCTCCCTGCAGACCTCAGCCAGTTGTTCCAGCCGCTCGCGCGAGTAGACCGCACCGGTCGGGTTGTTCGGCGTGTTGATCAGGATGGCGCGGGTGTTGGGCCGAAGTGCTGCGCGGATCATGTCGGCGTGCGGCTGGAAGCCATCCTCGGCCGGTGTCTCGACCACGGTGAAACTGGCACCGGCGGCGCTGAACGTGTTGGGATAGGTGGCGTAGTAGGGCGCCACCACGATGGCATGGTCGCCTTGGTGGAGAACAGCCTGCACGGCCGCGTAGAGTGCGGCCTGGCCGCCCGGCGTGGCGATGACCTGATCCGGCGTCGTCTCGACGCCGGTGCAGGCGCTCGAGGCTGCCGCCATTGCCTTGCGCAGGCGCGGCAGGCCGGGAAGCGGGGTGTAGTGGTGATTGCTGCCGCGAACCGCGGTCACACAGGCTTCGATGGTTTCCGAGGGCGTGTCGAAATCATGGTCGCCCACTGACAGCATGATGATGTCTTCGCCGGCCGCCTTGCGGGCCCAAGCGGCCGAATGGACTTCCCAACCGTCCTTGCCCGAAGGCACGATGCCGGAAATGCGCGATGATGGTCTAGGCATGTATATCTCCCGAAATTTCGTAGCCGGCCTGTTCGAGCCGGTCGCGCAGCGCGGCGATATGTGGCGGTCCGACTTCGCAGCAGCCGCCGACAATGCTCGCGCCGGCCTCCACCCAGCCGATCGCCTGGTCGGCATAGGCATCCGGACCGAGGTCGTGGCGTGCGTGCAGCACATCCACCGTGCCGCCATGTTTGAGCGCTTCAACCGAGGTGAAGCCGTTGGCATAGGCGCCGACCGGGCCGCCGAGATCGATCAGCTCGGGCAGCGCTGCGCTGACTGCCTCGGGCCGGCAACAATTGACCAGCCGCGCTGCCACCGGCAGGCCATCGAGAGCGCTTGCCGCCGCGGCTAATGCCTCGCCACTGCGCAGGCGTGGCTTGCCATGATCGGCCAGCGTCCACGAAACCCATACCGGCTTGCCGCTTTCCGCCGCTGCGGTGACCGCCGCACGCGCCTCCTGGGTGGAAGCCATGGTCTCGCACAGGAACAAGTCGACGCCATCAGCCTGCTCGGCAACGATGCGACGGTAGGTGTCGAGCGTATCCTCGAATGAAATGGTCAGCGCATGGGCATAGCTGCCGAAGAGCGGCGACAGGCAGCCGGCGATGGTTGCCTCGCCAGCCTGGTCGCAGGCTTGCCTCGCAAGCTCGATGCCGCGCTTCTGCAATGGCTTGAAGAGGTCTTCCGCGCCCTCGCGCGCCAGGCGTTCGGGTGTCGCCGAATAGGTGTTTATGGTGATGACGCGGGCGCCGGCACGGATAAATTCCGCATGCAGGTCGCGCACGAGATCCGGCTCGTCGTTCAGCACCCTGGCCGACCATAGCGGCGTCGGCTCGGATTTGCTGCGGCGGACCAGTTCCTGGCCCATGCCGCCATCCGTGAGGATGATTTTCTTCACGCGCGCAGCCTCTCGTTCCTTGGATCCCACAAAGGCTCGTCCTTCTGCACGACCGCCTGAAATCGGTCGCCGAAGATTTCGACCTCGATCGCTGTTCCCGGTTCCGCCAGATCGGCGCGCAACATGCCGAGCGCGATCGATTTGTCGATCCGATGACCCCAGCCGCCCGATGTCGTTTCACCGACGATCTTGCCGTCGTGCCAGAGTGTGGAAACAGAAGGGGCATCGCAGTCACCGGGGTTCTCGACGACCAAAGTGACGAAACGCTTCGTCACGCCTTGCTGCTTCTCGTTCAGCAGTGCCGCCTTGCCGCGGAAATCGGGCTTGTCCCATTTGACGAAGCGCTCCAATCCGCCCTGGAGGATCGAATAGTCGGTCGACAGGTCGCCCTTCCAGGTGCGGTAGCCCTTTTCGAGCCGGAGCGAATCCAGCGCGTACATGCCGAATGGCCTCAGGCCATGCTGTTCTCCGGCCGCGCAGATGGGGTCAAAGATGGCGGCGGTGTCGTCGACCCTGGTGTGGATTTCCCAGCCGAGTTCGCCGGCGAAGGAGACGCGTATGAGTTTCGCCCAGCGGCCGGCGATCTTCGTCTCCTGATGCGTCAGCCACGGCAAAGTGAGGTCGGCCTCACAAATATCAGCGAGGATTTTTCGTGAGTTCGGGCCGGCCAGGATCTGGGTGGAAAATTCCTCGGTGCGGTCGATCAGCCTGAACGGCGCATCCTTGGGCATCCTCGATTTCAGCCATTCGAAATCATGCCATTGCGCGACCGCCGCGGTGATCAGCGTCATCAGGTTCTCGTCATGGCGCACGACCGACATTTCGGTGACGATGCGGCCCTTGTCGTCGGCGAAATAGACGAGGCCGATGCGGCCGGTCTTCGGCACCAGTCCGGTGACCTGCAGGCTCAGCCATTCGGCAGCACCCGGGCCCTCGAGGTTGAAACGCGAGAAGCCCGGCAGGTCGAGGATGCCGGCCGCGTCGCGGACGGCAAGGCACTCTTCGCGGACGCGATGCTGCCACGGTCCTTCGCGACGGAAGGTCAGTGTCGCTTCCTCTGAGATGTCGTCGCCGTCCTTGGCGTACCAGGTGGCGCGTTCCCAGCCATTATAGGCGTCGAAGCGGGCGCCGAGCGCCTTGATGCGATCATGGATCGGCGACAGCTTGCGGTCACGGCCGTCCGGCCAGGCATGGCGCGGGAACTGGATGGCGTATTCGTTGCCATAGATCTCCATGCCCTTGGCGACGCAGTAGTCCGGCGCGGCAGCAAAGGAGGTGAAGCGGCGTGGGTCGCACGACCACATGTCCCATTCGGTCTGGCCCTGGGTCACCCATTCGGCCAGCACCTTGCCGGCGCCGCCGCCCTGGGCGATGCCGAAGGTGAAGACGCAGGCCTCGAAGGCGTTGGGAACGCCGGGCATCGGCCCGATCAGCGGATTGCCGTCCGGCGTATAGGGGATCGGCCCGTTGATGACCTTGGACAGGCCGGCGGTGCCCAGGATCGGCACGCGGGCGACGGCATCGGCCAGATAATGCTCCAGCCGGTCGAGGTCATCGGGGAACAACTGGAAGGAAAAGTCCTCTGGCATCGGATCATTGTGGGTCGCCCAATGCGCACGGCAGTTGCGCTCATAGGGACCGAGATTCATGCCGTTTTTTTCCTGGCGCAGATAGTAGGAGGTGTCGACGTCGCGCAGCAGCGGCAGTTTCTTGCCCTGTTCCTTCGACCATGCCGCCAGTTCGGGGATTTCCTCGAACAATATGTACTGATGGCTCATCACCATCATCGGCACCTCGCGGCCGAACATCTTGCCGACTTCGGCGGCGCGGTAGCCGGCGGCATTGACGACGATCTCGCAGCGGATTTCGCCTTGCGCGGTCTCGACCACCCATTCGTCGTTCTCGCGGCGCACGCCGGTGACCGGGCAGAAGCGGATGATCCTGGCGCCCATGTCGCGCGCGCCCTTGGCCAGCGCCTGGGTCAACTGCGCCGGATCGATGTCGCCGTCGCTCGGGTCGTAGAGCGCGCCTTTCAGATCATGCGTCTCGATGAAGGGATAGCGGCGCTTGATCTCGTCGACGCCGACGACGTCGATGTCCATGCCCTGATAGCGGCCCATGCCCTTGGCGCGCTGGAACTCCTGCATGCGCTCGACCGAGTGGGCGAGGCGCAGCGAACCGGTGACGTGGTAGTTCATGGGATAGTCGACCGCTTCGGCCAGCCCACGGTAAAGCTCGGTCGAATAGCGCTGCATGTTCATCAGCGACCAGGACGAGGAGAAGGTCGGCACATTGCCGGCGGCATGCCAGGTCGAGCCGGAGGTCAGCTCGTTCTTTTCGAGCAGCACGCAGTCGGTCCAACCCGCCTTGGCGAGATGATAGAGCGCGGACGTGCCGACGGCACCACCTCCGATGATCACCACGCGTGCCGTGCTCGGCAAACCGGCCATGTTCTTCTCCCTGACAAACCCAAAAGCGCGTTGCACTTTCCATTTTTTGTTTTTGATACCTGTCGTTATCCCAAGCCGCTGCACGCTTCTGGGCGACATGCATTCAATAGACTGGCGGCGCAACCACCCAGATGACAACCGCCGGCTCGGCACCCGGATTGCGCCAGCGGTAGGGCTTGCCTTCGAAGCGAAAGGAGTCGCCTTCGCCGAGCCGATGCCAGACGCCCGATATCTCGATGTCGAACAGTCCGGACGCGACGTATCCGGCCTCCTCGGTCGGCCGGCGCGCCTCGTTTTTCAGCTCCGCGCCCGGCGCGAAGACCGAACGCACCATCTCGAAGCTACCGCCGAGATCGGGCGACAGAAGCTCCTCCACCAGGCCGGATTCGCTTGTGCCAAGCGTGCGGCGCCTGCCGGCGCGCACAACCACGCCACGCTCGCTTTCGACCGGCACGTCATGGCTGAAGAACAGGCTGATCGGCACGCCGAACAGTTCAGCGAAGGCTCTGAGGTCGCTGAGCGATGGCGTCGAGAGACCACGCTCGACCTGGCTGACCCAGCCGACGGAACGGCCAAGCTTCAGGCCGATCTCGGCAAGCGTCAGCCCGCGCGTCTTGCGCAGCGCCCTGATATCGCTGGCCAGCACGCGTTCGTCAGGCCCCTGCAATGTTCGTGCGGTAGGTGAAGGCAAAACGCTCACTTCATGAAAATTTGCATCCGAATTTCATGAGAAATGAAGCTCATGAAAAAATCAAGCGGATTTTCACGCATGCTCAAGATTTGCTTGCAGGATTTTGACGGTTCATGCAAAGGCTCGGGCACGAACGGCGAGTGGGGACGTCCGGTCGAGACGAGGGTTAAGGGACGGCCCATGCTTGAAAAGAACACCCGAATTGCGGACGAGGCCGAGATTGTCGACGAGGCGATCCTGTCGCGCCGCTCGGTGCGCGCATTCCTGCCCGACATGGTCGACGACGACACCATCCGCGCCATTCTGGCGGTTGCGGCGCGCGCTCCATCCGGCACCAACATGCAGCCGTGGAAGGTCTACGTCACCAAGGGCGAGACCAAGCAGCAGATCAGCGACGCCATCCTCAATTCGGGCATCCGCGCCGAAAAGGCCGATTGGGATGAGTACCGCTACTATCCCACCCAGTTCTTCGAGCCCTATCTGACCCGACGGCGCGCCAACGGCTTCGGGCTCTATGGCGCGCTCGGCATCGGTCGTCGCGAGGTCGACAAGATGCGCGCCCAGCACGACCGCAACTTCGTCTTCTTCGACGCGCCGGTCGGCATGATCTTCACCATCGACCGCCGGCTCAACCAGGGTTCATGGATCGACTACGGCATGTTCCTGCAAAACATCATGGTCGCGGCGCGGGGCAGGGGTTTGCACACTTGCCCCCAAGCGGCGTTCGCCCCCTATCACCGGCAGATCAGGCCGGTGCTCAATATTCCCGACGAGGAGATCGTCGTCTGCGGCATGGCGCTTGGCCATGAGGACATTTCCAAACCAGAAAACGCCTTCCGCACCGACCGCGTGCCGCTGGAAGAGTGGGTGACGTTCAGCGAATAAGCCGGCCGCCTTGGCCAGAACCGGCCAACTGGGCGTCGAGCACTATTCCGTGTTCATCTGTGCGCCGTGGCCGCTGACATGGGCGCCGTCCTGCGGCGTCAGCTTGAGATAGGCGAGCAGCGCACACAGCGTGATGACGCCCTCGATCACGAACAGGATCCGGAAATCGTTGGTGACCGCCGGACCGCTGCCGGCGAGAAACGACAGTGCCGCGGCGGCGAGGCCGACGCTGATCGCCACCGCCAGCTGCCACAGGATGTAATAGAGCGCGCTGAAGCGGGCGAGCTGCTCGGGTGCGATGTCGGAATAGGCGAGGTTGCCGGTCGACGCCCATTGCGCTGAGCGGAAGACGCCGAAGACGAAGATGTAGGCAAGCACGATCCACACCGGTGTGGTTGCCTGCATCAAGGCAAATCCAGCGACCATGGCGGCGACGATCGGCGTGTTGCAGACCAGCACGCGGCGGAAGCCGAAACGGTTGAGGACACGCGGCATGAAGAAGCGCATGGCCACTGAACCGACCGCTGCAACGAAAGTCAGCGATCCCGCCTGCACCGCGCTCATGCCGAAGCCGAGCTGGAACATCAGAGGCAGCAGAAAGACGACCGAGCTGAGGCCGATCGTGTCCAGGCCGCCGCCGGTCAGGAAGGAGATGCGGAAGGTGCGGATGCGCAGGAGCTTGAGATCGAGCAGCGGATTACGCACGCGCAGGCAGTAGAACGAGGCAATGGTCAGGGTGACGAGTGCGAGCGCCAGTTCACCGGCGATGACGCCGCCGGCAGCGTCCTTGGCGGCAAGCGAATCCATGCCGAAGACCAGCAGCACCATGCCACTGCCGACCAGCAGAAAGCCCGGAAAATCGAACGGCGTGCGCACCGGCTTGGTCACTGTCGGAAACAGCGAGGCGGCAAGGAAAGCCGCCGCCAGTGCGAACGGCACGTTAATGAAGAAGATCCAGCGCCAGGAAATGTAGGTGGTCAGCGCGCCGCCGACGAGCGGGCCGACCAGCGGTCCGGACTGGCCGGCCAGCGAGATGTACATGTTGATCTTCAGGGTGCGGCTGCGCGGAAAGGTCTGCAGGATGACGACCTGGCCGAGCGTGCCCATCAGCGCGCCGCCGAACCCTTGCAGCGCGCGGGCGCCGACCAGCATCCAGATGTCGTCGGACAACCCGCACAGGGCCGATGCGGTGGCGAACACCAGCAAGGCAAAGCAATAAACGTTGCGCAGGCCGAAGCGGTCGGCGGCCCAGCCGCCAAGCGGCATCGAGATGATCAGGCTGGCGACATAGACGGTGATCAGAAGGCCGAGCTGGCTGGGCGGGCGGCCGAGGCTTTCGCCGATACCGGGCAGCGCCGTCACGACGACATTCTGATCGAGGCTGGTCATGAAGACGCCGCAGGCGACCGTCAGTGGCAGCAGGAGCAAGGCTCTGGCCGACACATCGGCGCGATCGGTGGCGCCGGCGGATATTTCTGCGGTCATGGGGATGTTCGAACCAAACGACTATGCCGAGCCTGAGACGGGGTTTGATGCCCCTCGGGCCGGTGTGGCGGCCACGTTTCCCATCATGGCCGCCCGCAGCGCGATTCTCTAGCGGCAGAACCGGCTGGCGTTGATGCCAGAAGCCGCGGCGATGCGGCCATCCGGCCGGAGCAGCCTATTGCACTTCGTAGCCGACTTCCTCGCTGGCATGGCAGAGCGCCTTCCAGAACGAGCGTGCGAACGAGCGGAAGACATAGATGTCGAACTGGTCGGAGCCGGTACGCTGGATCTGGGCGAAGACATCGTGATGGGTGGTCGAGCGGCCGGCGCCGACCGGAAAGGCCGGCAGCGCGAAGTCGATGGCGAAGAATTTCGCCAGCACCCATTCGGCCTTCGGCCCGGCGATGCGAATGGCGGTGCGACCATGCGACAGGTCGGTCACCGTGCCGATGGCGGGGGTGACCACCTTGGCAAAGGCGCCGGCCAGGCTTTCGGCTTCATCGGCAACGGTGAATTTTCCCGGCGCGAAGCCGAACACCGACTTCACGCCGTCGCTCAAGCCGCCGCCGGCGCCATCGGGCAGCGCAAGTCCGGTGACGCTGCGGATGGCGGCGATCAGCTTCTTCTCCTCGCCCGGCCAAGCGGCGAACTGCACGATCGAGCCCGGCCTCGTCTCGGTCAGGATGATCTCGACGCCATGCTCGAAATTGCCATGCGAGCCAACGTGAAACTCCGGCTCAAGCGGTGATTGGCGCTCAACCATGCATGCGGCTCCCGTCCGGATCGAAGAAGTGGTTGGAGACGATCTCGACCGGTCCGAACCGGTTGCGCAAGGGATCGGAGACATTGGCGCGCGTGCCGTGTCGTGCCTTGCCGCCCTTGACCAGCGCCAGCGCAATGTGCTTGCCGAGCGCCGGCGAATAGCAGCAAGCAGTGATGTGGCCGATGGAGCCGTGCGGATTGGCCTCGTCGAGTTGCTCGACGATGTGCGCGCCGCCATTGAGGGGCCGGTTGTCGAGTGCGATCAGGCCGACGAGTTCCAGACGGTCAGATGCGATCAGACCCTCGCGATCCATCATCGCCGAGCCGATGAACGGCTTCTTCTTCGACAGCATCCAGTCGAGGTGCAGGTCGCGCGCCGTGGTGCGGCCGTCGATCTCGGCGCCGGTGACATGGCCTTTTTCGATGCGCATCGTGCCCAGCGCCTCGAGTCCGTAGGTGACCAGGCCGAACGGCTTGCCGGCCTCGATCAATGCCTCCCAGACATGGGTGCCATAGTCGGCGCCGGAATAGACCTCGAAGGCCATTTCACCGGAGAAAGACAGCCGGCAGATCATCACTGGCACGCCCGATATCTCGCCGCGCACGATGCCCATGAAGGGCAGGCTGGCGTTGTCGACCGATGTGCCGGTGACACAAGCGGCGAGGATCTGCCTGGCCTTCGGCCCGCCGATCGCGGCGCCCGCCCATTCGTCGGTCACCGAGGTGACATGCACCTTGAGTTCCGGCCAGATCACATCGAGGAAATATTCCAGATGCTGCATCACCTTGCCGGCGTTCGCCGTGGTGGTGGTCATCAGAAAATCCTGCTCGCCAAGCCGCCAGGTGGTGCCGTCGTCGAAGGCGAGGCCATCCTCGCGCAGCATCAGCCCGTAGCGCGCCTTGCCGACGGCCAGCGTCGAAAACATGTTGGTGTAGATGCGGTCGAGGAATGCGGCGGCGTCGGGTCCTTGCACGGCAATCTTGCCCAGTGTCGAGACATCGACGATGCCGGCGCTGTCGCGCGTCGCCTTGGCTTCGCGTACATAGGCCTGCTCAACCGTCTCCCCGGCATGGCCGTAGATCATCGGACGGTACCAGAGGCCGGCCGAATACATCGTCGCGCCATTGGCGAGATGCCAGTCATGCATCGGCGTCAGCCGCTCGGGTTTCAGGTCACCGAAGCGCTCTGCCGCCAGCGAGCCGATCGATACCGGCGCAAAGGGCGGGCGGAAGCGTGTCGTGCCGACCTCGGGGATCGGCTTGCCCAACGCCTCGGCCATGATGGCAAGGCCCGGAACATTGGAGCTCTTGCCCTGGTCGGTCGCCATGCCGAGCGTGGTGTAGCGCTTCAGGTGCTCGACCGAGACAAAGCCTTCGCGGTGCGCCAGCCGCACATCCTCCGCAGTCACGTCATGCTGGAAATCGACAAAGCTCTTGCCGTTGGCCCTGATCTCGAACACCGGCGCCGGATCGGGATCGCCGGGAGCGGCTTCGACAGTGGGCAACGCCGCCGGCGTGCTGGTTCCGCCGGCCGCGGCAAGGCCGGCGGCGCGGCCTTCAGCGATGGCTTCGGTGGTGGAAAAACTGCCGGTGAAGGCGCCGGCGCCAATCCAGTGTTGTGTTGGCCATTGCTGTGTTGGCCACTGCTGCGTCGGCTTCGGCGGCAGGAAAGCCTGCCGCGCGGCATTCCATTCCGCCTTGGCGCCGGCCTGGCTGGCCAGATGGATGGTCGGCGACCAGCCGCCCGACATCAGCAGGCAATCGGCATGGATGCTGCGGGCGTCGCCGGTGAGCGAGCCGTTGGCCATGTCGAAGCGCTGCAGCTTGAGGCCGGTCAGCGTCTTGCCGCCTTCCGTGGCGACGACGGCATGACCGGCGAAGATCTCGGCCTCGGCCTCTGTGGCCAGCTTGCGCATCTCGGCTGAGGGCTCTGGCCGGACGTCGGCGATGGCGACGACCGCGGCACCCGCCTTCTTCAAGGCGCCGGCCGCTCTATAGGCGCTGTCGTTGTTGGTGAACAGCGCGATCCGTTCGCCCGGCAACACGCCGAACTCGTTGGCGTAGCGCTCGGCGGCATGCGCCAGCATCACACCTGGCCTGTCATTGCCCGGAAACACTAGCGGCCGCTCGAAGGCGCCGGTGGCGAGCACCACGGAGCGGGCGCGGATCGCCCAATAGCGATGGCGCGGCTCGCCCTTGCCGGGCTGCTCCTTGTGGTCGCTGACCCTCTCGAGCGCGGCAAGCGTGTTGTTGTCGTAATAGCCCCAGACCGTGGTGCGCGGCAAAAGCCGGACATTGTCGCGGCCTTCGAGCTGGGCGACGGTGCGGCGGGCCCAGTCGGCGGCCGGTGCGCCATCGATGGTTTCGCCTGACCAGTTGGCAGAGCCGCCGAAGCGCGGCTCAAGATCAGCCAGCATGACCCGGGCGCCCTGATCGGCAGCGGCCTTGGCGGCCATCAGCCCGGCCGGGCCGGAGCCGACCACCAGCACGTCGCAAAAGGCGTTCATGCGTTCGTAGCGGGCCGGGTCCTTCGCCGATCCGGCGCTGCCGAGACCGGCGGCGCGGCGGATGAAATGCTCGCAGAACATCCAGAAGCGCGTGCCTTTGAGCGGACCGATCACCGGCCCCATGAAGGTCTTGTAGTAGAAGCCGGCCGACAGGATCTTGCCGCCGAGCTGGTTGACGGCGTTGATGTCCCAGGCAAGCGAGGGAAAGCGGTTCTGGCTGATGGCGACCAGTCCGTCATGGATCTCGACCATGGTCGCCGGAATGTTGGGCTCGCGAACCTCGCCCTTCAGCACCGTCACCAGCGCGTTGGGCTCCTCGACGCCTGCGGTGAGCAGGCCGCGCGGGCGGTGATATTTGAATGAACGCCCGTAAAGGGTGACGCCCTTGGCCAACAGCGCCGACGCCAGCGTGTCGCCGGCATGGCCGGTATAGGCCGCTCCGTCGAAGGTGAAGCGGATGGTTTTCAGCCGGTCGATACGGCCGCCAGTGTCGGTGCGGCGCGGGCTCATGACTTGTCCTCCGCCTTGCGGCGCGCGGTCGAGGTGTGAGCGCCGCGCACAAAGGCGACGCTCAAAATCTCATGCGTCAGCGTGTTGCGTACGACCCTGAGATGCGCGCGGCACCCGCCGGAATGCTGCCAGATCTCGTTGTGGTCGCCGGCCGGGTTCAGCCGGTCGTAGACATAGGCGTTCCATGCCTCGAAATTCTGCGAGGCGGGGTCGGGACGCTCACGGTTGCCGTCACCTTGATAGGTAAATTCGACGACGTCGCGCGGGCCGCAATAGGGACAGGTGATCAACATGGGATTTTACCTAATGTAGCCGCGGGTTTGCACCCTGGCCCTTGTCGTCGATCACCAGGCCGCGGTGGAAGCGGTCGAGCGTGAAGGGGGCGTTGAACTCGTGCGGCTGATCCTTGGCGATGGTCCAGGCAAAGCACCAGCCCGAGGCCGGTGTCGCCTTGAAGCCGCCATAGCACCAGCCGCAGTTGAGATACATGCCGGGCAGGGGGCCGGTGGTGATGATCGGCGAGCCGTCCATCGACATGTCGCAGACGCCGCCCCAGGAGCGCAGCATGCGCACGCGGGCAAGGCCCGGAAACAGCGCCAGCATCTCGCTCATCACCTCGTCGACGATGGGCAGGTTGCCGCGCTGGGCATAGCTGTTGTAGCCGTCGATGTCGCCGCCATAGATGAGGCCGCCTTTGTCCGACTGCGACATGTAGAAATGCCCCATGCCGAAGGTGACGACGGTGTCGATGAAGGGTTTTAGCGATTCGGTGACGAAGGCCTGCAGCACGTGGCTTTCGATCGGCATCGTCTCGACGCCCGCCAACTGCATGACTCGCCCGGTGCTGCCCGCGACCGTCACGGCCACTTTTTTGGCGCGGATGTCGCCGCGCGAAGTCGTGACGCCGGTGACGCGGTCGCCGTCGCGCAGGAAGCCGGTGACCTCGCAATTCTCGATGATGTCGACGCCGCGCCGGTCGGCGCCGCGCGCATAGCCCCAGGCGACGGCATCGTGACGGGCGGTGCCGGCGCGCCGCTGCATCAGGCCACCGACCACCGGGAAGCGTGCGCTGTCGGAGATATCGAGCGCCGGGATCAGGCGTTTGATCTGCGCTGGTGTCATCAATTCAGCATCGACACCGAGATGGCGCATGGCATTGCCGCGCCGCGCATAGTCGTCGAACTGGGCCGGCGTGTGCGCCAGGTTCAGGCAGCCGCGCTGGGAGAACATGACATTGTAATTGAGTTCGTGCGACAGGTTCTCCCACATCTTCATCGAATGCTCGTAGAAGCGGGTGTTGGCGGGCAGCAGATAGTTCGAGCGCACGGCCGTCGTGTTGCGGCCGACATTGCCGGAGCCGAGCCAACCCTTTTCCAGCACCGCGACATTGGTGATACCGTGTTCCTTGGCGAGATAGTAGGCGGTTGCCAGCCCGTGACCGCCGCCACCGATGATGATGACATCATAGGACGCCTTCGGATCCGGCTTGCGCCAGGCCGGTTTCCAGTCCTTGTTTCCCTTGAGCGCGTTCGCGAGCAGCGAAAAGGCCGAGTACTCTGCCATCATTGTCATCCGGTTCGGGCGATGCGGCAGACTATAGAGCAGGCCGCATCCGCAAAGCCAATATTGCGCCATCGCCTTTCGACTGGCCGACGCCCGCGATCGGATCAGTGGAGCGATCGGATGCGACGGCTTGCCCCATGATATGGCCGTCTTTATCAATGACAGGCTTTTTAGATGCCTTTGCCGCTCGTGAGTCGCCAACAAATCATGCTTTTCCGGTCGCTTCGCCTCATTTTGATCCTCGCGCTTGTCGTCTCGGCGCCGCCTTCGTTTGACGCGATGGCGCAAGCGCTCGGTCAGGGCGCTGCCGGATTGATCACCGATCAGCAGAAAGTCATCCAGGGCCTGACGGCCAAGACTGACGATCTCGAGAAGAAAATACAGCAGGACAGTGAGGACGATGCCGCACTCGTCGATATCCGTCTGCAACTGGAGGACCTGTCGCGGGCGGCACTTACCAGTGCGCTGGCGTTTCGTTCGCGCCTCACCGACATCAACAATCGGATCGAGGTGCTGGGCCCGCCACCCGCGGCGGGGCAGCCGCAGGACCCCGACATAGTTACAGGCGAACGCCAGGCGTTGGCGTCGGAAAAGGCCGAGATCAACGCAGTCGTCGCCAGCGCGCAGAACCTGTCGATCCGCATCAGCGGGCTGGTCGACAAGATCGGCAACATGCGCAGCGCGCTGTTTCGCAACCTTTTGACCAAGCGCTACGTGCTGTCCGATGCCCTGAGCCCGGAGGTCTTCTCCGACGCCCATGACGAATACGCCAACCTCTACAAGGCGGTGTCATCCTGGCTGATCTTCGCTTTCAAGTTCAAGTTCAAGGCCATCCTGGCTGCGACCTTTGTGGCGCTCGGACTTGCGCTGGTGCTGCTGGTCGGGGGCAGGCGCCTGTTCGGGCGGGTCTTCGAAGCCGACCCGACGGTCGAGGAACCGTCCTATCTCAGCCGTCTGTCGGTGGCGTTCTGGTCGACTTTGCTGCCGTCACTGGCGGTCAGCGTATTCCTGGCCTCCACGGTGTTCTTATTCAACTATTACAATGTGTTGCGTGGCGACATCGGGGTCTTTCTGAACGCGCTGGCGGCTGTCATCGCTGTGGTGTTCGGCGTCAACCGGCTGACCAATGCGGCGCTTGAGCCGCGGCTGCCGAACTGGCGGCTCATTCCCGTCGAAACCGGCCCGGCGCGCTGGCTGGTGCGGCTGACGACCGCCATGGCAGTGGTCATCGGCGTCAATTATTTCCTGTCCATCGTCAACGACAAGATGGGCTCGCCGCTGTCGCTGACCATCGCCCGGAGTTTCGGCGCCACGATCATCTTTGGCGTGATCCTGATCCTGATGGCGATGCTGCGGCCGTTCAGGGCGCGTGACGGAAGCTGGCGGCCGTGGCCGGCATGGCTGCGCTACATGGCGCTCGCGCTCGGTTTGTTCACCATCGCTGCGGCCTTGCTCGGCTATATTGGCCTTGCCATCTTTGTCTCGGTGCAAGTGTTGGTCACCGGCACCATCCTCATCACTTCCTATATCGGCTTCCTGTCGGCGCGGGCGATCGGCGAGGAGGGCGCTTTCGCCGACACGTCCGTTGGGCGCTGGCTGTCGGCCAATTCGAGTTACGATGACGCCGCCCTCGATCAACTCGGCCTCGCCGTCAGCGTCGCCATCAACTTGATGATCGTGCTGGTCTTCCTGCCGCTGATCCTGTTGATGTGGGGTTTCCAGCCCGGCGACATCGAGGCCTGGGCCTACAGGCTGGCAACCGGGATCACCGTCGGTTCGGTGACGATTTCGGTCACCGGCATCCTTTCCGGCATCGTCGTCTTCATCATCGGCTATTTCCTGACGCGCTGGTTCCAGGGCTGGCTCGACGGTTCGGTGATGGCGCGCGGCAAGGTCGATACCGGAGTGCGCAACTCGATCCGGCTGGCGGTCGGCTATGCCGGCGTTGCGCTGGCGGCACTGGTCGGCATCTCGGCTGCGGGCATCGACCTGTCCAATCTAGCGCTGGTCGCCGGCGCCCTCTCTCTCGGCATCGGCTTTGGCCTGCAGAATGTGGTGTCCAATTTCGTCTCCGGCCTGATTCTTTTGGCCGAGCGGCCATTCAAGGTCGGCGACTGGATCGTCGCCGGCGATGTCAGCGGCACCGTCAAGAAGATCAGCGTGCGCGCCACCGAGATCGAGACGTTCCAGCGGCAGTCGGTGATCCTGCCCAATTCGAACCTGATCAACAACGCCGTCGGCAACTGGACGCATCGCAACAAGCTTGGCCGCGTCGACATCAGGGTCGGCGTCGCCTATGGCAGCGACGTCAAAAAGGTTCACGCCATCCTGACGGAGATCGCACGCAGCCACCCGATGGTGCTGAAGAATCCGGAACCTTTCGTGCTGTTTTCCAATTTCGGCGCGGCAGCACTCGAATTCGAGATCCGTGTGTTCCTGGCTGATGTAATGAACGGCAATATCGCGCAGAACGATATCCGCTTTGCGGTGCTCGAGAAATTCAGCGGCGAGCATGTCGAGATTCCCTCGACGCCACGCGCCGTCGTCGAGGTCCGCAAGCCAGAGGCCTGGCCGACCGACGACGACAAGATCGAGGCCGACTTCGTCGAACAGGAGCAGGCCAAGGTGGAAGCCGCGGCCGAAGCAAAAAAGCTCGCCAAGACGGGACGCAAGGCGCGCAAGCCCGATCCGGACTAGGGGTAGTCAGTCAACTGGCCTTTGAACGGGCGTGCTCGCAACCGGGCAAAGCCAATTGCGGCATGAATGCGGCATTCAGTTGCGGTTCAGCTTCCATCTCATATAAGCTCCCATGCAAAGGCGAAAATGCCTTGCGAAATGCAACAGAGGCGGTGGGAACACCGATATTGCAACATGTGGA
This sequence comes from Mesorhizobium waitakense, assembly GCF_056431085.1. Taxonomy (NCBI): domain Bacteria; kingdom Pseudomonadati; phylum Pseudomonadota; class Alphaproteobacteria; order Hyphomicrobiales; family Phyllobacteriaceae; genus Mesorhizobium; species Mesorhizobium waitakense. The sequence goes on along the minus strand of NZ_JBWKME010000050.1, from coordinate 69,156 downwards.
AGTCTCTCGTCGCTGCCGTCGCTTTGGCCGCCGCCATCGGCTCGACCCATGCCGCCAGCGCGGTCAACAAGGACGCCGAGACCCGCACGCTGATCGTGACGGAGGGCGGCAGCAAATCAGACCTTGCGCTGGCCGCTGGCGAAACCGTTGAATTCTGCCCGAACGGCTGCTTCGTCACCTTGCCCAATGGCGATCTCGAAGCTCTGACCGGCTCGGAAACGGTCGAGATCTCGGGCGGCGTTGCCCGCATCAAGTAATCCCGACGGCATGACAGGAAAGGCCGGGCATTTGCCCGGCCTTTTATTGTTTCCGGTAGCGTTTGCTTAACAATGACGCCGGAAATACCGCCGCAACAACCGCCTGCATCCGGGCGTTTTAACGTTCGCTATGCCGTTCCCGGCTATACCAGCTTCAAGACGCCGAAATGCGGCGCGCAACGAGGTTCCGGTTTTCCGGATCATACGCTGGCAGGGCAGGACGGGCTATGGATGCGAGGTCGGACAGGAACGCAATACCGTTTGCTGTCGATCTCGACGGCACGCTGATTGCTACCGACCTGTTGTGGGAAGGACTGTTCATCCTTCTCAAGAAGAACCCGCTCTATATATTCCTCGTGCCTTTCTGGGCCGCCCGCGGGCCGGCCCGGTTGAAGCAGGCGATTGCCCAGCGCATCGACATCGATCCGGCATCGCTGCCTTATCGCGAGGCGTTGCTCTGCCGCCTCCGGACCGAGCACGCCGAAGGCCGCAAGATCGTGCTGGCGACCGGCACGCCGCGCAAGTTCGCCGATGCCATCGCTGCCCATCTCGGCATTTTCGACCGGGTGCTGGCTACCGACGGTTTCGATAATCTCACCTCCGGCAGGAAGCGCGCCTCACTGATCGCGGCCTATGGCGACGGCGGCTTCGATTACGCCGGCAACAGCCGCCACGACCTCCAGGTTTTCGACGTCGCGCGCACGGCGATCGTCGTGGCGCCCGACCGTCATGCCGCGCGCTGGCAGGCAGCACACGGCGCCGAGACGATGCCGACGCCTAAGCCGACACTGCGGACGGTCGTCAAGATGTTGCGCGTGCACCAGTGGCTCAAGAACTCGCTGATCGCCGTGCCGATGGTGCTGTCGCATGAATATTTCAACACCGACATGATCTGGGAATGCCTGCTGGCATTCGTCTCGTTCAGCGCGGTGGCCTCGGCGATCTACATCCTCAACGATTTCTTCGACCTTGCGCTCGACCGCAAGCACGCCACCAAGCGCAACCGGCCGTTCGCCAGCGGCGCGCTGTCTATCCCGTTCGGCCTTGGCGCGATCGCGGTGCTGCTGGCGATCGGCATCGCCACCGGGTTGCTGTTGTCGCCCGAATTCCTGGCCGTGCTTGGCGGCTACATGGTGGTCACGACGGCCTATTCGCTGTCGTTCAAGCGGATGCTGCTTGTCGACGTGCTGACGCTTGCCGGCCTCTACACGATCCGCGTCCTGGCGGGTGCGGCCGCGACCGGCGTCGACGTCTCGTTCTGGCTGCTCGCTTTCTCAATCTTCTTCTTCCTGTCGCTGGCGCTGGTGAAGCGCTTCGTCGAACTTCGCACCACCGCCATTCCGCCCGGCGAGCGCATTGCCGGCCGTGGCTATCGCACCGAAGACCAGGAGATCGTCGCCCAGGCTGGAATGGCTTCGGCGTTCTCCTCGGCGCTGGTGCTGGCGCTCTACATGGACAGCGTCGCGGTGCGCGAGCTTTATCCGCATCCGTGGCTGATCTGGCCGCTGGCGCCAATCGTGCTTTATCTCACCATGCGCGTCTGGATCCTGGCGCGCCGCGACGAGATGCATGACGACCCGGTCGTCTTCATCATCCGCGACTGGCGCAGCCAGATCGTGGTGCTGATCGGCGCGGTGATGCTGGTCATCGGAGGCTGGTAAAGGATGGCCAACCGCTTCCAGAGCTTTGGCCTTGCCACGCCGCCGGCACCACGCGCGATCGGTGCCGACGATGGCATTGCGCTGCTGAAGGGCGGCCAGGCCAAGCCGGCGTCGCTGCTCGCCTATGGCAACGGCCGTTCCTACGGCGATTCCTGCCAGAACGAGGCCGGCACGGTCGTCGACATGCGGTCTTTGAACAGCATCCGCGCCTTCAATGCCGAGACAGGCCTTCTTGTAGCCGATGCCGGCGTGCTATTATCGGACATCATCGCACACGCTGCCCCTTACGGCTTCTTCCCGGCGGTTGTTCCAGGCACCCAATTCGTGACGCTCGGCGGCGCCATCGCCAATGATGTGCATGGCAAGAACCATCATCGGCGCGGCACCTTCGGCTGCCATGTCGAGACCTTTACGCTGCTCAGGTCCGACGGAAAGACCCGTCGCTGTTCGGCGACCGACAATGCGCGGCTGTTTCGGGCGACGATCGGCGGAATGGGGCTGACCGGCCTCATCCTGTCGGCCTCGATCCGGCTGATGCGAGTGCCTTCGCTCGACATCGTCGAGACGGCGACGCCGTTTCGCGATCTAGGCGAATTTTTCGGTCTGGCCGAGGCGGCCGACCAGGCCAATGAGTACGCGGTCGCCTGGATCGACCAGTTGGCCGGTGGCCGCAACAGTGGTCGCGGCCTGCTGTTCACGGGCAATCACGCCGAGCACGGCTCGCATGCCGCCGCGCGCGCCGGCGGCACGCTATCGGTGCCGGTCCAGCCGCCTTTCAATGTCCTTAACCGGCCGTTCCTGACCGCCTTCAATGGCGCATACAGGTGGAAGAAGGGCCGGTCCGCGGCGCCGCGCCAGGTCGGATACCAGGGCTTCTTCTTTCCGCTTGATGGCGTGCGCGACTGGAACCGGCTCTACGGACCGAAAGGGCTTTTCCAGCACCAGAGCGTGGTGCCTGAAGAGACGGCGCGCGAGGCGGTGCCGGCGCTGCTGGCGGGAGCAAGGCGGGCCGGGCAGGGGTCGTTCCTCACGGTGCTGAAGCGGTTCGGCTCGATCCGCTCGCCGGCGCTGCTGTCGTTCGCGCGTCCCGGCTATACGCTGACACTGGATTTCCCCAACAGAGGGGCGGCAACGCTCGCGCTGCTGCGGGAACTCGACCGCATCGCGGTCGAGGCCGGCGGCGCGGTCAACCCCTATAAGGATGCCCGCATGGGCGCCGACATCTTCGCTTCGTCCTTTCCCGAATGGCAGCGGCTGGAGGCGTTGCGCGATCCCGCCTTCATGTCGTCATTCTGGGCTCGGACGGCAAGGAAACTCGATGCGCGGCGCGGCACGGTCGAGGCGGCGGAATAGATAAAATTTGAGTAATTCTTGGTTATCGAATCGTTAAATTGACGATTCACTCAAAACATTCTTGTGGCTTCACGAAATGTTTGCGGGTTTGTAATAGGAAGCGTGAAGGGGTGGTTGGGAACACATGAAATACATCGTCTTCATTCTCTTTACGGTCATGACCAATGCCGCTGCGCAGCTGATGCTGAAGCAAGGCATGATGTCGCTCGGGCCGATCTCGTTCGAGGGCGTCAATCCCCTGGTCAAGCTGTTGCAGATCGTCTTCAGCCCCTGGGTGTTCCTGGGCCTGTGCACCTTCGTCATCTCGATGGCCTCGCACCTCTATGTGCTGTCCAAGGTCGAGCTTTCCTTCGCCTATCCGTTCCTCAGCCTCGCCTATGTCGCCGTCGCCATCTTCGCGTATTTCGTCTTCCGCGAGGACCTCAATGGCTGGCGCATCGCCGGCATCGCCTGCATCTGCGTCGGCACGGTGCTGATCGCGCAAAGCGGGCGCGGGCATGAGGCGCAAACGGCTTCGCTTTCTTCCGACAAGATTCACAGCGAGACTATCCAATGAAACATGTGATTTTCGGTGGCGACGGTTTCGTCGGTCGCCATCTTGCCTTGAAGCTTGTCGCCGATGGTGAAGAGGTTGTCGTCGCCGACATCGTCAGGAGCGACCTGCCGCATTACCGCAATGTCCGCTTTATCAAGTGCGATGTCACCGATCCGGCCTCGGTCGCCGCGGTTGGGCTGAAGGCCGACGACATGGTCTACAATTTGTCGGCCAAGATGCTGTCGCCGATCCAGGTTCGCGCCAAGCGGCATGATTTCTTCTTCCCGGTCAATTTCCATGGCACCGAGCACATCATGCAGGCGATGGACAAGGCCGGCGCACCCAAGCTCGTCCACTACACGACCGACATGATTTACGGCCACACGGTCACCCAGCCGATGACGGAGGAGCATCCGGTCGCGCCGCTTGGCGAATATGGCTGGTCGAAACAGAAGACCGAAGAACTGGCTGCCGAATGGCGCAAGCGTGGCATGTCGATCTCGCTGTTCCGCCCGCGCCTGATCATCGGCCCCGGCCGGCTCGGCATTCTGGAAAAACTGTTCAAGCTGATCGACTGGAGCTTTCCGGTGCCGATGATCGGTTCGGGCAGAAACCCCTATCAGTTCATCTCGGTCTTCGACTGCGCCGAGGCGGCGCGCGCCGCCTGGAAGGCCGGGGTGCCTGATGAGGCCTATAATCTGGGCTCGCTCAACCCGCCGCCGGTCAAGAAACTGCTCGGGGACCTGATCAGGCATGCGGGTTCTAAATCGATCCTGATCCCGACGCCGGGCTGGGCGGTGAAGCGCACGCTCGACCTGCTCGACCTGATGAACATGCCGATCATGGATCCGGAGCAATATCTGATCGCCGACGAAGAGTGCGTGCTCGATGTCTCCAAGGCGGAACGCCAGCTCGGCTGGGTGCCGCACTATCGCGACGAGGACATGCTGATCGGCGCCTACAGCGAGTACCGCGCCAAGAAGGCCGGTCACGCTGTCGCCACCAAACATGTGCCGGCCGAATAGCGGCTCGCAAAACAGCTTTCGTTGCGCACGATCCCGGTCATGCGCGCAGACAGGAGATTGAAATGACCGTCATGGCCAAGCCCGAACAGACGAGCGCGCGCACCATGGTCAGCGCGCCGGCGCTGTCGCCCGCCACCATCGCCAAGCCCGACCTGATCAGCGTCGAGCAGGCCAAGGCGATGGACGTCGCTGTGATGACCGACCTGTTCAAGGCGCACCTCAATCCCGGCCAGCTGCATTTCATGAAGCTGCTCGGTTTCCACAAGATCAAGATCGAGCGTGCCGAGGGCATGTTCTACATCGACCAGAACGGCCGCAAGATCCTCGATTTCTTCGGTGGCTTTGGTTCGCTGGCCTTTGGCCACAACCATCCGCGCATTCTGGAGGCGCGGAAAAAATTCCAGGAGGAGAAACGCCAGGAGATCGCCATCGCCTTCATGTCGCAATATGCGGCGGCCCTGGCGCACAACATCGCCAAATGCTCACCCGGCGATCTCGACATGGTGTTCCTCGGCTCGTCAGGCTCAGAGGCGATGGAAGCGGCGGTCAAGCTCGCCGAGCGCGCCGCAGGCCCGAAGCGGCCAAAAATCGCCTATGCCGAGAATTCCTTTCACGGCAAGACCAAGGGCGTGCTGGGCATCACCGACGGCCAGCTTTATCGCGCCGACTTCAAGATGGCGGAGAATACGGTCCGCATCCCCTTTGCCGACATTGAAGCGGTCGAGCGCCTGTTCCGCTCCGACCCGGAGGTCGGTGTCATCGTGCTCGAAACCATCCAGGGTGGCGGCGGCATCATCCAGGCTCCCGCCGAATACTGGCAGAAGTTGCGCGCGCTCTGCGACCAATATGGCGTGCTGTGGGTCGCCGACGAAGTGCAGTGCGGCTATGGCCGCTCGGGCCGCTTCTACGCCTTCGAGCATTACGGCGTCATTCCTGACGTGACGGCGCTGGCCAAGTCGCTTGGTGCCGGCAAGGCGGCGGTTGGCGCGATGATTGCCCGGCGCGAGGTCTATATGAAGGCCTACGGCACGCCGAAGACGGCGATGATCCATGCGATGGCGACCTTTGGCGGCATGGGCGAGGCCTGCATCACCTCGATCGAGGGGCTCAACGTGCTCTATGACGAGGGGCTGATCGACAACGCTGCGGTCACCGGCGATTACCTGCTGCAGCGGCTGCAGGCGCTTAAGGACAAATATCCCAAGATCATCAAGGACGTCCGCGGCAAGGGCTTCATGGTCGGCCTGGAGTTCCACGACTTCTCGCAGACCTTGCCGATGGTGCTGCGGCCGATCGTCAGCGTGCTCGACGACAAGCTGAAAGGCTCGCTGTCGGGCTTCATCGGCGCGCTCTTGCTGCGTGACTATGACGTGCTCGTCGCCTTCACCGAATACAATCGCAACGTCATCCGGCTCGAGCCGCCGCTGATCTGCCAGCGCGAGCATGTCGACCGTTTCGTCGATGCCTTCGACAGCCTGCTGTCGCGCGGCATCGTGTCGATCGTCAAGGATTTCGTCAAAAGCCAAGTCCGTTAAAGCGAAGGTCGCTGAGCAAAATCATGCTGACCAAGTCTCCCGCTGAGAAAAACCCACTCGACCGGCTCACCGAGGCCGGCCTGACGTGGGGCGAGGGGACCTATGCGCGGTTGGCCGCACCTATCGGCGCGGCGGCTTTCGCGCTCTACATCCTGCTGACGGCGTTCACGGCATGGGTGATGCCGGACGCCAACTGGGACATGCTGCCCTATCTCGCCATCGCCGAGGAAGGCACCTATCCCGATGCGCAGGCGCTGCACGACTATGCCTACAGCACCGTCAAGGCCGGCGTGTCGGCGGGTGACTACAAGACGCTGACCGATGATGGCGGCGGCTTTCGCAGCCATATGGCGGAGAATGCCGCCGACTTCCATTCGCTGCTCGGCATGTACCGGATCAAGTTTCTCTATGCCGAGATCCTGTCGACGATGAGTTCGGTGATGTCGCCGGTCGAGGCGATGCGGCTCGTCTCGGTGTTCTCCGTGCTGTTGTTCGGAGCGATCGCGCTGCTTTGGCTGCGCTCGGAGCGGGCGCTGGCGCTGGCGCCTCTGGTCGGCGCGGTGCTGATCATGGCCGACTTCGGCGGCGCGGCACGCGCCTCGACGCCTGACCTGTTGTGCTCGGCGCTGTTCCTCGGCGGGCTTTACGCCTATGTCCGCGGCCGCGAGGCCGCAACGGCGATCCTGCTCTTCCTCGCCTTCATGGCGCGGCCGGACAATATTGTTTTCCTTGCCATTTTCGCCGTTCTTCTGGTCGCTTTCCGGCAGAAGGCGTGGGGCGCTCTGGCCGGCTTTGCCGCGTCCTTCGTCGCCTATTTCGTCATTTCGCACTGGGCCCATCATCCCGGCTGGTGGCCGCATCTGTGGTTCTCCAGCATCGAACAGCACTACAATATGGACGGGTTCGAACCGCCATTCTCGATCGTTGCCTATCTCAGGGCGTTTGCCGCGTCCTTGCTGCGCGCCGTCAGCCTGAACAGCTGGGTCGGCGTGTCGGTGCTGGCTTTAGCCGGCTGGTATGCGGCAAGTCGCACCGGCTTCCGCCTCGAGCGTCGCGCCGGCATCCTGTTTGCAGCGCTGGTGCTCGGCGTGCTGGCAAAGTTCGCCGTGTTCCCTATCCACGACACCCGCATCTATTTCCCCAATCTGATCCCGCCGTTCCTGCTGCTGGCGACGCCGCTGATGGCGCTGTGGGCGACAGTGGCAAGTGGCCAGCATCGCGCCGCCCCGCACGTCTTTCCCGGAGACAAGTCATGAGTTCAGTATCCAACCTGGCGCGTATTGCCCTTTCGCTTGGTCTTCCCAGTGGACTTCTCGATCGCGGGCCGTCGCTGCGCGGCACAAAATTCCTGGCCAAGGCGGCGCTGAAGGCGCGCTTCGGCGGATCAGGGCGCCCGTTCCAGATGGTCAATGTCGGCGCCTGCGACGGCGCGTTGTTCGATGACGTCACGCCGTGGCTGCACCGCATAGCTGGTGCCCGCGCCATGCTGGTCGAGCCGATCCCGTACAATCAGAAGCGGTTGCGCGCCAACTATCCCGACACGAGCCGGTTCATCATCGAGCCGGTGGCTGTCACCAAGACGAAGGGCACGATCACCGTCCACACCTTCGATGCCGCAGCACTCGAGGCAGGCACGTTGCCGATCGAGTTCATCGGCTGCTCGTCGGTGACCGACACCAATCTGATGTCGGGCAAGAATGCCTGGGGCGAGGCCGACGCCAACTTCAACAAGTTCGCGCCGCATCTGAGAGACATCGAAGTGCCGTCGGAAACGCTGCAGACCCTGCTCGACCGCAACGGCATCAGCCATATCGATGCCTTCCTCGTCGATTGCGAGGGCGCCGACTGGGTCGTCTTCGAACAGCTTGACCTCAAGCGCTATCGCCCAGGCATGATCAAGGTCGAGGTCGGCGCGCTGCCGGCGGCCGAGATCGGTCAGGTCGTGGTCAAGCTGAAGACATCGGGCTATCAGGTCGGCTTCCAGGCCGAGGATGTGTGGGCCTTCGCCTAAGCTGGCCTCTTTGCGGCCGAAAAGAGTCGGCCACGTTGCCCCACGTGAACCATTCGGCCGTCTGGTCGCTCGGCTTTTTGCCAATGTCGCAAACAGGCTTCATCAGCGCCACCGCTCCGCCCTATAGTCCGCCCGCTTATCACTTTGGAGTCGCGGGCAATGGCAGAGTTTCCGAAAAAGGCGAAGGTCGTCATCGTTGGCCTGGGCGGCATTGTCGGCGCATCGATCGCCCATCACCTGATCGAACGCGGCTGGGACGATATTGTCGGCATCGACAAGTCCGGCATCCCGACCGACATCGGCTCGACGGCGCATGCCTCCGACTTCTGCTACACGACCAGCCATGATTTCCTGTCGTGCTGGACGACGCTGTACTCCATCGATTTCTACGAGAAGATGGGCCACTACGCGCGCATCGGCGGCCTCGAAGTGGCTCGCGTCGGCGACGACAGCCGCATGGACGAGATCAAGCGGAAGATCGCCTCGGCCAAGGCCTTTGGCACGCGCGCCCGTCTGATCGAACCGGCCGAGATCAAGCAAAAGTTTCCGCTGATCGAAGAAGGGATGGTGCAGGGCGGCCTGTGGGATCCCGATGCCGGTCTTGTCATCCCCCGTTCGCAGACCGTCGCCGGCAAGCTGGTCGACCAGGCGGAAGCCTCCGGCAAGATCAAATCCTTCGCCAACACTCCGGCAAAGTCGCTCATTGTTAAAGACGGCCGCATCACCGGCGTGGTGACTGACCGCGGCACCATCGAGGCCGATTATGTCGTGGTCTGCGCCGGCATCTGGGGCCGGCTGATCGCGGAGATGGTCGGCGAGGATCTGCCTGTCATGCCGATCGACCATCCGCTGACCTTCTTCGGCCCGTACAACGAGTTCGCCGGCACCGGCAAGGAGATCGGCTGGCCGCTGCTGCGCGACCAGGGCAATTCGGCCTATATGCGTGACACCGGCGATCCCAAGACCGCCGAGGGCGGGCAGATCGAATGGGGCTATTACGAAGAGACCAATCCGCGCCTTTGCCATCCGCGCGACCTGCTGGAGAAGGATCAGGCCCGGCTTTCGCCTTCGCAGCGCGATCTCGACATGGAGCAGATCCTGGGACCGCTCGAACGCGCCATGGAGCTGACGCCGATCCTGGGCGAACTCGGCTACAACGAGAGCCATTCCTTCAATGGTCTCTTGCAGGTGACGGCGGATGGCGGCCCGTCGATGGGCGAAAGCCAGAAGGTGAGAGGCCTGTGGTATGCCGTCGCCATCTGGGTCAAGGACGGACCCGGCATGGGCAAGCTGATCGCCGACTGGATGACAGACGGCCGCACGGCGATCGACCATCACGCCATCGATTATGCGCGTTTCTATCCGCACCAGACGAAGGAGCAGTTCATCTGGGACCGCTGCACCGAGACGGCGATGAAGGTCTACAATCCGGCGGTGCATCCGCGCGAACCCTTCTCCAAGGCCCGCAACATCAGGCGCTCGCCGTTCTGGGAGCGCGAGAAAGAGCTCGGCGGCTATTTCATGGAACTGGGCGGCTGGGAGCGCGCCCACGGCTATGCCGCCAACGAGCATCTTCTGGAAAAATACGGCAACCGCGTGCCGGTGCGCGAGAACGAGTGGGACAACCGCCATTTCTGGCGCGTTTCCAACGCCGAACATCTCGCCATGAGCGAGGATTGCGGCATCGTCAACCTGTCGCACTTCTCGATGTATGACGTCGAAGGGCCAGACCATGTCGCGTTGCTGGAATGGTTGTGCGCAGCCAAGATCGGCGGCGACAACAACATCGGCAAGGGCATCTACACCCACTTCCTCGACGAGGAAGGCATGGTGCGCGCCGACTTCACCGTCATTCGCATGGCCGACCGCTGTCGTTTGATCGACGGGGCGGACGCCGGCCCGCGCGACTTCCAGTACATGCGTCGCACCGCGCAGGACAAAGGTTTCGACGTCACGATCACCGACGTGACCGAGAAATACGTCACCATTGGCATCTGGGGTCCGAATGCCCGGGCGACCTTGCAGAAGGTGGTCGAGAATCCGGACGGGCTCTCGCTTGAAAACTTCCCGTTCGCGGCGATCAAGCCGGTCCGGATCGGCGGCAAGGACGTCACCGCCTTCCGCATCTCCTATGTCGGCGAGCAGGGCTGGGAACTGCATATGCGCTACGAGGATGGTCTCGCCGTCTGGGACGCGCTGCGCTCGACCGGCGTGATGCCCTTTGGCGTCGAAACCTATGCCAACACGCGCCGCATGGAAAAGAGCCTGCGCCTGCAGAATGCCGACCTGCTGACCGAGTACAATCTACTGGAAGCCGATCTAGCCCGTCCGAAGGTCAAGGAGAACGATTTCTGCGGCAAGGCCAGGCATGTCGAGTACCGCGCGCGCGAGCACCAGCCGGCCACGCTGTGCACGCTGGTGATGACCGAGAATGTCGATTCGAAAGGCGTTGCCCGCTATCCCGTCGGCACGATGCCGGTGATGGATCCGAAGACGGGCGAAACGCTGGTCGACGAACTCGGGCGCCGGTCGTTCACGACGTCGATGGCCTATGGTCCGACCATCGGCAAGAACATCGGCCTCGCCTATCTGCCGTGGGCGTTTGCCCAGGAAGGCCGCAAGCTCGCCATCGAGTATTTCGGTGAGACCTATCCGGTTGAAGTCGCGGCGGTCGGCTACAAGCCGCTCTATGACCCGGAAAACCTCAAGCCGCGCAGCTGAGCGCTGGCAAGCGCGAAACAGCGTGAACGCGAAGCCCGGCTCTTGGCCGGGCTTTTCACTTTTTAATCGGACGATTCTCGCTTACCCTTGCGGCATGTCTGCTTTTTCATGCGCGAGACATGTCTTGTCGGGCGGCGCCGCGATCGCAATGATGCTCTGGCTGACGCCGGTGTCCCTCGCGGATGAACCGGTCGATGTCGAGCTGGTGCTTGCCGTCGATGTTTCCCTGTCGATGTCGCCCGATGAACTCGAGATCCAGCGGCACGGCTACGCGGCGGCGCTGACGCACGACAACGTGCTGCAGGCGATCGCCGACGGCGCTCATGGCAAGATCGCCGTCACCTATGTCGAGTGGGCCGGCACCACCTGGCAGCGCGTCATCGTGCCGTGGACGGTGATCGCCAATCGCGCCGACGCGGAGCGTGTGGTTGCGCAATTGTCGGCCCAGCCGCCCGGCAGCGCGCGGCGCACCTCGATCTCCGGCGCGCTGGAGTTCGGCAGCGATCTTTTTGCTGAAAGCGGCTACCAGGGAGACAAGCGGGTCATCGACATTTCGGGAGACGGCCCCAACAACCAGGGCGCCCCGGTCAACCTCACCCGCGACGGACTGGTCAAGCAAGGTATCGTCATCAACGGACTGCCGCTGATGACCCGAGGCGGCTTTTCCGGTGCCTACGACGTCAACAATCTCGATCGCTATTACAGAGACTGCGTCATCGGTGGTCCTGGGGCCTTCATGATCCCGGTCAACGACTGGACGCAATTTCCCGAAGCCATTCGCCGCAAGCTGGTGCTGGAGCTTGCCGGCCCGGCCTCGCCGCAATGGGCGGCGGAAGAGGCTGATCATCCGCCAGTTGTATTGGCGCAGGACGCGCCCGCCAGCGACTGCCTGGTCGGTGAGAAAATGTGGCGCAACCGCAGCTGGATGTTCGACAGCCGCTAGGCTTGCCTCGCCAGCGGAAGCAATGGCAAACTGGCGAGGCCGCGCGATCGGGCGGCGGGGGCCGCGGTCAGAGCCGAGGAAACACCAGATGAAACGTCTTGCCATCCTGACTGCAGTCGCATCCGTGCTTTTTGCTGACGGCGCCAGCGCCCAATACAATGATGAGCCCGCCTGCATCATGTTCGAGCACGCAAATTTTCGCGGGCGGTCTATTGGCATGGGGTCCGACGATCCCGTGAATTTTCGCGGCGGTCAGTTCTGGAACGACCGCGTATCGTCGGTGATCGTCCGCCGTGGCTGCACGCTCGTTGCCTATGAGGATTCGCGGATGGGCGGCCGTTCGATCGAGATCAGGCGCAGGGTCCGTAATTTCGGCGGCAGCGAGTGGAACGATCGCATCTCGTCGGCGGAGTGTTATTGCGACGACTACTGAAGGCATGCCGGATTTCTGGCGGCTGATGCCGTTTCGACGGCAGGCTGGCGATCCAGTAGGGTTTTGGGCGCCCGGTCCGCCTGGGCCTCACCATCCTGTTCATTGACAAGCCGATTGGTGTCTGTGAGACAATTTCCTTAGAGAAAACAAAAGGGGAACTGACATGACCAGGATCGCTGTTCTTGCCGCAACATTGACACTTGCCGCTGGCTTGTCCGCACCGGCGATGGCCGCCACATCGGTCACCATCGGCATCAGCGGCTGGACCGGCTTCGCGCCGCTGACGCTTGCCAAGCAGGCAGGCCTGTTCGAGAAGCACGGGCTCGACGTGACCTTGAAGAAGGTGCCGCAAGCGAGCCGGCCGCTCGCCATCGCCAGCGGCGACCTGCAATGCGCCGCCACCACGGTCGAGACCTGGCTTGTCTGGAATGCCAGCGGCGTCACCACCAAGCAGATCTTCCAGCTCGACAAGTCCTATGGCGCCGACGGCATCGTCGCCCGCAACGACATCAAGACTGTCGCCGATCTCAAGGGCAAGAACGTCGCGTCTTCGGCACCGGGCACATCGCCCTACTTCATGCTTGCCTGGGTGCTGAACAAGAACGGCATGTCGACCAAGGATGTCACCGTCGTCAATTTGGAGCCGGATGCGGCGGCGCAGGCCTTCCTCGCCGGCCAGAACGACGCCGCCGTCACCTATGAGCCGTTCATCTCGGCGGTGCGCGACAAGTCCGACCAGGGCCACATCCTGGCGACGACGCTCGACTACCCGATGGTGCTCGACACGGTCGGCTGCACGCCCGAATTCCTCAAGGCCAATCCCGATGCCGCCAAGGCGCTGGCCGACAGCTATTTCGAAGCGCTCGACCTGATCAAGAACGATCCGCAGAAGTCCTACGAGATCATGGGCGCCGACGTGAAGCAGTCGGCCAAGGAATTCGAGGATTCGGCGAAGTACCTGAAATGGGCCGACAAGGCCGCGAACAAGCAGTTCTTCACCAAGGAATTCCAGGACTTTTCCAAGACCGCCGGCGATCTCCTGCTGCAGATGGGGCTGATCAAGGAAGCGCCCGACGTCACCACGCTGGCCGACACCAGCGCGGTGTCGAACTGACAGTCCGGCCTTCGGCCATCTCGCGGCGGCGCTCGGCGCCGCCGTTTTCTCCTAGACAAGTGACGATTTGAAGATGGGGACGATTTGAACATGCGCCCCTTGCATCCAGTCTCGCCGGGCATCCGAACCGTGCTCGGCATTTCCTTCTTCGTGCTGTTCGTTGCCTTCTGGGCATGGATCACGCTTGGCGGCCACGTCAATCGCATCTTCCTCGCCGATCCGCTGTCGATGCTGCGGGATGGCTGGCGGCTGCTCGTCGAGGATCGTTTCTGGCTCGACATACTGATCACCATCTGGCGGGTCTTCGGCGGCTTCCTGCTGGCCTCGGTCGTCGCGGTGCCGCTCGGTATTGCCATGGGCGCCTGGAAGCCGGTGGAGGCGTTTCTTGAGCCCTTCATCTCCTTTGCCCGTTACCTGCCGGCCTCGGCCTTCATTCCGCTGCTCATCCTGTGGGCCGGCATTGGCGAACTGGAAAAACTGCTCGTCATCTTCGTCGGCTCGGTGTTCCAGATCATCCTGATCATCGCGGTCAAGGTCGGCAGCACGCGGCGCGACCTGGTCGAGGCTGCCTATACGCTGGGCTCCACCAACAACGGCATCGTCAGCCGTGTGATCATGCCGGCCAATGCGCCGGAGATCGCCGAGACGTTGCGGCTGGTGCTCGGCTGGGCCTGGACCTATGTCATCGTCGCCGAGCTGATCGGCTCGTCCTCCGGCATCGGCTACATGATCATCAACAGCCAGTCGCGACTGGCGACGGGGCAGATCATCTTCGGCATCATCGTCATCGGGCTGATCGGACTGTTGTCCGATTTCGCTTTCAAGGCCTTCAACCGCTGGCTCTTTCCGTGGAGCCTGGCGTGAGTAAGCTTCTCATCGAGGGCGTTTCGCGAACGTTCGCCGGCGTGCGCGGCGGGGAGCCGGTCAAGGCGCTGATGCCGGTCGACCTGGCGGTCGCGGCCAACGACTTCATCACCATCCTCGGTCCATCGGGCTGCGGAAAGTCGACGCTACTCAGAATTGTCGCCGGCCTGGAAGCCCCAAGTGAAGGCCGGGTGCTGCTCGACGGCAAGGCGGTGACCCGTCCGGGGCCGGATCGCGGCATGGTCTTCCAGTCCTACACGCTGTTTCCCTGGCTGACGGTGGCCGAGAATATCGCCTTCGGCTTGCGCGAACGCGGCATGGCCGAAAAGGAGCGGGACGGGATCGTTGCTTCCTATGTCGATCTCGTTGGCCTGAAAGGGTTCGAGAACCATTGGCCGAAGCAGCTTTCTGGCGGCATGCAGCAGCGCACGGCTATCGCCCGCGCGCTGGCCAACGATCCCGAGATCCTATTGCTCGACGAGCCGTTCGGCGCGCTCGACAATCAGACGCGCGGGTTGATGCAGGAGCTGCTGCTCGGCATCTGGGAGCGTCGCAAGAAAACGGTGCTGTTCGTCACCCACGACATCGAGGAGGCGATCTTCATGGCGTCGCGCGTGATCGTGATGACGGCGCGGCCCGGTCGCATCAAGTCGGATCTCGCCATCGACCTGCCGCATCCGCGCCACTACACGCTGAAGACCAGCCCGGAATTCTCGGCGCTGAAGGCGCGGCTGACCGAGGATATCCGCGTCGAAGCGATGCGCACGGCGCAGACGCAGAGCGCCTAGGCAACCTTGATGGCCGGCTCAGGCCGCCAGCAACTGCTTGCGGTCGACGCGCTCCTGCTGCGGCGAGCGGGCATAGAGTTCGCGGTAGCATTTGGAGAAATGCGAGGCCGAGACGAAGCCGCAGGCGACCGCCACCTCGACCACCGGCATCGACGACTGGATCAGCAGATGCCTGGCGCGGTCGAGCCGGATTTCCAGATAGTAGCGGGCAGGGGACCGTCCCATCTCGGTGCGGAACAGCCGCTCGATCTGGCGGCGCGACAGGTCGACATGGTCGGCGATCTCGATCAGCGACAGCGGCTCGGACAGGTTCGCCTCCATCAGCTCGATGATGGTCAGTACCTTCGAGTTCTGCACGCCGAGGCGGGCACGCAGCGGCAGGCGCTGGCGGTCGGTCGGGCTGCGCACGCGGTCGGTTAGCACCTGCTCGCAGACGCGGTTGACGAGGTTCTCGTCGAAATCGTCGCCGATCAGCTTCAGCATCATGTCGAGTGCCGCGGTGCCGCCGGCGCAGGTGTAGATGTTCTGGTCGATCTCGAAAAGGTCGGCAAAGACATTGGCCTTCGGAAAAGCCTCGGAAAAGCCCGGCAGGTTCTCCCAGTGAATGGCGCAGCGCTTGTTGGACAGCAGTCCCGCGGCGGCAAGGATATGCGCGCCCGTGCACAGACCGCCGACGGCGACGCCGCGATTGTACTCCTCGCGCAGCCAGGCGAAGGCCGACTTGTTCTGATAGCGCTCGACATTGACGCCGCTGCAGACGATGGCCATGTTCGGCCGGTCAGGGCCCGCCATCTTCTTGCGCTCTTCCTCCAGCGACGTGTTGACCGCGCATTCGACCCCGTTCGAGGCGCGCACCGGCTTGCCGTCGATGCTGGCGAGGCGCCAGCGATAGGCCTCATAGCCAAGCATGCGGTTAGCCGAGCGCAACGGGTCGAGCGCGGTCGCAAACGCGATCATGGTGAAATCGGGAATAAGAAAGAATACAAACGATCGCTTGATCGGATGCTTTACGGCGTTCAAGGGAACCTCACGCAGCCATGACGCGAACAGGATGTCGCGATTAGCATAGCGACATCAGGAAAAACCATGTCTGTCAATCGGCTACGCGGCCAGGACACGATTAAATTTGCGACATGGGTCGCAAATGGGCAATCGGGTGTTCAGC
This sequence comes from Mesorhizobium waitakense, assembly GCF_056431085.1. Classification (NCBI taxonomy): domain Bacteria; kingdom Pseudomonadati; phylum Pseudomonadota; class Alphaproteobacteria; order Hyphomicrobiales; family Phyllobacteriaceae; genus Mesorhizobium; species Mesorhizobium waitakense. The sequence goes on along the minus strand of NZ_JBWKME010000050.1, from coordinate 52,751 downwards.
GAGGCCTGCACGCGACGCCCAACTGTTCAGGAACAGGCAGATCACGCCTTGCGGCGAAAACAAAAACGCCGCCTTGGGAGGAACCAGGCGGCGTTGCAGTTTTAAAGCAGCGGCAGGGAAGCGCTGCCTGCAAGAAAAGTTCAGGCGACGAAGCCGAGGCGCGCCGCAGCCATCGCGCCGGTCTGGCCGGGCATGGTGTTGGCAAGGCGCTGACGCTCGAGAGCGGTGGTCAGGTTCATTTCACGGCGGGCGAAAAGGCGGGCAAAAAGCTTCATGATCATCTCCATTCGGTTGCTCAGACGGGTCGCCTTCGCTTGATGGAGTGGGGCAGCTCGTTTGCTGACGCTGATATAGGCTTGTGTAAGCAAAAACTAAATCGCAAAAGCGAAGCGCTTGTTATGAAATGCGACACCGATTGCGACAATCTTGGGCAACATGCTCGAAATTTACGATTGTTTACAAGGGACTAATTGGGAAGCCGGGTCGCTATGCGGCTTGCTCATATGCGTCATGCGCTGGCGACATGGCTCCAAAACTCATTTGAATACAAATAAAACAAAGAAGGCCTGCCGGGCGGCTTGCGCGGCAGGCCTTCAGCACATGGTACACACGATTTACTTTGCTCCAGCCCACGATCCGACGCCGTTGCGAACCCCGGTCTTGGTGTCGGCAGCTTCAGGCCAGCCAATGTCCTTCTGCAGTTCGATCGGCAGGGAGTGGATGGCACGTTCGGTCTGGTAGCGGGCGCGGGCTGCGCTGAATTCGGTCGCGATCCGACCGATGGACGACAGGATAGACATTTCTTTCTCCTTTGGTGCTGGCGGATGCCAGACGGTGAGTTGGTTACGTCGCTTTTGTTTCAACTGCATTTCATGTCGATTGCAGGTTTGTGTCGTGGTCGTTTCGTGGCCACTTCCAATGCGTCCTGCCTCGATGGTGTTGACTATCCTCCCAATCTGATGTTCAATCAAACGAAATGGAATGATGCTTTGTATCAGAAAAATTGAAGGTCGCTTCCCATGAACGCCCCACTCAATCATCCACTGCCACTGCTCGATCTCGACGTTTTGCGCACTTTCGTGGCGATTGCCGAGACAGGCAGCTTCACCACCGCCGCCAATGCCGTCTTCCGCACGCCGTCGGCTGTCTCCATGCAGATCAAGAAGCTGGAGGACATTCTTGGCCGCTCGGTGTTCGCGCGCGACGCCCGCTCGGTGTCGCTCACCACGGATGGCGAAATGCTGCTCGGCTATGCCCGCAGGCTGCTGTCGATCAACCGCGAGGTGGTGTCGAAGTTCATCATTCCCGAGATTGTCGGCGTTGTCCGGCTCGGCTCGCCGGATGACTATGGCGAGCGCGTGCTGCCGCATGTGCTGAAGCGTTTTGCGCAATCGCATCCGTCGATCGCCGTCGATGTCACCATCGACCAGAGCAGCAATCTGCGCCGGCGCATGGACGACCGGGCGCTCGACATCACGCTCTTGACCAACTCCTACAAGACCAGTGCGCTCGGCGCCGAGGTGCTGCTCACCGAGCCGATCGTCTGGGCCGGTGCCAAGGGCGGCTGCGCGCATCTGCGCGAACCCTTGCCGGTATCGCTCTGGGAAGAGGGCTGCGCCTGGCGGGCCGGCGCACTTGAGGCGCTTGGACGCGAAGGCCGCAACTATCGCATCGCCTATATGAGTGCGCACACGGCCGGCCAGCGCGCCGCGATCATGTCCGATCTCGCCGTGGCGCCGCTGCCGAAGTCATTCCTCGGCAACGACATGGTCGAACTCTGCCCGAAGGACGGGATGCCCGACATCGGCACTTACAATCTGGCGATGGTGGTGGCGCCGGACGCCAGCGCGCCGGTCAAGGCCGTTGCCGACCATATCCGCGCGACCTTCGAAGTGTTCCGGGAAACCGGCAAGTTCTGATACGCCGGCTGTGAACCGCGTTTCAGTGCTCAGCGATCTTATCACATGTGGGAAGCCGATTGATGTTCTGGCTGCAAACGTAAGCGACCTGGGTTGGTCCGAGACGCCAGTGGTCGTCCTGACCACTGATCATATTTTGAGTGTGCTCCGACGGTTCCAGGAAGGAGAGCTCATCGCTGCGGACGTGGAGGCCTGGGCAGATCTGATCGAATGCAGGGAAGATATTGACTACCAGCCAGAGCGAGATGAAGAGATAGTGGAAGCAATTTTCGTGCTGGCCAATCCGGTGTTGAATGGTTCGCTAGATGAAGCCTTGACCGACCAGGTGATCGCCTCGATCTCGGCTTGACCAAAGGTTTTTTCCCCGGCCAGGAAGGTCACGATGCTGTCGCGCGCCCGCCGTGCTTCAGGCATGTCGATCAGTGGCCAAACGTGGAACATACCTTCCTCGTAGACGACCTCGACCTCGACGCCGACGGCGCGCGCCTTTTGCGCGAAGATCAGATTGTCAGGACTGAGGAGGTCGTGCGAGCCGGTTAGGAGCAGCGTTTTAGGCAGCACCGAGAGGTCGCCATAGAGCGGGCTGATGTGCCAGTCGCTGCGATCGAAGCCGGCGCTGTAGAGCCGGACAGCCTCCATCCCACCCGAAATGCCCAGCCAGGGGTCGCGGCGTTCGGCCTCGAACACTTCGGGGTTGGAAAGCGACATGTCGAGGCCGGGCGAAATCAGCACATGGCGCGACGGCAGGGGCAGGGCCTGTTCCGCGGCCATCATGGTCAGTACGACGGCCATGTTGCCGCCGGCGGAATCGCCCATGAAGACGATATCCTCGGCCTCCGTCTCGTCGAGCATCTGGCGGTAGACGTCGCCGACCATGCCGAACATGGCGTGGAAATCGTGTTCGGGAGCGATGGGATAGATCGGCACGGTGATGCCGTAGCCCAGCCGGTCGGCCATGTCGGCGATCAGGTGCCAGTGATAGGGCGTGATTTCAAAGACATAGGCGCCGCCGTGCAGATAAAGCATCCGCTTCTGCTCGCCGGCCTTGGGTGCGATTTCATAGACGGGGAAGCCATCGACCGTATGCATCTGGATGTCGAGACGCTGATGCAGTGAGGGGGGCGGCTGGTGGGTCTCGGTCTTGCGCGCGGCTGCGATCCACCGCTGCAGGTTTTCCGGGCTGGAAAACGCCTTCTTGCGGCTGTACCGGAGCACGAAGGACACGACGTGGCTTTTCAAACTTGGCATGCGGATACACGAACTTCGGCGGCAGCCGACTAAGAGAATTCCCCTCTCTCGCGAAGATCGTGCCGTGGCCGAAAATGTCAAGTTATACGCTATGTCTACACGGTGGTGTGATCCGCGCCGTGGTGCTTGCGCCGACGATCAACGCCGCAGCAGAAGCGCGGCGCGCAGCCGAGCGTTGCCAGGCGCCGAGGCCGCATGGGGGCTCCGACGCCTGACGAGCAGTTTGCATTTGTCGGTGAATGTCATCAGCGCGCCGTCCCCAGAAGCAGCGAGATGAGCGCGGCCTGCGGGTCGTTCGGCGGCGATGCCGGCCAACCAATGTCCTTCTGGACATGCGGCGGCAAGCTGTTCATGGCCCGGATCGACTTCTTCCTGTCGTGGGCAAACTTGATGGCCGCACCATAACGGCCGAGGCTTTCGAACATCGACATTTTGGTTTCCTCCGGAAGGTCACTGCGGCAGGAAGACATTTCCGACCGGCCTTCGACGCCGGCCTAAATGCGCCGCGCATGTTTCCAGCGGATTTCACGAAAACAACGCTTCGGTTTCCGAATCGGCAGATCCGGAAACATTTGCATACAATGAGTTGGAGAGGCTGGCGACCTGGGCGCGCCCGCCTATTCCCGGCCGCGCCGGGCGGCGTGGCCCTCGCGCGAACGCCGGCGCGGAGCGGCGTCGCCGGCGACACCGTCCTCGCTGACCGTCTTGCGCGGCGGCAGTTTCACCGCCGCCGACAGTTTCGGGAACGGATCGACCTTGTTGGGCAGCGCCATGGCGTAGACGAAATGCTCCTGGAATTTCGGTTCCAGCGCGGTCTCGATCTTCTCGATCTTGCTGACCGTGTCCTCGATTTCGCGGCGATAGCCGCGGTTGAGCAGCGCCATGCGCGCACCGGCACCGGCGGCGTTGCCGACGGCCGAAACCTTGTCGAGATCGCAGTCCGGGATCAGGCCCAGCACCATGGCGTATTTCGGATCGATGAAGGAACCGAAGGCGCCGGCGAAATGGATGCGGTCGACATGATCGGTGTTCTGCTTTTCCATCAACAGCTTTGTGCCGGCGTAAAGCGCTGCCTTGGCGAGCTGGATGGCGCGCACGTCGGTCTGGGTGATGGTGATCTTCGGCTCGCCCTCCTTCAGCACGTAGGAGAAGGTGCGGCCATTGGCGGTGACACGCGGCGAGCGGGCGGCAAGTCCGCCGTCGATGACGCCGTCCTCGGAGATGATGCCGGTGAGATACATCTCCGCGACGACCTCGATGATGCCGGAACCGCAGATGCCGGTGACGCCGGTCGCCTGCACGCTGTCGAGGAAGCCCGCCTCGTCGGACCACAATTCCGAGCCGATGACGCGGTACTTCGGCTCCAGCGTGTCGGGGTCGATGCGCACGCGCTCGATGGCACCGGGCGCGGCGCGCTGGCCGCCGGAGATTTCCGCGCCCTCGAAGGCGGGGCCGGTGGGCGAGGAGGCAGCGACGACGCGCGTGCGGTTGCCAAGCACGATCTCGGCATTGGTGCCGACGTCGACGATCAGCATCATCTCGTCCTGGCGATGCGGGCCTTCCGACAGCGTCACCGCCGCCGCATCGGCGCCGACATGGCCGGCGATGCAAGGCAGCATGTAGAGCCGGGCGCCCTGGTTGAGCTTCAGGCCGATATCGGATGCCTTGACGTGCACCGCGCCTGAAACCGCTAGTGCGAAAGGCGCGCCGCCAAGCTCGGTCGGGTCGATGCCGAGGAACAGATGGTGCATGATCGGATTGCCGACGAAGACGGAATCCAGGATGTCGTTGCGGTGGACATTGCCTTCGGCACAGACCTTGTCGACCAGGCCGGAGATCGCTTCGCGCACGGCGACCGTCATGCCTTCGCGACCGTCGGGGTTCATCATCACGTAGGAGACCCGGCTCATCAGGTCCTCGCCGAAGCGGATCTGCGGGTTCGACGTGCCCGACGAGGCGGCGACGCGGCCCGACAGCAGCGACACCAGATGCATGGCAATGGTGGTCGAGCCGATATCGCAGGCCAACCCATAGGCTTCGTTCTTAAGGCCCGGCCACAAAGCGATGACGCGTGCGGTCTCCGAGTCGGCATCCTTGCAGATGGCAGCGGTGGCGGTCCAGCTGCCCTTGCGCAGAATGCCTTGCACTTGCGGCAAGAGATAAAAATCGAAGTCCAGGCTCTTGAGGTTCCAGTCCTTCATCAGGGCGATCTTGAGGCGGTCGAGATCCCCGAGCGGCTTATGCATGTCGGGCTCTTCGATTTCGACATAGCACATGCGGATTGCCGCATCGCGGGCGATCACCCTGGTGTCGGCATCCTTGCGGATGGTCTGCGCGTTGATGACCGTGTCCTGAGGCACGTCGATGACGAGGTCGCCGAGGATCTGCGCCGAGCAAGAGAGGCGGCGCCGTTCGGGCAGGCCGCGCACGCGCTCGTAGCGCTCTTCCTTGGCGCCCTTGGGCGAGATGTGGTCGTTGGAGGAGACGATCTTGTGCTTGGCGAAATTGCCTTCCTGCACTTCGATCTGGCAGCGCCCACAGGTAGCGCGTCCGCCGCAGACGCTTTCGACATAGACGCCGAGCTGGCGCGCGGCATCGAGCACCGGCGTGCCGACAGGAAACCGCCCGCGCTTGCCCGACGGCATGAACAGCACGAGCGGATCGGTGATGTTGGCAGGTGAATTCATGCTTGCACGCGTCTCGATGACGATTGTCGATGCCGTTTAACGGATCGTTTCGCTATTGGGCGGAATGTTTGATGGTCCAGAGGCCAATCATGTCCGATCTCCTCCTGTCCGCCATAACAACCGCTTTTACCATGGTGCGCCTGCTGCGCGGCCCATGGCTGCGCAATCCGCAATATCTGGCGTCCGGTATTGTCGGCGCGATTGTCGGAGCATTGCTGCTCCACGGGTTCTGGCCGGCCGCCGACGACGACTTCATTGTCGGCGGGCTGACCGGCATTTTTGGGTCGTGGGCGGGAATGGTGCTGTTCGACGCCATTTTGGGCATGGCCTGACCGAAACGCACACCGTCCCGACGGCATCATCTGCACGATCGGTTCGGTGAGGTTTACAGGACAGTCCACGATTGCGCGCTTATCCTCGACCCATCCGGGCTTCACGGCCGCCACGGCGACGTCCACCATTGCCGGCGCCTTCGCCCGGCGCATTGACTTGCGTCGGTGCGGCTACCGCCTGGCCGCCTTCGGCCGGCTTGTAGTCCTTGTAGGTGCGAATCCAGTTGGTGCAGTTCTCGTCGGTGCCGTTGAGGACATTGGCGCCGCGTACGGCTTCCATTTCCTGCGGACGCACCGGGTTCATGATCGCGCTCGTCATGCCGGCGCCGATCACCATCGGGATGAAGGCGGCATTGATGCCGTGGCGATGCGGCAGGCCAAAAGAGATGTTAGACAGGCCGCAAGTGGTGTTCACCTTGAGCTCTTCGCGCAGCCGACGCAGCAGCGCGAACACCTGGCGGCCGGCATCGCCGAGCGCGCCGATCGGCATCACCAGAGGGTCGACGACCACGTCGTGCGCGGGAATGCCGAAATCGGCGCAACGCTGCACGATCTTCTTGGCGACGGCGAAACGCACATCCGGATCCATCGAAATGCCGGTCTCGTCGTTGGAGATGGCGACGACAGGGACGTTGTACTTCTTGACCAGCGGCAGGATGGCCTCGAGCTTTTCTTCCTCGCCGGTGACGGAGTTGACCAGCGGCCGGCCCTTGGCGACCTTCAACGCGGCCTCGATCGCGGCGGTGACCGACGAGTCGATCGACAGCGGCAGGTCGACCAGGCCCTGGACGATTTCCAGCGTCTGCACCAGCAGGCCGGGTTCGGTCTCGTTCGGGTTGACCGAGGTAACGCCAGCATTGACGTCGAGCATGGTGGCGCCACAGGCTGCCTGCTCGAGCGCATCCTTGATGACAGTCTCGAAGTTGCCCACGATCATCTCGGCGGCCAGCTTCTTGCGGCCGGTTGGATTGATGCGTTCGCCAATCACGCAGAACGGCTGGTCGAAGCCGATGATGATTTCTCGTGTCGCCGAGGCGACGATGGTCCGGGTCATGAATTCTCTCTCCGCCGTGATATAAAGATTTCTTTATATCGTTGTCTGGTTTCGTTCAAGCGAACGGGTGCTCGTCCGCGCCGTCAGTGCGCGGTCTTCACCATGTCCACCTGCGTTTCGGTAATGTCGTCGTGCAGTATGTGCCCGAGCCGGTCGGCGACCATCTGGTCGTCGCGACGGATTTCGCGTTTCCATGGCTGGCGGCCCTTCAGCACGCCCGATTCATCGACGATCTCGGCGACATATTCCTCCTGGCGATAGGCCATCACATGGACGCCGGAGACGCCGGAGATTTCCTTCACCTCATTGATGATGTCGATGCAGAGCTGCTTGCCTTCCTTCTTCTGGTCCTGCGCGCCCTCCAGCCGCTTGATGACCGAATTGGGGATGTGAATGCCCGGCACGTTGGAGCGGATCCACTTGGCTGTCTTGGCCGAGGCCAGCGGTCCGACGCCAACCAGGATGAAGCACTGCTCGGTATAGCCGAGGTCGCGCACCTTCTGCATGTAGGTGCGGAACATCGGCACGTCGAAACAATACTGGCTCTGCACGAATTGCGCGCCGGCGGCGATCTTCTTGCCCAACCGATGCGGGCGGAAATCGATCGGCGGTGCGAACGGATTGATTGCCGCACCAAGGAAAAGCTGCGGCGGCGTCGTCAGCTTGCGGCCGGACAGGAACTTGCCGTTGTCGCGCATGACGCGGCAGGTTTCCAGGAGCGACATGCAGTCGAGGTCGAAGACCGGCTTGGCGCCGGGCTGGTCGCCGGCCTGCACGCCGTCGCCGGTGAGGCACAGCATGTTGGCGACGCCCATCGCAGCCCCGCCCAGCACGTCGCCCTGAATGGCGATGCGGTTCTTGTCGCGGCAGGCGATCTGCATGATCGGCGCATAGCCCATGCGGGTCAAAAGCGCACAGATGCCAACCGACGACATGTGGCAGTTGGCGCCCGAGGCGTCGACGGCGTTGATGGCGTCAACCCAACCGTCGAAGATCTTCGCCCGGTTGTAGACGTCTTCCGGGTCGGCGCTGTCGGGCGGGTTGAGTTCGGTCGTGACCGCGAATTCACCACGCCGCAGGACACGTTCCAGCCGGCCGCGCGAGGTGTGGCCGGGCAGGGGATCGAGCGGCAGATGGATGCCGGCCGGGTTCTCGTCGCGCTGGCTTCCGATCATGCCGATGCCCCGGTGTTTGCCGCCCCATTCTTGGCTGCAGCGGCGGCTTCGCGCGCGGCGGCCGCCTGCGCGGTAACTCGCAGCCAGGCCGAGGTTTCGCGCAGCGACTGATCGACCGGCTTCTGCACGGTCAGGATCCTGTCGTTGTGGACCATGTTCTGCGAGCCTTCCCAGGCCTTGACCCAGACGCAGGGCATGTCAGGCTCGACCTCGCAATTGCCGTTGGCGCGTACGCCGCCGCACGGGCCGTTGCGCAATTGCTTGGGGCAGTTCATCGGGCAGGACATGCCGGTCGAGGACAATATGCATTGGCCGCACATGCGGCAGTCGAACATGAAGCCCTTGACGCGCTTCTCTATAAATTTGACCGGCCCTTCGACACGGCCGTAGCCGATGCCCTTCCACAAGGGGTGGAGGAGCAGGAACATGTCGGCGAATCTGGCATAGAACCATTCGAGCAATCGCGAGTGCCGCACCGACCATAATCTGACCGCGAAGGAACGCTGCACGCGCCGCTGCGGCGACACGTCGGCCGGCTTGTAGTCGGATTTCGGCGCTGCCTTCTTGACCAGAGTGGCTTGGGTAACCGTTGGCTGGGTGTCAGACATTTTCTTTGCCGCCCGCCTTGACCAGAGCGACCAGCCGCTCACGGTCGTATGTCGTGTCGATGTCCTGGAACGCTTTCTCGACCTCGGCTTCGAGGTCGTCGCCGACCGGAACAGGATCGGCCTTGCGCCATTCGGCCAGATAGTCGTCGGTGCCGCCGGCGCCGGTGCGCATGGCGCACATGTCGATCGCTTCGGTGAAGCGCAGCGGCAGTTCGCGCTTGGCGTTCTGCCGACCCTTCTTGACGATGACCTGGGCAGGGATGTCGCGCCAGTAGACGACGATCAGATCGGCCATGAATTCTCACTCCTCGATGGAGCGAGCATTGCCGGAAGCGCAGTTGGGCCGCTTGTTATGGGACGACGCGCGCGCATTCAAAAGCGACGCATTCGGATGTCGTAAAATGAAAGGTGCGTTTATTCGTTTCCGGCGTGTGCCGGCGGCAGGTTCTATGCGTCGGAAAAGCCGGCGCGGTGCACCCGATCGCGGATCATGATTGCGCTACCAGATGCCGGTTCTCAGGGCTGTCCAGAGGTAGAACCAGATCGTGGGGTGATACCATTGTTTCGACGGCAGGCCCGGGTCGATGGTGGCAAGTTTTCCGGCCAGCACGTCGCTGACCGCTTCGACGCAGATGTCGCGCGAAAACGCCGCCTGGCGCAGCGCGTAGCTCGAAATGCTGTCGCCGCGTTTGGGCTGAGCGCGCACCTGTTTCAACACCGCGCCCGTATCGACGCCGGCATCGACCAGATGCACGGTGGTGCCGAAATTCTGCGCATCACCTGATGCCAGAGCCCAATAGCCGCCATTCATGCCGCGATATTTCGGTGTGATGCCGGCATGATAGTTGAGCACCGGGCAAGGCATTTTGCGCAGCATCTCGGCCGAGATCAGTCGGCAACCGTTGAGCAGCACGACGCCTGGCTGGATCTTTTGGATCGCCTGCAGGCACTCAGGCCCATTGGCCGAGGCCACCTGGATAATCTCCTGGCCTGGTCGCGGCTCAACCTCCAGTCTCTCCTCGGCGATCAATCGCGCGCCATGGCGAGCCAGCAGCCGCTTGCCCACCCTGCTCAGCACCATCGTGCCAAGCTGGCCCATGGCCGAGACCCAACCCTGGCGGCGAGCCCGGCCACGCAGCAATTGCTTTTTGGATTCAGGGGTTTCGAGAATGACGCTGACAGGACCGACGCGATCGGCGATTGCGTTGATCATGGCCCAGACATGCTGGCCGCCGCCGGTCACGACGACGATCGACGCACTGGTTCCAACCGGTGAAGACATGGCCCGCTTTCCTGCCTTGCACGCGGCCGGCTGCCGCATGCTGGCCGGATTTGTGCCGGAATGGAGTTAAATCTTGATGACTACGCTCAGCGCTTGAATTCGAGGATGTCGAGCTTCGATTCGTAGTAGGGCGCGGGAAGTTCGATGCGCCATTCGCCGGCACCGGTGCGGAAGGCATAGCCGACCTGGTCGGTCTGTGGGCCGTTGCCATAAGGCTTTGCCCGATCGTTGTTGACGGAGCCGGAGCCGAGATAGATGGCGCGCTTCTCGCCATCGTCGAAAAAGCGGCCCTGGGTTCGCTGCGAGCCGCTGATCTTTTCGAGCCGCCAGCCGGAGCCGTCGTCGGTCACCTTGCACTTGAACCAGCCATAGATCACGAGCGGCAATGGTCCGCCGGCCTTGATGGTACGGCACTGCCAGTTGCCGGTCAGGTCCTTGTCGGAAAACGCGACCAGCGGTTTTGCCAGCAAGGCGTCGAGCTGCTTGACCTCGGCGGGATCTCCCGCCTTCGCCTCGGCCAGCGCCGCCTTGCGGGTCTCGCCATATTTGTCCAGCCGTGTCTTGTCGGCGGCGGTGATCAGTTTCTGCACCTCACCATCGGCAAGGGCGGGAAGGGTGCAGCAGAGCAGACCGACAGCGGCGAGCAGTGGACGAAGGATCATAGGAGGACTCCCGGTTGATGTCTCGAGCAGCGCCGCTGCGGACCTGGTGCATAACTATCGGGTCGCTGGCGCCTGTCATCCGTGCTTAACAGCGTCACGGTCAAAAATCATGGTGTGACGAATGCGAATCTTGCTCACGGGATCGTCGGGTTGGCTGGGCAGCGCGCTGGCGCCGCGCCTGCGGGCCCTCGGCCACGATGTCACCGGCCTCGATCCCGTTCCATCGAGGGAGACCCGGATTGTCGGCTCGATCGCCGATCGTGATCTTGTCCTACGCACTGTCCGCGACAACCGGATCGAGGCGATCATCCACAGCGGTGCGCTGCACAAGCCCAACATCGAGAACCGCGCCAACAGCGATTTTGTCGCGGCCAACGTGCAAGGCACGCTGAACCTGCTCGATGCAGCGGTGGTGTCCGGCGTGGAGCGTTTCGTCTTCACGTCGACGACCTCGCTGATGATTTCGCAGGCGATACGCGACGGGTTCGAGGGTGGTGCGCGCAAGGCCGCCTGGCTCACGGAGGCGATGTCGCCCGAGCCGCGCAACATCTACGGCGTCACCAAGCTTTCGGCCGAACATCTTTGCCGCCTCTATCATATCCAGCATGGGCTGCCGGTCGTGGTGTTGCGCACCGCCCGGTTCTTTCCCGAAGCCGACGACATGGCACATGCGATCGAGCAGTCGGATGCCAACACCAAGGCCAATGAACTGCTGTTTCGCCGGTTGACGGTGGAGGACGCGGCCGATGCGCACATTCTTGCCCTCGAAAAGGCGCCGCAGCTCGGTTTCGATATCTTTATCGTGTCGGCGCCAACGCCGTTCCGGCCCGATGATTGCGCGGCACTGATCGCCGATGCGCCGTCGGTCGTCGCTCGCTATTTTCCGGATTTTCCGGCGCTCTACGCGCGAAAAGGCTGGACGATGTTTTCCTCCATCGACCGCGTCTATGACGCCTCGCGGGCAACCGACAGGCTGGGTTTCGTCTGCAGGACGAGCTTTGCCGATGTGCTTGCGGAGCTGCGGGCGGAAGCGGGAGCAGCCTAGCCGGCGTGTGCCGCGGCCTGCGCCATTCCGGCCGTCAGGTCGCCATAGCCGGTCGCGCGGCGCTCGTAGGCAAGGCCGAGCAATTTTGCGGCTTTTTCCGCCACCTTATCCAACTCCGGATCGTCGGTCTGGGCCAGGTAGATCAGCTTCTCGTAATTGCCGAAATAGTCCTTGATCAACTCCGGGTGCTTGTCGAGGCCGAGCGGCTTCATGAAGAAGGCGTCGAACTGGCGGCACAGGAAATCGGTCATGTAGAAGGACATCATGTCGTCGTCAGCGATTTTCGCATAGGCCTCCATGCCTTGATAGAAGGCGAAGCAATGCGGGCCGGCCATGCGCTCGACGCCGTGTTTTTCGCAGATCCGGTCGAGCAGGCCACCGGTGCCGCAATCGGCATAGCCGACGAAGACGTGTGAGTAGCCGTCCGCCTTGGCCTTTTCGATGGCCTTGTCCATGGCCGGCGCGATGCGGTCGGGATAGAAATGGAATTCCGCCGGCAGGCAGGTCAGATCGAGGTGATCCAGTCCGAGCTGTTCCTTGACGGCCAGAACTTCGCGCGCAATCATCCCACAGGCGATAACGAGCAGCCTGTCGTCTTGATTCGGTTTCGTTTTTTGTATCTTGGCCATGGGACCAGTCGAGCCGGCCTTCGTTGCTGCGGGGCTAATTTACCTATTGAGGGAGACACCGTCCATGAAACTGTTACGCATCGCGCCGATAGCCGTCCTTGCCTGCGCCCTGGCCCTTACGGCATGTGCGAACACCGTCCGTGGCGTCGGCAAGGATGTCAAATCGACGGCCAGGGCGGTCAAGGACACCGTCACCAAGCCTTGATCTCCACACAGCCTCACCCACCACTTGGGAACAAAAAAGCCGCGCTGCAAGGCGCGGCTTTTTCTATTGTCCATGCCGGATTGGCCAATCACGCCGAAGCGCGAACGTTGTGCTTGCGCTTCATGAAGTCCTTGGCGGTCTCGACCGCCACCGCCGCATCGCGGCAATAGGCGTCGGCGCCGACGGCCTTGCCGAATTCCTCGTTCAGCGGCGCGCCGCCGACCAGCACGACATAGTCGTCGCGAATGCCCTTTTCCTTCATCGTGTCGATGACGACCTTCATATAGGGCATGGTCGTGGTCAGCAGTGCCGACATGCCGATGATATCGGGCTGGTGCTGCTCGATCGCATCGAGATACTTCTCGACCGCATTGTTGATGCCGAGGTCGATGACGTCGAAGCCTGCACCTTCCATCATCATGCCGACGAGGTTCTTGCCGATGTCATGGATGTCGCCCTTGACGGTGCCGATGACCATCTTGCCCTGCTTCGGCGCGCCGGTGGCGGCGAGCAGGGGACGCAGGATGAACATGCCGGCCTTCATAGCATTGGCGGACAAGAGCACTTCGGGCACGAACAGGATGCCGTCGCGAAAATCCTCGCCGACGATGCGCATGCCTTCGACCAGCGCTTCCGTCAGCACCTTGTAAGGTACCCAGCCGCGCTCAAGCAGGATGTTGGTGCCTTCCTCGATCTCTTCCTTCAGCCCGTCATAGAGATCGTCGTGCATCTGCTGCACCAACTCGTCGTCGGAAAGTTCGGAAAGGATGATCTCGTCGTCGGACATTTGTATCGAGCTCCTGCCGGCATCGCGACTGCGTCGCAAGGCACACAATATTCGCGTTCATACCTAACCCGCTGGGGGCATGTATCCATAGCTGATTTGCGACTTCCCGCAAAAGGAAAGCGACCGTAACTCTCTTGGAATTCTTGTCGATTTTGCGACAGGCGTTGGCGCTGGCGGGCCGTTTCGAATAGGGTGCATGGCTACGATCCGGCAAGAAGCGGCGATACGCTGCCGCAATGGATTCCGGACAAGAACAAATTCAGGGAAGAGCGATCATGAGCGAACACGCGGCAGTCGATCAGGAAGCGTCAAACGCGCGACGCGGGCGCGCCGCCAGCGGCGGGGCTGCTGCCCGGCGTGCAGCACGTTCGGGCGGCGGCCCCGGCACCCAGCTCACCTATATCAAGCGCAAGATCAACGTCTATGAGGTGCTGGACGAGGAAGGCCTGGCACTGATCGAGAAGAACACCGACACGGTGCTCGAGGAGATCGGCATCATCTTCCGCGACGACGCGGAAGCATTACAGCTGTGGAAAGAAGCCGGCGCCGACGTCAAGGGCGAGCGTGTGCACTTTCCCAAAGGGCTCTGCCGCTCGCTGCTCAAGACCGCGCCATCCGTCTACACCCAGCATGCCCGCAATTCCGAGCGCTCGGTGCAGATCGGCGGCAACGCCACTGTCTTTGCGCCGGTCTATGGTCCGCCGTTCGTACGCGATCTCAACGGCGTCAGGCGCTATGCGACGATCGAGGATTTCCAGAATTTCGTAAAGCTCGCCTATATGGCGCCGTCGATCCACCATTCGGGCGGCACGGTGTGCGAGCCGGTCGATGTGCCGGTCAACAAGCGCCATCTCGACATGATCTACAGCCACATCAAATATTCCGACAAGCCGTTCATGGGCTCGGTGACGGCCCCGGAGCGCGCCGAGGACACCGTCGCCATGGCCAAGATCGTGTTCGGCGAGGATTTCGTCGAAAACAACACTGTGTTGACCAGCCTGATCAACGCCAACTCGCCGATGGTGTTCGACGAGACCATGCTCGGCGCGCTGAAAGTCTATTCGCGCCACAATCAGGCCTGCATCGTCACGCCGTTCATCCTCGCCGGCGCGATGAGCCCGGTGACGGTCGCCGGCACACTGACGCAGGTTCTGGCCGAGGTGCTGGCAGGCGCATCGTTCACGCAGTTGATCCGCCCGGGCGCGCCGGTGCTGTTCGGCACCTTTGCTTCCTCCATCTCGATGCAATCGGGCGCGCCGACCTTCGGCACGCCGGAGCCGTCGCTGGTGTCCTACGGTGCGGCACAGCTCGCACGTCGCCTCGGCCTGCCATTCCGAACCGGCGGTTCGCTCTGTGCGTCCAAGGTGCCGGACGCCCAAGCGGCCTACGAAAGTGCCAACACGCTGAACTCGACCATCCTTGCCGGCACCAACTTCGTGCTGCACTCGGCCGGCTGGCTCGAGGGCGGGCTCGCCTCCTGCTACGAAAAATTCATGATGGACATCGACCAGCTCGGCATGACGCAGAAGTTTTCCGAAGGCGTCGACCTGTCGGAAAACGGCCAGGCGATGGACGCGATCCGCCAGGTCGGCCCGGGCAGCCACTATCTCGGCTGCGACCACACCCAAGCCAATTTCCAGACTGCCTTCTACCGCTCCAACATCGCCGACAACAATTCCTACGAACAGTGGCTGGCCGAGGGCGAGAAGACCGCGCCGCAGCGCGCCAACGAACTCGCCCGCCGCTGGCTGGAAAGCTATGAGGCACCGTACCTCGATCCGAGCGTCGACGAAGCCTTGAAGGACTTCATCGCCAAGAAGAAGGGGTCGATGCCCGACGCCTTCACTTGAAAGGAGCCCGAGTCAGGCGGGGCTAAAGTCGCCAACATCATTCACAAGGAAGTCTGGCGGAGCGCATTCTCCGATCCGGTCAAGAAGGAATGATTGCGCGTGCCGGCAGCGTTGACCGTATCGCTGCGGCGCTTCTCGCCAACAGCCTTGTTCTTCGTGGCGGGTTCAATTTTGTGCTGGGCGAAGCGCCGCCACCGGGCCGGTCAGGCGCTCCCTCCAAGGCCGTCTTGCTGGTGGGGCAGGCGGGTGCCGCGTCCTGGCCGCATTTCCTGCGATGGCGGGAAAAGCAATCGCCGACCATCGCCAATCCGCTCGACACCTGGTCGCGTGAAGTGATCGGGGCGGTGGCGGAGGTATTCGGGGCGAGGGCCATTTCACCGTCCGACAAGCCCTATCTGCCATTTCAGCAATGGGCGATGCGGGCGGAGGGGCTGAAGCCGTCTCCACTCGGCATCCTCATGCATCCGCACTATGGGCTGTGGCACGCCTATCGTGGTGCGCTGCTGTTCGAGCAAGAACTTGCTCTTCAAGCCGTTGAGACGCCGCTTCACCTTTGCGATGCATGTGTGGAAAAACCTTGCCTGAAATCCTGTCCGGTCGACGCTTATTCCGAACAAGGTTTCGCCTACCAATCCTGTCTGGCGCATGTGCTGGGAGCGAATGGCGGACCGTGCCGAAGCGGCGGCTGCCTCGACCGCAACGCCTGTCCCTATGGCACGGCCTATCGCTATCCACCGGAGGTCCAGGCTTTTCATATGGCGGCATTCGCCGGTCTGTAGTCGTCAGGCGATCCTGCACGAAATGTTGACTGCCGCCTTGTTCTGGCGGCTCACGCGGATATGTATCGCGCATCTGATGAACGGAGCAGGCGATGACGAAACAAGACCTTCAGATCAAGACTAGGGATGGCGTTGCCAGGGCAGGACTTTTCCGCGCTGCAAACACGTCCCCGGCCAAGGCCGGAGTCATCCTGTATATGGACGCGTTCGGACCGCGCGTTGCAGTCGATGGCATGGCGGAACGGTTGGCGGGTGAAGGCTATGCAGTGTTGGTGCCGGACCTGTTCTACCGCAATGCGCCCTACGGGCCGTTCGACGCCAAGACCGCCTTTACCGAGGAAAAGACCAAGACAGCGCTGATGGCACTGGTCACTGGCACCACGCAGGCGATGACCATCAGCGACAGCGGCGCATTCCTCGATGCGCTGGCTGCTGAAGTTGTTACCGGGCCGATCGGCACGGTCGGCTATTGCATGGGCGGCGCACGGGCATTGAACGCCGCTGCAACCTATCCCGAGCAGATAAGGGCGGTGGCCAGTTTCCATGGTGGCAATCTGGCCAGCGATGCCGCCGACAGCCCGCATCGCAAGGCTGCCTCGATCCAGGCGCGTGTCTATGTCGGCACCTCCGGTATCGACAGAAGTTTCCCGCCTGAGCAGTCGGCACGGCTTGCCGAGGCGCTGCGAGTTGCGGAAGTCGACCATGTGATCGAGAACTATGTCGGCATGGCGCATGGCTGGTGCGTGCCGGATCATAGCGTCTTCGATGCGATCGGTGCCGAGCGCCACTGGAAGCGGTTGACGACGCTTTTTGCCGAGACGCTGATCTAAAACTGATCGGGACGTTGCCTGCGGTCGCACCGACCGGTTAGAGACTGCACGATTGGCGCCGCCTGCTGAACGGCGCCGTCAGCGGGAACGATTTGGCCTGATGCAATCCTATGATGTCGTGATCATCGGCGCGGGTGCTGCCGGAATGAT
Organism: Mesorhizobium waitakense; assembly: GCF_056431085.1. Taxonomy (NCBI): domain Bacteria; kingdom Pseudomonadati; phylum Pseudomonadota; class Alphaproteobacteria; order Hyphomicrobiales; family Phyllobacteriaceae; genus Mesorhizobium; species Mesorhizobium waitakense. The sequence continues at coordinate 35,509 of NZ_JBWKME010000050.1, read as the reverse complement.
GTGCGCCGTGGAGACGGCCAAGCGCGGGCGTTCGGTGCTGATCCTCGATCACGCGGCGATGCCTGGCGAAAAGATCCGCATCTCCGGCGGAGGCCGGTGCAATTTCACCAACATCCATGCCAGCCCGAAGAACTTTCTCTCGGGCAATCCGCATTTCTGCATCTCGGCGCTTAGCCGCTATACGCAGCGCGATTTCATCGCGCTCGTCGAACGCCACCGCATCGCCTATCACGAAAAGACACTGGGGCAGTTGTTCTGCGACGGCTCCGCACGCCAGATCATCGACATGCTGGTCGCGGAAATGCGGAGCAGGGACGTGGAACTGGCACTGTCGGCCAACGTCGGTGATGTCCGCAAAACCGTGGAAGGATTTGTGCTCACCCTCTCCACCGGTACGGTCGCATGCCAGTCCCTGGTCGTGGCGTGTGGCGGCAAGTCGATCCCCAAGATGGGGGCGACCGGCTTCGGCTACGAGCTTGCCGAACGGTTTGGTCTTGCCATTGTCGAAACGCGGCCGGCGCTGGTGCCGCTGACCTTCGACGCAAAAACGCTCGAGCGGCTGGCGCCCCTGGCCGGCAACGCCGTCGAAGCGGAAGTCGCCTGTGGCAAGACACGGTTTTCCGAAGCAATGCTGTTCACGCATCGCGGCGTCAGCGGACCGTCCATCCTGCAGATATCGTCCTATTGGCGCGAAGGCGACGAAATCCGCATCGCCATGCTGCCGGAAGCCGACGTGGCGGACCTCATTCGCACCGCCAAGCGCGGCAATGGGCGGCAAGCCGTGCAGACCGTGCTGGCAAATCATCTGCCGAAACGGCTTGCACAGTCGATCGCCGAGCGCACCGGGATCGACGGCAACCTCGCCGATCTTTCGGATGCTGAGATCAAAACCATCGCCGCGGCGGTCAATGACTGGCGCATCAAGCCGGCCGGTTCGGAGGGCTACCGTACCGCTGAAGTGACGCTTGGCGGGGTCGGCACCAACGGGCTCGACCAGAAGACGATGCAGGCGAAATCCGTGCCGGGCCTGTTTTTCATCGGCGAAGTCGTCGATGTCACGGGCTGGCTGGGCGGCTATAATTTCCAGTGGGCGTGGTCGTCGGGCTGGGTCGCCGGACAAGCGGCCTAAGGCGCCAAAAATGGCGACGATGCTACTTCCGTGCCTTCGCCAGCGCTTTCTTCTGCTTTTTGGCCTGGTTGTAATCGATGGCGGCCCGGACGAGGTCTTTCAGCGCGCGCTCATCGAGCTCATCGCCCTCGAAAAGGTCGATCGCACGCCACACCTTGCCGTCCGACCCCGCGTTGAAGAGCTTGCCGGGATCCGGCAGGCCGGCACCGTGGGAAAAGGTCAGTTTCACCTTGTCCTTGTGGGCGTTGCCGACGGCGATCATTCCGTCGCGGGACCACACCGGGCTTCCCATCCACTTCCACTCCTCGATGATCTCGCCATCGACTTCAAGAATGCTCCTGCGGACGCTGGCGAGCGTCTTGCCACGCCAGTCCGTGAGGCCCGCGATCAGCTGGTCGATCTGTTGCGATGGAATCATTGCGTGCCTTTCTCTGCCACGACGCGTTTTGTTTGCCGCGCTTTACCAGCGCGCCAGCTGGGTGATCTGAACGAGGTTGCCGCACGTGTCGTTCAACTGGGCGATGGTCGAGCCGGTCACCTCGGTCGGCGGCATGGTGAACTCGCCGCCGCTCGCCTTGATGCGTTCGTAGTCACCCTTGACGTCGTCAGTGAAGAACATGACGGCTGGCTGGCCTTGCTTGAAGATGGCTTGCTGATAGGCCTTGGCGGCGGGGTTGTCGTTGAGCGCGAGTTGCAGCTCGGTTCCATCGGGCTCGTCGGTCGAAGCCACGGTCAGCCAGCGATAGGGTCCATTGCTGAAGTCGGCCTTCTTGGTGAGGCCGAGCACTTCAGTATAGAAGCGCAGCGCGTTTTCCTGGTCGTCCACATAGACGCTGGTCAGCTTGATCTTCATCGCTATTTCTCCTCTGTCCACCCTGTCGGAAGGGCGTGGTTTGAATTGTGCTGGCAGGCTTCAATCAATCCGCTGGCGCGGCTAAGGGATCCAGCCGGGCAGGGCGGCGGCCTGCTTCACCCAGTCCGCCATCTGCGCCTCGTCGAACGCGTCGTGTTCGCGGATGTCGATCCAGCGTGCGTCCCTGCTTTTCGCCGTGCCGCCGGCGGGACCGGCCGCAACGACATGCCGCTGAAAAAAGTCACCTTCACATAGTGGGTCAGGACATGGAACGTCACGAACCAGCCTTGGCCCTCGATGCCGTAGAACGGCGAATTCCATCTCACGGCTTTGCGTACATCAGGCACATTGCGCACGATGAGTGCGTCGAGGCGCTCGCCGAGGCCGCGTTTCCAGCCCGGCATTGCAGCGATATAGGCCTGCACCGGCGCGTCGCCGTCCCCCTTCGCGATTTGCGGGTTGCCGCCCGACAGCTGGACTGGTGCAGCCTTGGCCGCGACCTTGGTCGATTGCCTCTGCGTCTTGGCCATTCTGCCCATTCCTATGCGCCCGCGCGTTCCCTGCCGTTTCCTTTGGCGGCATACGGCAGCACGAACATGTACAAGCCGCTGAACAGGAGCAAGAAGAGCGGCAAAAGCGGCGAATAGACAATCCAGGCGGGCGGCTGCCCCAATGCCATGGCAACGAAGTTGGCGATGACGGTCAGCGTAAAGATGATCGACAGCCAGCGATGAATTTGCCGAACCCACTTGTTCCAATCCAATGAGACCTCCCGTTAAAAACGAGCCGAAGCGGACCCAGTGATCCACTCGGCGGGTTTCAATCCATTCGCGCCAGGACCTCAGCCAGGTTTGCAAAGTACTGCCGCCACCCACTAGTCGCACCCCGGTATGCCTGCTCCTGATCCGGCCGGAAGCCGGACTGCTCCATGCGCAATCGAGTGCCCGTGCTGGTCGGCATGAGAGTCCATGTGACGACACTCTCGAGGCCATAGGCCTGCCAGGTGTAGGACAGTGTCTTGTTCGGCTCGATTGCGGTTACCTGACAGTCAACGACGATGCTCACGTCAGGCTGTGGGTCCTTTCGCAGATTGAAGCGATGACCCGCGACTGGCTTGAAATCATTCTTCATCAGCCACTCCTCAATCAAATGCGGTTGGGTGAGAGCGCGCCAGATCTTTTCCGGCGGATGAGGTATATCTCGTTCGACAACGACGGAGCGCGTTTCGGTCGCAATGTTGGTCATTGGTCCATTCTATTGAGCAGATTTTCGAGGTCGTCGAACCGGCTCTGCCAGAATGCGTTCATCTGGTTCGTCCAGTCAGTCAGTGGTGCAAGTGCGCCGAGTTGGGCGCTGTAATGAGTCTGCCGTCCCTCATGGCGGTCGCGCACCAGCCCGGCATGCCTGAGCACGCCGAGATGCTTTGATACGGCTGGTTGCGAGACCCCGGACTGAGCCGTCAGAGCGCCGACCGTCTGCTCGCCTTCCCGGCACAGGCGCTCGAAGATTGCCCGACGCGTCGGATCGGAGAGCGTTCGGAAAAGGATATCGTGAGCATTCGTCATTGGGATCGATAACTCGGCGGCTATTGATCGACGTATAACTGCAGAGATATGTATCTGTCAAGCAGGGCAGCGATGGCCACGATCTACCCGTTTCCAAAAAAATCTTTCCATTGCCCCAAGGAATCGCCATTAGCCTTCGTCCAACAGGCAAATGATGGCGATGATGCTGGATGAGAGCGAAGCCTCCGACGCCGAACTGATCGGGCGGGCGAAGGGCGGAGACAGGGGGGCCTTCAGCAAATTGCTGGAAAGGCATTATGACTTCGTCTATCGCGCCGCCTATCGCTGGTGCGGCAAGAAGGCCGATGCCGAAGACATCGCCCAGGAAGTCTGCGTCCGGCTTGGCCGGGCTATCCGCGACTATCGCGGCGGCGGCGCCTTCACGACATGGCTCTACTCCGTGACCCTGAACGCCGCGCGCGACATGATGCGCAAGTCCGCTTGCGATATGGCAAAGACGGAGGCCTACGGCGTTCACGCGCTGATCTCGGGCGAGGCTTCGGCAGAGCCGGAAGACCCGGCCGAGGCATTGTGGGCGGCGGTGCGACAACTGCCGGACAAGCAGCGCGACGCCGTGCTGCTTGTTTACGGGGAGGGCTTGAGCCATGCGGCCGCCGCTGAGGCGATGGCGATCTCGGAGGCGACGGTTTCCTGGCACATCCATGAAGCGAAGAAACGGCTGAAGACGCTGATGCGCTCGGTCGGGGAAGTGTGACCATGGTCGACGACAACGAACTCAACAGACTGCGCGACATCGCGGCGCCGGCGCCGGGTGAGAGCGCGAAGGCTCGCGCCTTCGAAGCCGCCATGCGCGCCTATGACCAGGAAAATATTTCGACCGTGACCCAAGGATCGGTTGGCGGGCTTCGTCTCACAGAGCGAGCACAAAAGCTCTGGAGCGAGATCATGCAAAAGAAACTCATTGCCGCGCCGGCTCTTGCCGGGCTCGTCGCCCTGCCGATCGCCGGATACGCCACCTTCCACATGCTGAGGGAACAGCCGCCCAAATTCGGCGGCGACGAGAAGATCACCGAAACGCTGGCCGACAAGCCTGCGACGGTGAAGCAGACGACCAACGAGCTCAAGCCGGCCCGCACCGAACTGGAGAAAGACAAGAAGGCCGACGCGGATGTAGAAAGTCGCGACGCCACAGATGCGCTTGTCGCGCCGGCCTCACCGCCGAAATCCGAATCGACCATTGCTATCGGCGGTGCACAGCAGGAGGCGGCGAAGAGCGCTCCCCGACAAGATGCTACTGGCGCCGGAAGTGTGGCAATGAATATTGCACCCCCGGCACCGGCCCCGACAGGCGAATTTGCGCTGGACGGTACTGTAAGTGCACCTAGCACGTCGCGGGACGCCCGCATGCCGGCCGAGTCCAAGCTGATGGCGCAGCAGCCAGCCATGGCTCCGGCCGACCAGGTTCAGCCGCAAGAGGAAAACCGCGACCGCATCGAGGATTTCAAGACCAATCCGCTGCATGCCGCGCTCGAGGATCCGGTCTCGACCTTCTCGATCGATGTCGACACGGCTTCCTATTCCTTCGTGCGGCGTTCGCTGAAGGAAGGGTTCGTGCCGCAGGCCGACACGGTTCGCGTCGAGGAGATGATCAACTACTTCCCTTATGACTGGAAGGGCCCGGACTCCGCCACGACGCCGTTCAACTCGACGGTCAGCGTCATGCCGACACCGTGGAACACGCACACCAAGCTGATGCATGTCGCCATCAAGGGTTTTGACGTCAAGCCGACCGAGCAGCCGAAAGCCAATCTGGTCTTCCTGATCGACGTGTCGGGCTCGATGGACGAGCCGGACAAGCTGCCGCTGCTCAAGTCGGCTTTCCGACTTCTGGTCGGCAAATTGAAGGCAGACGACACGATCTCGATCGTGACCTATGCGGGTGAGGCCGGCACCGTGCTGATGCCGACAAAAGTTGCCGAGAAGGACAAGATCCTCAATGCCATCGACAATCTGCAGCCCGGCGGCTCGACGGCCGGCGAGGCGGGCATCAAGGAAGCCTACAAGCTTGCCCAGCAATCCTTCGTCAAGGACGGCGTCAACCGGGTGATGCTCGCCACAGATGGCGACTTCAATGTCGGCCAGACGGATGACGACGATCTGAAGCGGTTGATCGAAAGCGAGCGCAAGACCGGTGTCTTCCTGTCGGTGTTCGGCTTTGGCCGCGGCAATCTGAACGACCAGATGATGCAGACCATCGCCCAGAACGGCAACGGCACGGCCGCCTATATCGACACGCTCGCCGAGGCCGAAAAGGTGCTGGTCGAGGATGCCTCCTCGACGCTGTTCACCATCGCCAAGGATGTGAAGATCCAGGTCGAGTTCAACCCGAACAAGGTCTCGGAATATCGGCTGATCGGGTATGAGACCCGGGCGCTCAACCGCGAGGATTTCAACAATGACCGCGTCGATGCCGGCGATATCGGTTCGGGCCATTCGGTCACCGCGATCTACGAGATCACGCCGAAGGGCAGCGGTGGCGAGCAGATCGATCCGCTGCGCTACGGCCAGGCGTCGGTGGACAATGGGGGAGTCGCCAATGCCGGCGAATATGCCTTCGTCAAGATCCGCTACAAGCTGCCCAACGAGGACGTCTCGAAGCTGATCACCACGCCGGTGACTTCGGCCAACGAGGTCTCGTCCTTCGACGAGGCCGGCACCGACCAGCGCTTCTCCGTGGCCGTCGCGGCCTTCGGCCAGAAGCTGCGCGACGAGGATGCGACCGCGAAGTTCGGTTACGACAAGATCATGGAGATTGCCACTGCCGCTCGAGGATCCGACCCGTTTGGGTACAGGTCCGAGTTCCTCTCGCTTGTGCGCCTTGCCTCGGCGCTGGGCGGAAATCGGTAGTGGTGATGACGGCCGGTTTCTTTCAGATGGGATCGTTCTGATACGGGAAACCGACCCACGGGCGGGTGAGGCAGGCCGGCGAGGGTTCATTCCTTGCCGGCCTTTTTTTGCGGATTGTTAAATTGCGTTGGATTTCCGGTAGATGATGGCAATTTCCTCTTGTTACGCAGAGGCTAATGTTTGGGCTTGAGGGAGCCGGAATTGCTGATCAGGACTGTTGCGAACTCGATAACCCGAGATATTTCGGCACTAGGATCGGCAGCGTCCGCGCCGTCGGCGGAATCCAGACGCATCAGCGACGATGTGGCCCAAGCGCGTCACACCGCCATCTCTGCGCTGAACAATGATCGTTTTCGCGTCATGCTGGAGCAGATCTCCGACCCCAGTGCGTCGGGGGCGCTGATGACGATGCGCGGCGATACGGCCGCCGGCGCCGGTACCGATTTCAAGTCGGCGCAGTCGAGCTACGCCGACAACAGCGAATAATCAGAAACGATAAGGTCAGGCCCGGCTGCGGCGACGCTCGCGGCGGGCTTCGCTGGTCTCGGCGGTGTTTTCGGTCGCCACCTTGTTGCGCATCGCACCGATGCGCTCGACAATCGCGCCAACGGTCGGACGATCCGCCTTGGTGTGCGCGTCGAGTGCCTTGCGCATGGCGGCAAGGTGCTGGAACGAGGTGCCGCAGCAGCCGCCGACGATTTTCGCACCGGCATCGACGGCAAGCCTGACATAGTCGGCCATCAGTTCCGGCGTGCCGGAATAATGAATCTCGGTGCCGCGGAATTCGGGAATGCCGCAATTGCCCTTGACGATCACAGTCGCCTCCGGCTTCGCCTCGGTCATGTCGAGCAGCGATGCCAGGATGTCGGAGGCGCCGACGCCGCAATTGGCACCGACGCCGAGCGGCGCTTGCGACAAGCCGTCGACGACGCCGTGGATGTCCTTCGGCAGCAGGCCCATCATGGTGCGGCCGGCGGTGTCGAAGGACCCGGTGTAGGTGTAGGGCAGGCCGACGCGGATGGCGGCTTGGGCAGCGGCGCGGATCTCGTCGGGAGCCGACATGGTCTCGATCCAGGCGACTTCGGCGCCACCGGCCTTGAGACCCTCGATCTGTTCGGCAAAGGCGTCGACGGCCTCGTCATAGGTCATGGCGCCAAGCGGCACCAGCAATTCGCCGGTCGGACCGACCGAGCCGGCGACGATCACCTTGCGGCCGGCCTTGTCGGCGACGGCACGCGCAATCTCGGCGGCGCGCTTGTTCAGCGCGTGCACACGGTCCTGTGCATGGTGCAGCTTCAGCCGGTGACGGGTGCCGCCAAAGGAATTGGTGAGGATGATGTCGGCGCCCGCATCGACGAAATTCTGGTGCAGGCTGGTGATGGTTTCGGGCGCCGTCTCGTTCAGCAGCTCCGGCGCTTCGCCAGCCTCCAGCCCCATGGCGAACAGGTTGGTGCCAGTGGCGCCATCGGCCAACAGCACGCCCTTTTCAGCCAGAAGCGCATCGATCGGGTTGGTCGTCGTCATCGGATTGGCTTTCATGTTTCGAATTCGAATAAGGATATAAAGAAGTCTTTATGTGTAGTCAACGATTTTGCCGCGATTGACTGGCGATGTCGACGGCCGGGCGTTGGGTTGAATGATCCACGATTGCCGTCGATCAGGCAGAGCCTGATGCGAAGGACATGTTGGCCAGATTGCGCGCGAAGGCGGCGGCTTCGTGCGGGTTGACGTCGGCGGCACGGATCAGATTGTCGAAATGCTGGGTCAAGGCCTGGACCGGCTGGGTGGCGTTCAGCACCACATACATGTCGCCGACATAGATAGCCGCCCGATAGGGGCCGAAGATGGTGAGGGGAATGGAATAGCGCATGCGGCCGTCATACAGAAACAAGCGGAAGGTTGGGTAGAGATCGTCAAGCAGCGTTGCCATATGGGCGAGTTGTTGTCGGCGGTCGGCCTCCGGAAAACGGTCCCACACGCCCAGGCCGCGGGCAAAGATCTCCAGCGTATGGCGCGGCATGCAGACTTCCATGTCGGTTTCCGGTCGCCGGTTGTAGTCGATGCGGTATTGGGTTTCGTTGGCTTGCGTCTGACGGCTCCTGTTGGTGATGTTGGCTTCGTAGTCGACGAGCGCGTGTGTTCGCAGAAGATCGGGGATGCCTGCCGGCACATAGCGGATCTTGGTACCCGCCGCCTCGGCGAACCACTTTGCCAGCAGCGTGCGGTCGAAGCCGTCGCGCGCTTCCTCGATCTCCAGGCTCTCGCGGATCTCGCCGGTGACACCCTCGTCCTGGCTGAGGCCAAGCAGCCAGTCCAGCGACACTTTGAACTCGGCAGCGATATTGAGCAGGGTTTCCGCCCGGGGCAGGCGTGTCGAGGCGCCGGACAGCAGTTGCGACAGGGCTGAGCGATCGATGCCGACCGCGGTCGCGAAAGATGACTGGTTGAGATCGGACCGTGTCAGGAGCAGCTTCAGACGCTCCCGAAAGATTGCTGACAGATCTCGTTTGTCCATCACTTGGCTCCGCGAATCAGGAGGAAAAATTTGCGCCAAAGCTGCCGGATGGACGCCTCAGGCGTAAATGAATCCCCAATATTGTTTACAATGTGTAACATGTGCTGTCAAAAATGCGCAATCGCAACATTTTGTACACTTTGTCTCGTTGAGTGGAATCGCTTCTCCTGACACAATGATGTCAGGAACCAGTTGGGGTTCCGGCGACTGAGGGACAGTGGTCGATAGCATGACTAGCATGAGCATCAGACAGCGTAGCGTACCGGCCATCGAATGGCCGACCGTGGTTCTCGCATTCTTCTGCTACGCAACATGGTTCGCCACCGGCTTCCTGCTCTGGCCATCCTACCCGATCTCCGCGCTCGCCGTCCTGGCCTTCACCGCCGCATTGCAATCGTCGATCATGCACGAAGTGCTGCACGGTCATCCAACGCGCAATGCGCGGATCAATGAGGCCTTCGTCTTCCTGCCGATCGGTCTCGTCTGGCCGTTCCGCCGCTTCAAGACCATTCATCTGCGCCATCATGCCGACGAGCGGCTGACCGATCCGCTGGACGATCCCGAGAGCTACTACCAGGCGCTCTGGCAGCATGACGACTTGCCGCCGACGATGAAATTCCTGCTCAAGATCAACAACACCATGGCTGGCCGCTTCGTGCTCGGCCCCTGGCTGTCCTGCGTCGGCTTCTTCATCGACGACGCCAAGCACATGATCGCCGGCGACAAGACGATCCGCAAGGCGTGGCTGCTGCATGCGATCGGCCTCGCCATCGTGATGCCCATCGTCCAGTTCGGCTTCGGCATCCCGCTGTGGCTCTACGTCCTGGTACCGGTCTGGCTCGGCCAGTCGCTGATCTCGATCCGCACCTTCGCCGAGCATCAATGGTCCGAACACCCGGAGGGCCGCACGGTGATCGTCGAGCGCTCGCCGCTGTCGCTCCTGTTCCTCAACAACAATCTGCACTTCGTCCACCACAAGAGCCCGACCGTGGCGTGGTACCGGCTGCCGAAGCTGTTTCGTGACCGTCGCGATGAATGGTTGCGGATGAACAATGGCTATGCCTATCCGAATTATTTCGCGCTGATCAAAGCCTATGCCTTCAAGGCGAAGGAGCCGATCGTGCACCCGGTGCTCCGGCGCGCGCCGGAGCCGGGCAGGGCGTTCAAACCTCGCATCAGGGCGCGCAACATCAATGGGCTCGGCTCCGCACCGGTTCCCGCCGAGCCGCCGAAGGAATGAGTTTTGCGGCGAGTGGGTAATGCCTGCTAGACTGGCTGCGGTCGGTCCCCTTCAATCCCAGATACAACGGTCAGATTCCGGCATGAGCGAATTGGTTGCGGCGTTGCCGATGTATGACTGGCCCGAAGCGCGCGACGAGGTCGACGCCCAATGGGCGCGCTTGCGCGACGCCTTCCGGCGGAGGGGTATCGACGCGCCGCAAACGATCGTGCGCCGCAATGGCGAACTGCCGCCGGTGCCGGGTGGCATTCATGATGCCCAGGGAAAACTGATCGCGCCAGACCCGGCGACATTGCCGCCAGACGAGCTCGATTTTCACAAGCTTTGGCTGCATCCGGCGCTGCTGTTTGCGCAGACCTGCTGGGGACCGATGGAACTCGGCCTGTCCGAACACGTTCAGGTGGTCGGTCAGCCGAGCTACGACGCCTGTGAGGGCGGGCAGGGTGAGCTCTATTCGAGCGCGTTGGTGATGCGGGCTGGCGAGGGGCCGGAGGTTCGATCGCCTGCGGATGGCCGCGCTCGCATCCCGCTCGATCTGATCCGCGGCAAGCGCTTCACCTTCAACAGCCTTGATTCCATGTCAGGCATCATTGCGCTGACGCGCGACCTGCAAGCGGCCGGCGAAGACCTGGATATATTCTCGACGCGCAGCGAAAGCGGCGGCCATCGCGACTCGATCGTCGCTGTGGCCGAAGGCAAGGCGGATGTCGCGGCCATCGACTGCGGAAGCTGGGCGCTGGCGCAGCGTTTGGAGCCGGCGGCGCGAGCGGTGAAGGTCGTCGGCTGGACGGGACGGCGCAAAGGCCTGCCGTTCATCACCGCCGCAACGACACCGGAAAAGACGGTCAGGGCGATGCGCGAGGCACTTGCGGGATTAGCCGAGCAGCCTCGCATCCAACGGGTAGGTTGAAAGTTTTTCGTTGCCGGTCGCGGTGATGAGGATCTGCTCTTCGATCTTGACGCCCTCGCGTCGACCAAGCCGGCCGATATAACTTTCCACGCACAGCACCATGCCCGGCTCCAGCACGCCGTCCGGCGTGTCGGGGGTCCAGTCGCTGGCATGCGGCAAGGTCGGGTATTCGTCGGCCAGGCCGACGCCGTGATAGAGCACGCCGTAGCGCGTCGGAAAACAGTCTCCGGGCGGCACCGCCGATCGTTCGACAAGGTCGCGGAACGAGGTGCCCGGCTGCATCAATTCGGTATTGTAGGTGATCTGATCGACGGCGATGCGGAACAGGTCGCGCTGTTCGTTGGTCGGCTTTGCATCACCGCACAGCCAGGTGCGCGACAGGTCCGCGCAGAAGCCGTAGGGGCCGATCAGGTCGGTGTCGAAGGCGACCAGGTCGCCGGCTTCGATCTTGCGCGACGAGCATTCCTGGAACCACGGGTTGGTGCGCGGGCCTGACGTCAGCAGTCGCGTCTCGATCCATTCGCCACCACGCGCAATGTTGCCGCGATGCAGTTCTGCCCACAGCTCGTTCTCGGAAATGCCAGGCCGCAGGGTCTGCTCCATCTCGCCCATCGCCGCCTCGCAAGCGACGATGGCGCGGCGCATGGCGAGAATCTCGTCCGATGATTTGATCAGCCGCGCATTTTCCATCACCGCTTCGCCATTGCCGATCGTCACACCCAGACGGGCGAGTTCCTCGACGCCTTCCGGGTTGATGTGATCGACCGCGATGCGGCTGTTGCCGCCGCCATGTTCCCTGACCAGATCGGCAATGCCGGCGGCCCAGCGGCGGACTTTTTGTTCGGTCAGTTCGCCACCATAGAGATACATCCATGAGACAGCGGGCCGCACCTCGTCGACGATGCCGGAATGGTCGGACAGGTGCTCGCAGGAAAAATAATCGAACAGCACCACCGGCCCGTCGGTGGCGACGAAACAATGCCGTGTCGGGTTGTGCGCCACCCACAACTGCATGTTGGTGGAATCGGTGGCGTAGCGGATGTTGACCGGATCGTAGAGCAGGGCGCCGGCATAGTCGCGGCGCTTCAACTCGGCGCGGATGCGGTCCAGCCGGTATCGGCGCATCGCCGGCAGATCGGGAGCGGCAATACCTGCCGCTGCCCATTCAGCTTCCGCTTGGGCGCCATAGCCCAGCACATGCTGGTTGAGCGACGCCGCCTTCTGGCGGGAAACGTCGCGCAGCGCCTCGATCGAGCCCGGCTCGAACGGCATGATCTTGCGATGGCGGCCAAAGCTGCCCTTCGGCCCAGCGCTGTCCATGACCGAACCTCAGGTCCGCATCTTCTCGCCACTCGGGTCGAACGGTGCTTCGACGTTGATGCGGGCCGGGCGCCGATGTCCGAGGATCTCGATCTCGAACAGCCCGGCACTTTCGTCCTCGGCGAGTGCTGCCGGGACGTAACCCTGTGCCATCGACTTCTGCACATAGTGCGCATAGCCGCCTGATGTCACCCAGCCGACCACGCGCCAGTCGCTGTCAACGATGCCGCGCACGGCCGAAGCGCCTTCAGCTGCCTTGGAGCCGCGTATTTCCTCTCCGCCATCGTCGAAGCGCGGCGCGCCGTAGCCATGCGGCTTTTCCACCGTGCCGTAGTCCTTGGAGACCTTGGCCCAGATCGGCTCGTCGCCCATCACATCGGCGTCGGCGGCATCGACGATGAAGGAGACACGGCGCAGTTTTGGCCCCTCGGCCTGTTCCTTGGCGGCAGCCTCGCGGCCGATGAAGTCGTTCTTCTCGAGCTTGATGAAGCGGTCCATCGCGCCTTCGAACGGTCCGTAGATCGGCCGCAACTCGCGGAACCAGGTCGGGAAGTTCTTTTCCAGGCGCATCGACAGCAAAGCGCGCATGCCGAAATCGACAAGGCCGAATTCCTCGCCGGCATCCTTGATCGCCTTATAGACAAGGCGCTGGTAGGACGGCGCCATCCAAATCTCGTAGCCGAGATCACCGGTGTAGGTGATGCGATTGACCAAACAGGGCGCACCGCCGACCGCCATCTCGCGGAAATCCATGAAGCGGAAGGCTTTTGTCGAGATGTCGACATCGACGAGCTTCTGCAAGAGGTCGCGGGACTTAGGCCCGGCGATCGACAGACCGACCAGCGTCTGGTCGAAACGGTGGATGCGCACCGAACCGTCCTTAGGCAGATGCTTCTCGAACCAGCGCATGTGATATTTCTGCGCCGCCGACGAGCCCCAGATCATGAACCGGTCCTCGCCGGCCTTGGCGATGGTGAAGTCGCCGATCAGCTTGCCGAATTCGTTGATCATCGGCGTCAGCACGATGCGGCCGGTCTTCGGCATACGGTTGGTCATCAGCCGGTTGAGGAAATCCTCCGCCCCTGGTCCGGACACTTCGTATTTGGCGAAGTTGGCGATCTCAGTGACGCCGACGCGCTCGCGGGTCGCGCGCACTTCCTCGCCGATCGGCCCAAAATCATTGGAGCGATGGAAGGAGACGATGTCCTTCGGCTCCTTGCCCTTCGGAGCGAACCAGAGCGGGGTTTCGAGACCCCAGGAGTCGCCCATGACGGCGTTGTTGGCGAGCATCGTATCGTAGAGCGGCGTCGTCTGCGCCGGGCGTGCGGCCGGCAGTTCCTCATTGGGGAAGCGGATGGAGAAGCGGCGTGAATAATTTTCGCGCACCTTGGCGTTGGTGTAGCGCAGGCCGGCCCATTCGCCGAAGCGGGCGACGTCCATGCCCCACACGTCGAAGCCGGGATCGCCGTGGACCATCCAGTTCGACAGCGCCAAGCCGACGCCGCCACCCTGGCTGAAGCCGGCCATGACGGCGCAGGCGCACCAGAAATTGGTCAGGCCCTGCACCGGGCCGACCAGCGGGTTGCCGTCGAGCGCGAAGGTGAAGGGGCCGTTGATGATCTGCTTGATGCCGGCCTTCTCGATGCCGGGGAAATGCTTGAAGCCGATCTCCAGCGACGGCGCAATGCGGTCGAGGTCGGGGGCGAGCAATTCATGGCCGAAATCCCACGGCGTGTTGACCGGCGACCACGGCTTGCATGCCTTTTCATAGGTGCCGAGCAGAATGCCGTTGCGCTCCTGGCGGGTGTAGATCTCGCCCTTGAAGTCAAGCACGCCGATCATCTCGCGACCGGTCGACTTGTTGAATTCCTCGACCTCCGGCATTGGCTCGGTGAGCAGGTACATGTGCTCCATGGCCAGCACCGGCAATTCGACGCCCACCATGCGGCCGATCTCACGTGCCCACAGGCCGCCGCAGTTGACGACATGCTCGGCACGAACCGTGCCTTGTTCGGTGACGACATTCCAGGTGCCGTCGACCTCTTGCGTCAGTTCGACGACGCGGTTGCGCAGCACGATCTCGGCACCGAGCTTCTTGGCCGCCTTGGAATAGGCGATCGTCGTGCCGGACGGATCAAGATGGCCCTCGACCGGATCCCACATGGCGCCGACGAAATTGGTCTCGTCCATCAGTGGGAACATCGCCTTGGCTTCGGACGGCGTGATCAACTCGGTGTCCATGCCGAGATAGCGGCCCTTGGCGTGGGCGAGCCGCAGGAAGTCCATGCGCTCCGGCGTATCCGCCATCATCACGCCGCCGGTCAGGTGCAGCGAGCAGGATTGGCCGGAAATCTCCTCGATCTCCTTGTAGAGCTGCACCGTATAGGCCTGCAGCTTGGCGACGTTGGGGTCGCCGTTCAGCGTGTGGAAGCCGCCGGCCGCATGCCAGGACGAGCCGGAGGTAAGCTCCGAGCGCTCGATCAGCATGATGTCGGTCCAGCCGGCCTTGGCCAGATGGTAGAGAACCGAGCAGCCGACGACGCCGCCGCCGATGACAACCGCTTTTACATGAGATTTCATCAAGATAGGTCCGTTTTTGCGTAAACTGAATCAGGTTCTTTGGGTTGGCGCTGGAACGTCGCGAGGCCGAGGTTAACGGTCGCGGCGTGCCGCTTAGAAGTCGGTCGGCGCGCCGCCCTCGGACCGGCGCTTTTCGACGAAGGCGTTGAGTTCCTCGCGAATGGCTGGGTCTATATAGGGCTCTTCGTAGGAGGCCAGCCGCTCCTTCCACACCTTGTTGGCCTTTTCCAGCGCTGTCGGCGAGCCGGCTTCCGCCCAGGTCTCGAAATTGCGCCAGTCGGAGAGGATCGGCGAGTAGAAGGCGGTCTTGTAGCGGGCCTGCGTGTGCTGCGTGCCAAAGAAATGGCCGCCGGGGCCGACCGACTGGATGGCATCGAAGCCGAGCGCTTCTTCGGACAGGTCGAGCGGGGTCAGGAACTCCGCCACCATCTGCAGCAGGTCGATGTCCAAAATGGTCTTCTCGTAGGAGCAGCGAAGGCCGCCTTCGAGCCAGCCGGCGGCATGCATCATCAGATTGCCGCCGCCCTGGATGGCGCCCCACAGCGAGAACACGCTCTCGTACGCCGCCTGCGCATCGACCGTGTTGGCGGCGCAGGTGTTGGAGGTGCGGTAGGGTATGTTGTAGCGGCGGGCAAGCTGGCCGCCGACCAGCTGTGCCTTCATGTATTCGGGCGTGCCGAAGGCCGGTGAACCGGACTTCATGTCGACATTGGAGGTGAAGCCGCCATAGCCGACGGGCGCGCCCTTGCGCACCATCTGGGCAAAGGCGATGCCGGACAGCGCTTCGGCGTTCTGCTGCACCAGCGCGCCGGCGATCGTCACCGGCGCCATGGCCCCCGAAAGGGTGAACGGCGTGACGACGACGACCTGGCCCTTGCTCGACATCTGGATGATGCCTTCCATCATCGGCACATCGAGCTTGAGCGGCGAATTGGTGTTGATGATGGTGAAGACCGACGGCTCCTCGAGCAACTGCTCGTGGCTGATGCCGCGCGCGATCCTGGCGATCTCGATGCCGTCGACATTGCGCTCCTTGCCGAGCGAGTAGATGTGAAACACCTTGTCGGTCAGCGTGGCGAGGTCGCGGACGCACTCCAGGTGCCGGACCGACGGATGGATATCGGTCGGCTCGACCGGATAGCCGCCGGTGCAGTTCAGGATGTTGTGCATCTGAGCGAGCTTGAGGAAGTTGCGGTAATCCTGCTGGTTGCCGGGCCGGCGGCCGCGGTCGATGTCGGAGCAGTTGGGCGCCGATGCCATCATCGAGATGATCAGATTGTTGCCGCCGAAGCGCACATTGTGCGCCGGGTTGCGCGAGTGGATGGTGAACTCCGACGGACAGTGCGATACCAGTTCCAGGATCATGTCGCTGTCGAAGCGCACCCGCTCGCTGCCGTCACGCACGTCGGCGCCATGCGCCTTCATGATGCGGCGGGCCTCGTCATGCAGAACATCGACGCCGATTTCCCTCAGCACGCGCAAGGAGGCGAGATGGATCGATTCCAGCTCGTCGTCCGAAACCAGCCTGGTCGGCGCGAGCGGGTTCTTCAGCTGGCGGAAAGCCGGCTGCTCGAACGCGGCCGAACCGCCGGCGCGCTTTCCAGCGCGGCCGCCACGACGGGCGCGGTCGGTGGCCAATGACGGTTCTGCAGGTTGTAGGGCGGCGGTCATGATGGTCCTCGTACGATGCGGTAGCGGGCGGCATAATGGACTGGCGACCCGCCGGTCGTTGCGGAGGCGGCGACCACTAGGGCGAGGGAAGCGACATGCCGGAACGGCAGTTGCACGGCAAGAATATCGCCCCGATCGTGGCGATGCGCTGGCCTGGGACCAGCGGCCGGATCGACGCTAAGTGAAACGCGTTACACATCCGTCTTTTACTTCTGCTATATTGGCGCGCCGAACGTCTCTGGAGGGAAAGCCATGCCTGACGTCGTCAAAGTGCGCGCCGCGACAAACAACGAAGTCGCGTTCCTTTCCTGGGATATAGACGGCATGATCCCTGGCTGCCTCGGGTTCGAGATCGTGCGCATCTATCCCGACACTGGCGAGGAACGCTGCCTGGCCTCCTGGGTGCCTTTCAAGGGTCAACGCAATCCACGATGGATTCCCCAGGATACCGGCGTCTGGCCGGTGCAGAAGACTTTCTGGCGCGATCTCACCGTGCGGCGGCGGCGCGACAGCATCGACGTCAGGCCGGAGGGTGAAATGATAGCCTACCGGGTGCGGCCGGTCGGCGACATGAAGCCGGGTCTCGACCCGGTGCCGGTGCGACCCGATCAGATCGTCGATGGCAAACCCGCCTATACCGGGCCGGCGCGCCCGCTCGGTTATCTCGGCCAGGGTGCGGTCAGCCCACCGATCTTTCTCGGGCAGATGTTCGGCAAGGCGCGGGTTGCCTTCACCAACGGCGTGCTGTCGACGCAATGGATGTCGCATGCGCTGCAAGAGGCCGGCATCAAGGTCGGGCAGCGCGACAAGATCAGGGCGGTGCTGCAGGATCCGACCAGCAAGATACGCGCGTATCTGCATGGCGATGTGCCCGATGTGCTGACCAGCCTGCTGAAACGAGCCAAGACCGAAGGCGGCACCGTCAGGCTTGCGCTCTACGAGCTTGGCGACGACGAGCTGTGCGACGCGATTGTCGGCGCCAAGGATGTCGTCGAGGTCATTCTTGCCAATTCGGGCAGGGACGACCAGACCAAGGCCTGGGACGCCGGCAACGCGCCGTACAGGAAGCGCCTGCACGACGCGGGCGTCGTGGTGAGCGACCGCCTCTTCAATAACAACCATATCGGCCACAACAAGTTTGCCGTCTACCGCGATGCCCAGGGCAAGCCGCAAGCGGTGATGACCGGCAGCACCAACTGGACGTCGACGGGCATTTGCGGACAATCGAACAACGCCTTCATCCGTGACGATCCGGCGATGGCCGAGATCTTCGACGCCTATTGGCAGCGCATGAAGGCCGATGTGTTCCCGCCGCCAACCTCGGAAAGCGCTGCCGGCCACGTCGTGCAGACGCAAGGCGTGCCGTTTCGTAGGGAAAACCACCTGCCCAATCCGCTGAACGGCGCCACGGCAACGCTGGACGGCATGACGGTCTGGTTCTCTCCCAACGATCCCGACCGCAACAAGAAGGACATCTCGGTGCGGCCGGTCGACCTCGAGGATGTCTTCGCCCGCATCAAGGCGGCGAAGCGCGCGGTGCTGTTCCTGGTGTTCAATCCGTCGCTGCTCGGCGAAAACTCGATCGTCGACCAGGCCGTCGCGGCAGCCAAGGCCGATCCGGATCTGATCGTGCAAGGCGCGATCAGCGACGAAACCGCGATGCCCAACTATGTCGCGCCGACCAAGGATCCGGTCACCCACAAATCGAACAAGGACGGCAAGTCGCCCTTCGTATTCCCGGAGAAGGTCTGGGAGATGCCAAACGTCTCCATTGTGCGGGCGGCAAACCTGACCGGCGCCACGATTGCCCGCGACTTCCAGGCGGAGGTGCTGACCGTCGGCCATGCGATCGTGCACGACAAGATCGTCATCATCGATCCGATGGAGGACAACGCCACCGTCATCACCGGCAGCCACAATCTCGGTTACAAGGCTTCCTACGAGAATGACGAGAACATGGTGATCGTGGAGGGCGACAAGACCTTCGCCGCCGCTTATGCAGTGCATATGCTCGATGTGTTCGACCACTACAAGTTCCGCGCCTGGCGCAGGACGATCGGCAAGGGACCTTCCGACGATGACGGGATTTCCATCGACGACAAGTGGCTGAAGCCTTACGCCGACGGCAAGAAGGGGGCTATCGCCCGGTATTTTCCGTAGCCTCCACCAGGTTCAGCACCTGCCTCCATTCGATGAGGGACCGATCGGCTTCAGCCGACAGGACGGGTCCGGTGGCGCAAGCGGATTTCGCCGTCCGGCCCTTCCTTTCCCCAAATCGAACCAGTAGCTAGTCGGGCTTGCCGGCGGGATGGCCTGCACTTTCACATGGATGACAGTATCAGCATGGTCGCGACCGGCTCGAGCGAAGGCGAAGCGGGAACGCAGTGGGCAGCGCTTGCCGGCGTCACCGCAGCACTTGCCATGTTCGGCGCCGCGCAAGGGCTGAGCTCGCCGCTGTTCACGCTGCTGATGCAGAAGCAGGGAATGTCGCCCGCGCTGATCGGCTTGTCGGCGGCGATGATGCCGCTGGGCCTGATCCTTTCGGCTTCCTTCGTGCCGGCCGCGGTGCGGCTGGTCGGCGCACGCACGCTGGCGGTCGGCTGCTCGCTGATCGGCGCGCTCTGCTTCCTGGGCATCGGCTATCTGCAGGACTGGGTGGCCTGGTTCGTCATCCGCTTCATCATTGGCGTGGTCATCAATCCGCTCTACATACTTGGCGAGGTCTGGGCGCTGTCGCTGGCGCCGCCATCGCGGCGGGGCCGGGTCATGGGCGTGTTCAACACGATGTTGGGCGCCGGCTATGCGGCCGGGCCATTTGCACTGACCCTGCTGGGCACGTCGGGCTGGGCTCCGTTCCTGGTCGGTGTCGCCGGCTTTACGCTCTGCGCGGTGATCCTGCACGCCGTCTCTTCCAGGCTCACCGGTTTCGAGGATGACGGCCAACCTGCCAGCGGCCTCGTCGGCTTTGCCAAGGTGGCGCCGGCACTGCTGCTTGCCGTCCTGGTTTCGGCCGCGGTCCAGCAAAGCACCTATGCGCTGTTGCCGGTGTTCGGCGCCAGCTACGGCCTGGCGGAGGCCGTGCTTGCCTCGCTGGTGATGGCGCTTTCGCTGGGCAACATCCTGCTGCAGATCCCACTCGGCCTGCTGGCGGAGCGTTTTGGCGGTCGTGCCATGATCATCGTCTGTGCGCTGGCAACCGCGACTTGTGCGCTTTCGCTGCCGCTGCTGGTCTTGACGCCGCTAATCTGGGTCGTGCTGCTGGTGATGGGCGCCGTCGGCTACGGCGTCTACACAATGGCGCTGGTCGAACTGGGCAGCCGTTTCAAGGGCTCGGTGCTGGTCGCCGGCAACGCCGCCTTCGCGCTGATGTGGGGCGCAGGCGGTATTGTCGGCCCGCCGGGTGCCGGGCTGCTCATGCAAGGCATCGGCCCGCTCGGCCTGCCGGTCGTGATCGCCGGTCTCGACGCGTTGCTGGTGATGTTTGCGCTGTATCGCTCGTCCGTGCGCCGGAGCGGCAAGGCATGAACGCGAACGGGTCGAGCGACAGTGAGACGGCGATGCAATGGGCGGCGATCACCGGCGTGATCGCGACCGTCTCGGTGTTCGCGATCGCGCAAGGCCTGTCCTATCCGCTGCTGAGCTTCATCCTGCAGCGCCAGGGCGTCTCACCGGCGATGATCGGCCTGTCGGCGGCAATGACACCGATCGGCTTCATCGTCTCGTCACCGCTGATCCCGGCGCTGGCGCGCCGGTTCGGGGCAGGGCGCACGGCGCTCTCCTGTGCGGCGCTTTCGGCGATCGTGCTGGCGCTGATCGGCTGGACGCAGGATGTCTATCTGTGGTTTCCGTTGCGCTTCCTGATCGGCGTCGTCACCAACCCGCTTTACGTGCTGAGCGAGATCTGGGTGATCGCGCTGGCGCCGCCGGCCCGGCGCGGCCGTGTCATGGGCGTCTATTCGACGATCATCTCGGCCGGCTTCGCAGCTGGGCCGCTTTGCCTGCTTGCCGTCGGCACAGAGGGCTGGCCGCCCTTCCTCGTCGGCATTTTCGCCTTCGTGCTGTGCGGCATCTGCCTGGCGTCGGTGCTGCCGCGTCTGCCCAAGGTCGACGAGGCCGGGCATCGGGTTTCCGTCCTGGGCTTCGTGCCCTTGGCGTGGCTGCTTTTGTTTGCCGTTATCGTTGCCGCCGGCTTCGAGCAGGGCGCGCTGGCCTTGCTGCCCGTCTATGGCACCCATCACGGCATCACGGAGACCCGCATGTCGGCGCTGCTTTCGGTGATGATCGCCGGCAACATCGCCATGCAGGTACCACTTGGCCTGCTGGCCGAAAGGCTCTCCGCGCGTCTGGTGCGGCTTGCCTGTGTCGCGATCACGGTGCTCGGCTGCCTGCTCCTGCCGTTTCTCATCGAGACGCCACTGATCTGGCCGATGATCTTTGTCTGGGGTGCGGTTTCCTACGGCATCTACACGATGTCGATCATCGAGCTCGGCGAGCGCTTCACCAGCTCGACACTGGTTGCCGGCAACGCCGCCTTCTCCCTGATGTGGGGCGTCGGCGGCATCGCAGTGCCGCCGCTGGCCGGCACAGCGATGGATGTTCTGGGTGCAAGAGGCCTGCCGATCACGCTTGGCCTGATGTGCCTGGCGCTGGCGATTGCGAGTATCGTGGGTCGAAAGTCAGCCTGATGCGATCCTGGGATTCCGCAGCTCGTCATCGCCTCGCCATCTCGAAATTGCCCATATGTCACAATGGGCGTGACGTTCCTCAGGGTGCATCCGGCGCAGCATGCCCTGAATTTCAACGGCACGATCAAAGTCAGGTATCAGGCCAACTTGAGACAACTCCGAATTCGCAAACACGTCGGGAAATCCGCCGCAGTTGGTCAACGCGCTTATGGAAACTTCTTGATCCAACAAGTCGTAGCCCAGGAAGATGAAACCGCCCCAATCAATCGAATGCACGTCCGACGACGGCTTTCGAATTACGCTTAAAATATTCAGTTCGTTGGTATCCGCCAGTTGCGAAAGCAGAAACTCCAGGTCCACAAAGAAATCGAGCATCCGGTCCTCGTTCACAATGTGGGGCCAGTAGCTGTCCTTTGTCTCGCCAAGCGCGATCGGGCCGAGCATTCCATCGAGGGTGACGACTTCGGTCAATTGTGTGAGGCCCGACCACTCGACGTATTTCGTCCATTCCTTGCCTCTGGACGGATCAAATCTCTCTTTGGCAATGTAGAGAAATTGCATGAAGCTTCCTCTTAGCGACACATGGCCGGATAAGGTTTCGCACTTGATGCGGTATGGCGGGTCGCTTCTTTCGCGCGTTCCAATTGAATTTCGGTAGTGGCATGCCGATGTGTGCGACACCGAGCCTTGATGAGTTTACCGGAGACCCTATGACCAAGTCGACCACACAGACCCTGCCAAATTCTACCCCTTCGACCGAAGATCCCTTTCTCTGGCTGGAGGACAGGACAGCCAAGCAGTCGCTCGACTGGGTGCATGGTCAGAACGAGGTAACGGTCGGTGAATTGCAGGGCGATCCGTCCTATCAGGCGTCGTTCCAGACCGCGCTCGACCTGATGACTGCCGAGGACAATATCGCGGTCGGTGCCGCGATTGCCGGCCATGTCTACAATTTCTGGCAGGACAAGACCAATGTGCTCGGCCTGTGGCGCCGCACGACGGTCGCTTCCTACAAGACCGAGAAGCCAGACTGGGAAACGATCGTCGACTTCGACCAGCTAGCGGCCAAGGACGGAATCAAGTGGGTGTTCAGCGGCGCCAGCCGGCTCCATCCGGACTTCAACCTCTGCCTTGTCTCGATGTCGCCGGATGGCGGTGACGCCAGCGAGATGCGCGAATTCGACATCGCGACCAAATCCTTTGTCGAGGGCGGATTTCGCGCACCCGCTTCCAAGTCGGGCTTCGGCTGGCTGGACAAGGACACCGTCATCGTCTCGGCGGCTTTCGAGGAGGAGGACAAGACGCAATCCGGTTATCCGCGCGTGGTCAAACTGTGGAAGCGCGGCACCAAACTGGAAGACGCGACACCGATCTTCGATGGGCGGAAGGAGGATCTCGCGGTTGGCGCTGGCGTCGAGTTCGACGGCGACAGACGTTATCTGATCTTGGCCCGGACACTCGATTTCTTCGCCTCGCATATCTTCTTGCGGTTGCCTCCCGGCGAGAACAAACGTCTGCCGCTGCCTGACGACGTGACCGATACGGCGATCTTCAGGGACCAGCTCGTCTTCGGCGTGCGCAGCCCGTGGACGGCGCCGGATGGCACCTCGTGCAAGCCTGACGGCCTCTATTCGCTGGATTTGGCACACTGGGTAGAAACCGGCACGCTCGGCCCGGTGGAGACCTTGCTGGAGCCGGCGTATCACGTGTCGATTGCCGGCATTGCCCGCACGCAGGACCGCCTGTTCATCAACCTGATGGACAATGTGCGCGGCAAGGTCGTTGTCTGCGAGCGCAAGGATGGCGGCTGGTCGCAGAAGCCCGTGGCACTGCCCGAGAATGGCAATGTCGGCATCAGCCACGCCGAGCATTTCGGCTCCAGCGTTTCCTTCTCCTTCACCGACTTCCTGACACCGAGTTCGATCATCTGGTCGGACGACGATGGCGAGACGCTCGCCACCGTGAAGTCGCAGCCGGCCCGCTTCGATGCGTCGCCGCTGATCTCGGAGCAGTTCGAGGCGCGCTCGAAGGACGGCACGATGATCCCGTACTTCGTCGTCCGGCGGCACGACCAGAAGGGTCCGGTGCCGACGCTGCTTTATGGCTATGGTGGTTTCGAAGTCCCGCTTCTGCCAAGCTATGCCGGCGTGCGCGGCAGGCTCTGGCTGGAAAGGGGCAATGCCTATGTCCAAGCCTGCATTCGCGGCGGCGGCGAGTTCGGCCCGGCCTGGCATCAGGCGGCGCTCAAGGGCAACCGCCAGAACGCCTTCGACGATTTCGCCGCGGTCGCGCAGGACGTCGTCAAGCGCGGGATTGCCACGGCGGCTTCGCTCGGCATCCAGGGCGGCTCGAACGGCGGCTTGCTGACCGGCGTTTCCATGACGCAGCATCCCGAGTTTTTCGGTGCCGTGATCATCGAGGTGCCGCTGCTTGACATGCTGCGCTACACCGAATTGCCGCCCGGTGCCTCCTGGATGGCCGAATATGGCGATCCGTCGAAACCGGAAGATGCGAAGTGGCTTTCGTCCTATTCGCCCTACCAGCATGTCGCGGCCGATGCCACCTATCCTCCGGTGCTGCTGACCACCTCGACCGCGGACGACCGCGTCCATCCCGGTCATGCGCGCAAGATGGCGGCCCGCCTGCAGGAAGCCGGCCATGCCCGAACGCTGTTCTTCGAGGAGACCGAGGGCGGACATGGCGGCCGCGGCGACCGCCGGCCGCAGGCGGCGCAGACGGCGATGAAATATGTGTTCCTACAAAGGGCGCTGAGCGGCAACGCATGAGCCGGAGTCCCGGCGCTGCAAACGCAAAGGGTGGTTCGCCTCGACCGCCCTTTGCTCGCTCTTTGTTTTGACGCAATCCCTGGGGAAAGCGCTACGCGCTTTTCCCGGGAAAACCGCTTCACACTTTTCCCGGAATTGCTCTAAGGTGCCGTCCATGGCTCTCGTCAGGACATTGGCTCCCGGATTTGGGGCTCGCGCATTCCGGGTCGCGGTGACACCGTCACCGCGCACGCTGCGCGCCGAGCTTTTGCGGCTGTGCGCCCGCATCGGTTATTCACCACCTGCTTGCCTCTGACGCATTCGCTCCCGGCACGGCCGGATAGAATCCAGAGGAAAGATCAGATCAATGACCTATCAGAATTATTCGCTGAAGCAGCTTCAGCAGATCGACGCCGCGCACCATCTCCACCCGTTCACCGACCATAAGGAATTGCGCGAAGCCGGCTCGCGCATCATCACCCATGCCAACGGGCCGTTCATCTACGATTCCGAGGGGACTGAGATCCTCGACGGCATGGCCGGGCTGTGGTGCGTCAACATCGGCTATGGCCGCGACGAGCTGGCCGAGGCCGCCTACGCGCAGATGAAGGAGCTGCCCTACTACAACTCCTTCTTCAAGTGCTCGACGCCGACACCGGTGCTGTTGTCCAAGAAGCTGGCGGAGATCGCGCCGAAGCACGTCAACCAGGTGTTCTACGGCTCGTCCGGTTCGGAAGCCAACGACACGGCGCTGCGCCTTGTCCGCCACTACTGGGTGCTGGAAGGCAAGCCGGAGAAGAACCGCATCATCTCGCGCAAGATGGCTTATCACGGCTCGACCGTCGCCGGCACCTCGCTTGGCGGCATGGATGCCATGCACAAGCAGCTCGGCGGCGCGGTGCCCAACATCGTCCATGTGATGATGCCTTATGCCTATGAACTGGCACTGCCGGGCGAGAGTGATCATGATTTCGGCCTGCGGGCGGCCAAGGCCGTCGAGGATGCGATCCTCGAAGCCGGTGCCGACAAGGTTGCGGCCTTCATCGGCGAGCCGGTGATGGGGGCAGGCGGCGTCAAGATACCGCCGGTCAGCTACTGGCCGGAAGTGCAGCGCATCTGCCGCAAATACGATGTCCTGCTGATGCTGGACGAGGTCATTACCGGCTACGGCCGCACCGGTGAATGGTTCGCATCACAAACGCTCGGCATCGAGCCGGACACCATCACCACGGCCAAGGCACTGACCTCGGGCTACCAGCCGCTGTCGGCATTGCTGGTCGGCGACCGCATCGCCGCGACCCTGGTCGGGAAGGGCGGCGAGTTCAATCACGGCTATACCTATTCCGGTCATCCGGTGGCCTGTGCCGTGGCGCTGAAGAACCTCGAGATCATCGAGCGGGAAGGACTGGTCGATCGCGTCAGGAACGATACCGGGCCGTATTTCGCCAAGGCGTTGCAGGAGCGCATTGCCGGGCATGATCTGGTCGGCGAGGTGCGCTCGATCGGGCTGATGGGCGCGATCGAAATCGTCAAGGACCAGGCCACCAAGGAGCGGTTCCTGCCGTCGGGAAGTGCGGCGGTGACCGTGCGCGACCATGCGATCGCGCATGGCATGATGCTGCGCGCCACCGGCGACACGATGATCCTGTCGCCGCCGCTGATCTGGACCCGTGACACGATCGACATGGCTTGCGAGCGCATCTCAAAGGCGCTGGACCTGGCGCAGGCGGATCTGCGCAAGCGGTAGGGATCGGTACCTCGACCGGGCGTTCTCGATGGGAATGCCCGGCTTCGAGAAACATTTCGTTGGGGAACGAATTTCACCCTCAGCGCTTAGTGTGCGGGTCAGCAGCCGACGTGGCTGCGACAAGGGGACTGTTTCCATGAAAAAGACCGGCAAGACCCGACGGCTGCAAGATGCAGCCAGCATCGGCGGTGACCTGATGCTGGCGCCGATGGTGGCGCTGATGCGGCTGCCGTTGATGGCGCTGGATGCTGGGAGCAGCAAGCCATGGGGCACGGAGACGGCGCGCGCGGTGAACGAGAAGACCGTGGCGATGGCCGAAGGGGCGTTTGCGGCGCAAATGTCCTTCCTGCAGTCGGCATCGCGGTTCTGGCCGGAAATCCTTGCCGGCCGCACGCCCTCGTTGTTTAACGGCGTCGCCGCGGAACGGTCGATCAGCGCCGCGCTGAAGCCGGCAAGCCGTACGGTGAAGGCGAATTTTCGCCGGCTTTCCAACAAGGCCTGACAAAGAAAGGCCGCTCCGGAAAAACCGATTCCCGTTTTTCGAGGTCATACGCTAGAACCCATCAAGCACATCTGCCGATGGGGGAACATCATGGCCGGACAGCCGCTCAACCAGCCCGCCGAAATTCCGGCCGAACTTGACCGCTGGAACTGGGGCGCCTTCTTCCTCAACTGGATCTGGGGTATCGGCAACAGCACCTTCATCGCGCTGCTGGCACTGATCCCTGTCGTCAACATCGTCATGATCATCGTACTGGGTGCGCGCGGCAGCCGCTGGGCCTGGCAGAACTGCGCCTGGCGCGACGCGGAACAGTTCCGCAAGACGCAACGCAACTGGGCGATCGCCGGCCTTGTCATCTGGGTGGTCGGCATCGGCGGCTGTGCAGCGATGGTCGGCGGCATTCCTTACGTCCTGAAGGGCAGCGATGCCTATCACATGACCATGGACAAGCTTCGCGCCGACGACCGCGTCAAGGCCGCCCTCGGTGATGACCTGACCGAGAGTTTCTGGGTCGGTGGCCATCTCAATGTCAATGCGAATGGGGCGGGCGATGCCCAGTTCAGCATTCCGGTCCATGGCGCCAAGGGCAAGGGCACCGCCTTCTCGACCGCTGTCCGGACAGCAGGCACGTGGAGCCTGCGCCTGCTGGTCGTCAGGGTCGAGGGAGCCGATGCACCGATGGTGCTGATCAATGAAGATCATGTCGCGATCCCGAATGCGGCAATCGGTATATAAAACAGGCTGCACTGATGAAACCGGGCGGAAATGCAAAAACCGCGCTCCATCGGGAACGCGGCTTTGCCAGATACGCATGGCGTTTCGCTACGCAAACACTTGGCGAAACTTACGGGCTCCGGTACGCGAGACCTGATCCGGAGCGCCGGGCGGATGCGACATGTCCGCCTCGCATTCCGTTTTACAGAAACATCGTTACCGGGGGGTTATCGAGAGCTTAAGCAAACCTAAATTTGACCGGTTTCTCTCAAGATACGCAAAAACCCAGTTATATTAGGAGCTTATGGATTGGCTCCGCGCAGAAAATTAATGATTCCGGAAAAATCGGCGCCTGCATGCCCCTGGGCGTTGAACAGCGCATAGAGCTGAGCTGCCTCAGCACCAAGCGGGGTCACCGCGCCGGAACCTTGCGCTGCCTCCTGCGCCAGCTTCAGGTCCTTCAGCATCAGAGCGGCGGCAAAGCCCGGCTTGTAGTCGCGGTTGGCGGGCGAGGTCGGCACAGGGCCGGGCACCGGGCAGTAGGTGGTTAGCGACCAGCACTGGCCGGACGAAGTCGAGGCGACGTCGAACAGCGCCTGGTGGGAGAGGCCGAGCTTTTCCGCCAGCACGAAGGCCTCGGCGACGCCGATCATCGAAATGCCGAGGATCATGTTGTTGCAGATCTTGGCGGCCTGTCCGGCGCCGCCGCCGCCGCAATGGACGATGCGCCCGGCCATCGGCTTCAGGATCGGCTCGGCGGCGGCGAAGGCATTGTCGGAGCCACCGGCCATGAAGGTCAGCGTGCCGGCCGCCGCACCGCCGGTGCCGCCCGATACCGGTGCGTCGATGGACAGCAGGCCGTGCTTGGTGGCGACGGCATGCACCTTGCGGGCCGATTCGACATCGATGGTCGAGGAATCAATGAACAGCGCGCCCTTTTTGGCCTTGGGAGCAATGTCTTCATAGACCGAGAGCACATGCTTGCCGGCCGGCAGCATGGTGATCACCGCGTCGGCGTCCTTCACCGCGGCCGGTGCATTGGCCATGATGACGACGCCATGCTCGCGGGCGACCGTAAGATTCTCCGGCATCAGGTCGAAGCCATGCACGGCATGCCCGGCCTTGACCAGATTGGCCGCCATTGGATTGCCCATGTTGCCGAGGCCGATGAAGGCGATCGTCGTCATTGTCTGTCTCCCAGGTTCTTCTGGCGTCAGCGGCCGATCAGGGCTCGCGCAATGATGACGCGCATGATCTCGTTGGTGCCTTCGAGGATCTGGTGGACGCGCAGGTCTCGCACCAGCTTCTCGATGCCATAATCGTGCAGGTAGCCGTAGCCGCCGAGCAGCTGCAACGCATCGTTGGCCACGGTGAAGCCGGTGTCGGTGACGAATCGCTTGGCCATCGCCGACCATTTGCCGGCGTCCGGCGCCTTGCGGTCGAGCTTCGAGGCGGCGGCGTATAGAAAAATGCGCGCCGCCTGCAGTTCGGTCTCCATATCGGCCAGCCTGAACTGCAGCGCCTGGAACTGGTTGATCCTGGAGCCGAACGCCTTGCGCTCGGCGGCGTAGGACAGCGCCTTGTCTAGCGCCGATTGCGCGCCGCCCAGCGAACAGGCGGCGATGTTCAGCCGACCGCCGTCGAGCCCGGCCATGGCGATGCCGAAGCCGGCGCCTTCGCCCGACAAAAGGTTTTCCGCCGGCACCTTGCAGTCCTCGAAGATGACCTGGCGGGTCGACTGCATATGCCAGCCCATCTTGTGCTCGTTGGCGCCGAAGGAGAGGCCGGGCGCGTCCTTGGGGACGACGATGGTGGAAATGCCTTTCGGCCCATCGGCGCCGGTGCGCACCATGACGGCGTAGACATCGCTGTCGCCGGCGCCCGAGATGAACTGCTTGGTGCCGTTCAGGACATAGTCGGCGCCGCTCTTCACCGCGCGCGTCTTCAGCGCCGCGGCATCCGATCCGGAGCCCGGTTCGGTCAGGCAGTAGCTCGCCAGCCACTCCATCGACGTGAGTTTCGGCAGAAAGCGCTGGCGCTGCTCGTCATTGCCGAAACGGTCGATCATCGAGGCGACCATGTTGTGGATCGAGATGAACGACGAAAAGGCCGGATCGGCATGCGAGAGCGCCTCGAAGATCAGCACCGCGTCGAGCCGGCCGAGCGCGGAGCCGCCGACATCGTCTCGGACATAGATGCCGCCGAGGCCCAGCGGCCCAGTCTCGCGGATCACGTCGGCGGGGAAGTGTTTCCTGCGGTCCCAATCGAGTGCGTTCGGCGCGACGCGGTCGGCGGCGAAGGCCTGCGCCATCTCCTGGATGGCGCGCTGTTCCTCGTTGAGTTCGAACTGGCTGGTGCTCGCATCGACCGCGGCGTCCATGGCGTGCTCCCTATGTGCTGGCCAGCTAAGATATGTTGATATTCAGGTGATGCCGGCCTGCAAACGTCGGTTTCCTGCGCTTCCGGTGCTCACGTACTTTAAGTACGCTCCGCTCCGGTTCTCGAAAACCGCCGTTTTCGGCTCGGCCTGACCTGAATCTCAACACATCTTAAGCTCGCTGGCCTGTTGTTTTTGGCTTTGCGCGCGCACCAATCTAGACCAATGATGCCGCCGCGCAACCCGACCTCCCACGGAGCGGCTGTGCACCAATGCATGTTCGGAGCGAGACGTGGCGACAAAATTCGATGAACTGCTGGAACAGTTCCACGCCTATCTCGCTTCCGTGGACGACGCCCTGGTGCGCGACGCCGTGGCGGGGATCGCCTGGGACATGCCAGCCCGCGCGCTGGAGCCGCATCCGCTTGGCTGCCTGCGCCACCTCGATCGCGCCGCCGAACTGGCGCCGCCCGATGCCAAGCCGCTGGTGCGATTGCTTGCGGAACGTCGGAATGATCTCCGCTGGGGGCAGACCTATAGCAAGGCGGATTTCGGTGAGGCATTCATCGACAATTACGGCTGGCTCGAAGTGTTCGGCACCCGTGGCCACTTCGCCAATGACCAGGTTGCGGCCGGCCTGCTGATTCTTGGCCCCGATATCGTCTATCCCGACCATCATCATGTTGCCGAGGAGATCTACATCCCGCTGACCGGCGGCACTGAGTGGCGGATGGGTGAGAGCGGGTTTCGCCGGCGCGTGGCCGGCGAGGTCGTCCACCACGCTTCCAACGTCAACCACGCCATGCGCACCGGCATAGTGCCATTGCTGGCGCTCTACATCTGGCGCGGCGGGCCACTGGCTGCAAAATCCACGATCACCGGAACCGTGGCGCAGGGCAGGGGCTGATGGCCAAGGCGATCATGCTGCAAGGCACGGGTTCGGATGTCGGCAAGACGGTGCTGGTCGCCGGCCTTTGCCGGGCAGCAAAAAAGCGTGGGCTGAAGGTGAGGCCCTTCAAGCCGCAGAACATGTCGAACAACGCTGCGGTCGCCGACATTCCCGGCGACAACAAGGCCGGCGGCGGCGAGATCGGCCGCGCGCAATGGCTGCAGGCGATCGCCTGCGGTGTGGCGCCGTCGGTCCACATGAACCCGGTGCTGCTCAAGCCGCAGACCGATGTCGGCGCGCAGGTCATCGTGCAGGGCAAGGTGTTTGGCGAAGCGCGGGCACGCGACTATCAAGCACTGAAGGGCCAACTGATGGACGCCGTGCTGGACTCCTGGAACAAGGTCGGCGAGGGCGCCGACCTGGTCATCGTAGAGGGTGCCGGTTCGCCGGCCGAGATCAACCTGCGCAGCCGCGACATTGCCAATATGGGCTTTGCGACGCGGGCCAACGTGCCAGTGGTGCTGGTCGGCGATATCGATCGCGGCGGCGTCATCGCCTCGGTGGCCGGCACGCATCTGATCCTGCCGGAAGAGGACCGGCGCATGATCGTCGGCTACCTCATCAACAAGTTTCGCGGCGACGTCTCGCTGTTCGACGATGGCATAAGGTCGATCGAGAAATTTACCGGCTGGCGGTGTTTTGGCGTGGTGCCGTGGCTGAAGGCGGCAGCGCGGCTGCCTTCGGAGGATTCGATGGTGCTGGAACGGCTGGCGTCCGGCGAGACGCGCGCGCTGAAGGTGGCCGTGCCGATGCTTGGCCGCATCGCCAATTTCGACGATCTCGATCCGCTCAAGGCCGAACCGCAGGTCGAGGTGGTGTTCGTGCCGCCCGGAAGGCCGTTGCCGGCCGATGCCGGGCTGGTGGTCATTCCCGGCTCCAAGTCGACGATCGGCGATCTCCTGAAATTCCGCGAGAACGGCTGGGACCGGGACCTTCTTGCCCACCGCAAGCGGGGCGGCCATGTCGTTGGCATTTGCGGCGGCTTCCAGATGCTTGGCCGCTCGGTGCACGACCCGGACGGCATCGAAGGCAGCGTAACCGAAGCCGAAGGGCTTGGCCTGCTCGACGTCGAGACGGTGATGGAACCGGAGAAGACGGTGCGCAATGTCAGTGCCCGCTCGGTACAATTCGATCTGCCGCTCGAGGGCTACGAGATTCACCTTGGCCACACCACGGGTCCGGACACCATGCGACCGTCGGCGATCATCAATGGTGTCGAGGATGGCGCTGTCTCCGCCGACGGCAAGGTGATCGGCACCTATATGCATGGCCTGTTCGGCGCCGACGGCTTTCGCGGGAAATTCCTTGAAAGCCTCGGCATCAAGGGTGGCGGCATCGATTATCGGGCCGAAGTCGAGCGGGCGCTGGACGAGGTCGCAGCCGAGCTGGAAATCCATCTCGACTGCGATGCGATTTTCGCGCTGGCGCGCTAGACCTTGCCTATGCCTTGTCGCCAGCCTTCGGCCAGTAGGTGCCGAACGACCAGACACTGCCTTCGGGATCGCGGCAGATGAACTCG
Organism: Mesorhizobium waitakense; assembly: GCF_056431085.1. NCBI lineage: Bacteria > Pseudomonadati > Pseudomonadota > Alphaproteobacteria > Hyphomicrobiales > Phyllobacteriaceae > Mesorhizobium > Mesorhizobium waitakense. Next base: position 3,600 of record NZ_JBWKME010000050.1, on the reverse strand, counting down.
CGGCTGCCATAGTCGCGGTTGGTCAATTCCTGGATGATCGTGGCACCGGCCTTCCTGGCTTTGGCATAGGCGGCATCGGCATCGTCGACCGCAATGTAGATCGACTTGCCGCCGCCTAAGCCGGGCTCGCCGACCATCTTGCCGTAGTCGTCGTCGCGCACCGTGCCCAGCATGATCATCGACGAGCCGAAAACCAGTTCGGCATGGTGCACGACATCGCCTTCGCCATAGCGGGCACGGACGCTGAAGCCGAAGGCTTCGCACAGCCAGTCGATCATTTTTGCCGCGTTCTTGTAGCGCAGGGCGGGGTAGAGGCGCGGCGCTTCCGTGATGGTGGGCATGGGAACTCCTTCACTTGGGTTGGTCGATGAACCTTGATTGTGCATGCCCAAAACCGCTGCGCACTTTTGGGCGACATGCATCACTCTGGTCGAAGGCCGTTCCAGCGTCTTGAAGAAATGTTACCTGGCAAGTGCGGTCGGCGTCTCGCCGGCAAGGTCGCGGAATTCGCGTACCAGATGCGCCTGGTCGGCATAGCCGCAATCGGCGGCGATATCCGCCCAGTCGACGGTCTGCTGCCTTGACAGGCCGAGCGCCCGGTTGAAGCGCACGATGCGCGACAGCGTCTTGGGGCCGATACCGATCGCATCGGAAAAGCCGCTGGCGAGATGCTTGCGGCTCCGGCCCAGCTTTTCGGCAAGCACCGAAATGCGGGTCCGGCCGCCAGAGGTGATGATGCGGTCATAGGCCCAAGCGATTTCGAGCGGGGTTTCGGCGGCATTCTTGAGACGGGCCGCGACGAAGGCTTCGGCGATGTCGAAACGCGCCGCCCAGTCCGGCGCGTTGCCAAGCCGCTCGCGCAGCGCCATGCCTTCGCCGCCAAGCACGTCGTCGAGCACGACCATGCTGTCGGTCAGTTCGCTCATCGGCTGCTTGAAAAACCGGCGTGCGCCGAGCGGCGTGAAGTTGACCTGGACGCAGCAGGCGCCGCCGAAGGATTCGATCACCACCGGTCCGGCAAAAAGGCCGGCGGCGAAACTGGCGAAGCGGTCATTGTCGCCCGGCGTCTTGCCGAGGCCGATGGCGAAGGGCTCGGCAAAGCTGATCACCAGCGGCACGGTCAGCGATGCATATTCGACATTGTGGAAATGGCCTGGCGCCGTTTCGCGATAGCCGCAGATGTCGGTGACGATGCCTTCAAGTGCAGGACTGGGCAGGCGCCGGCGCATCTCGAACCGCCCAGCAATGGAGCGGTCCTGTTCCTTCCGGTGCTGCGTCTCGACTGGCATCGGCCATCCTTCCGCCGAGGCAAATCTAGCAGACCCCAGGCCAGAATCAAAAGCGCCCGGCTTTTGGCCGGGCGCTCCAGGTCCCCACTTCAAGGGAAACTGGTCAGGCGCCGCGCATCAAGCAGCCGCCGGCAAGCACGATGAAGGCAATAAGAACAATCCACACCGATGCGATTGGAATGAACGCAAGAACGCCAAGCGCGGCGAGAACACCGATGATGGCGATAACAACTGCAATGATGAAAACAATTTGGGTGGGTGCGCTAAGATTCATGTCTGGCTCCTCGCAACATGATTCGAACAGCGGCATTCTATCAGGGCGGGTGTTCACACACCAATCATGACACGCAGCGGGTTCGCCGGGTCGGCCAAGAGCTTCACGGCCAGCGCAAGGCAGACGACCACCAGCAGCGGCTTGATCAGTCTTGCACCGATGCGCATGGCCAGGCTGGCGCCGACGCGAGCGCCGAGGAATTGGGCAACGCCCATCATCAAACCGATCTTCCAGTAGACGACGCCGACCGCGGCGAAGACGATGAAGCCGCCGATGTTGGAGGCGAAATTGAGCAGCTTGGTATGCGCGGTCGCCTTGAGCACGCCGAAACCGGCGAGTGCGACGAAGGCCAGCATGTAAAAGGAGCCGGCGCCGGGTCCAAACAGGCCGTCGTAGAAGCCGATTGCGGGCGCGACAGTCAACCCGAACAGGAACGGTGACAGCCGCTCGGCACGGTCGACATCACCCATGTTGGGTTTTATGGCGAAATAAAATGCGATGGCGATCAGCAGAAGGGGCAGCGAGGCGCGTAGAATATCGCCCGGCACAATCGTTGCTAGCAAGGCACCGGCAGTGCCGCCGGCAACCGCCAGCAAGGCTGACGGCAGCTGTCGTCGCAGGTCGACATGGCCATTCGCGGCATAATGCATTGTGGCCGAGCCAGAGCCGAACATGCCTTGCAGTTTGTTGGTTCCAAGCGTTTCGATCGGTGAGAAACCGGCGAGAAGCAGTGCGGGAATGGTGATCAATCCGCCGCCGCCGGCGATCGAGTCGACAAAGCCCGCGGCAAAGCCGGCGAACGCCAGCATGGCGACGGTCTGGGTGGTGAGGTCGATCATTTGTTGTATGGAAATGTCCGGTCGGCTGAGATATCGGGCGTTCGACCACGACGGCCCTGTTTGCGCAAGGCCGATTCCGCGCTACCCCTATTCAAGCGCGTCGCGCTTGGGTGAAATCATGCGACGCATCTGAATCGGAAAGGGGCTCCTGATGGCATTCGCATTGCTGGACCAGATACGCTCGATCTTCGACGGCGACCCGGGCGTGCGCAAGGTGGCGGACGATCCGGTCCTGTCGGCGGAACTCTTGATGCTGTTCCGCATGATCCTGGCCGACGGGTCGGTCAGCGAGAGCGAGATGGTTGCCTTCCGACGCATTTGCAAGGACGCCTTCGGCATTGCCGAAACGAGCATCGACAGCGTCATCGAATATCTCAACGAGTTCGGCTACGAGACCAACGGCTCGCAGGCCATCGCGCTGTTCCGCGATCTAGACCTCGAGCGGCGCAAGCAACTGGCCCGCCATATGGCCGAGATCGCCAAGGCGGATTCGCAATTGGCCGAGAGCGAGGTGCGGCTGCTCCGGCGCACGCTCGACCTGCTCGACATCAGTCCGGTCGACGTGGTCAAGCCGGAAGGCTGAGGTATTGCTCGCGCAACGGTTTCGCTAGCTGCGGGGAGCGTTTGAATGGCCTTTGCCGACAGCTATCTGGGACAATTGCGGGCGCTGATCGGGGATCGTCTGGTGCTGATGCCGGGCGCTCGCATCGTCATCGAACGCGCCGACGGCAGCATCCTGTTGCAGAAACGAACTGATTTTGGCTTGTGGGGCCTGCCTGGCGGCAATGCCGAGGAAGGCGAGGGCCTGGAGACCGTGGTGGTCCGGGAGGTACTCGAGGAAACCGGGTTGATCGTCAGCGATGTCGAGCCGTTCGGGTTCGGCTGTGACCCGCACTATGAAACCTTCCAGTTTCCGAATGGCGATCGCGCCCAGTTTTTCGCGCTGATGTTCTACACGCGCTCCTTTGAAGGCGAGCCGGCCGTCACCGATGACGAGAGCAGTGCCGTCGGCTGGTTCGCGCCCGACGACTTGCCCGAAATGCTGCCCAATATGACGCGCAGCATCGAGGCCTATCTCCGGTTCAAGACCACCGGAATATTCCAGATGATCTGAGAGGCTATTTGGAAATTCTTCTCTGGCGGCCATCTAGAGCGGGATGAGATTAATTTCGGTCATAGCCTGAGTTTTCGAAGTAGT
>NZ_JBWKME010000049.1:0-117150 GCF_056431085.1 Mesorhizobium waitakense | reverse complement strand
ACACTCCGGATAGTCGCTCATCCGTCGCCTGCGGCGACACCTTCTCCCACAAGGGGAGAAGGGGGCGCCTACTTAGCCTGTCGTGCCGCCACACGCCGCATGGCAATAACCCGGCGGCGGCGAATTTCCGTGCGCATCGCCATCAGGTGCAGCGCGAAGAACAGCACGGTGAAGCCGACGGCCATCACCAGCAGCGGCCACAGCAGGCTGGGGTCGATGGTCGGCCCGCCGAGCCTGAACACCGAAGCCGGCTGGTGCAGCGTATTCCACCAGTCGACCGAGAATTTGATGATCGGGATGTTGATGAAGCCGACCAGGGTGATGATGGCGGCGGCCCAGGCGGCGCGTCCGGCATCGTCGAGCGCGCGGGTCAGCGCGATGATGCCGAGATACATCAGGAACAGCACGAAGACCGAGGTCAGCCGCGCATCCCAGACCCACCAGGTGCCCCACATCGGCTTGCCCCAGATCGAGCCGGTGATCAGCGCCAGCGCCGTAAAGACCGCGCCTATGGGGGCCGCCGATTTCAGCGCCACATCGGCCAGTGGATGCCGCCAGACCAGCGTGCCAAAAGCGGAGAGCGCCATCAGCGTGTAGCACATCATGGCAAGCCAGGCGAAAGGCACGTGGATGTACATGATGCGAACGGTGATGCCTTGCTGGAAATCCTCAGGCGCGGCGAAACTCATATAGAGCCCGACGGCAAGGACCAGTGCGGCGATGGACGCCAGCCATGGCACGACCCTGTCTGCCAGCCCGACAAAGCGCGTCGGGTTGGCAAGATCCATCCAGCCGGTCAGGCGTGAAGTCGTGTCGCTCATGCGGCTCTACATAGACCGCTCGTGCGCTTGGGGCAATCGAGCGGTGGTGTCCCAGGCTGGTCAGCCTCCCGATACAGGGAGGTCATTGCGAAGCAGCGGAGGAGGCCCCACCCGGCCCTTCGGTCCGACCTCCCCCACAAGGGGGAGGTAAGAACGAAATCAGGCGGCGGCTTCCTGCTGTTGCTGCACGGTGCGGCTGAGGCGGCGAACCTCCTCGTCGTTGAGCAGGCCGCCGGCGCGCAGCAGGCTGGCAAAGCGGCCATTGCGCATCGACAGTTCGGCGAAGCCGCCCATCTCGACCACCCTGCCCTTGTCCATGAACACGACCAGATCGGCGTCGCGAACGGTGGTCAGGCGGTGGGCGATGATGAAGGTGGTGCGGTCGCGCCGCAATTCGTCGATCGCTTCCTTGACCCGATCCTCGGTCTCGACGTCGAGGGCGCTGGTCGCCTCGTCGAGCACCAGGATAGGGGCATCCTTCAGCACGGCGCGGGCAATGGCGATGCGCTGGCGCTCGCCACCTGACAGCTGGCCGCCACGTTCGCCAACCAGCGTGTCATAGCCATTGCTCTTGGACAGGATGAAGTCCTGCGCGGCAGCCGCGGTGGCGGCTGCATGGACCTCGTCATTGGTCGCGTCAGCCCGGCCGACGCGGATGTTGTCCTCGATCGAGCGGTTGAGCAGGCCCGCATCCTGGAACACGGTGGCGATCGAATGACGCAGCGACTTGCGGGTCACGCTCCGGGTGTCGATGCCGTCGACCAGGATACGGCCATGGGACGGCGAGAAGACGCGCTGCAGCAGATTGATGAGCGTGGTCTTGCCGGCGCCCGTCGGGCCGACGATGGCGACCGTCTGACCGGCCTGGACCTCGAACGACACGTCGTCGATGCCCTGGCCCGAATTGGCGAATTCGAAGCCGACATTCTCGAAGCGGACATGGCCGGTGACGTTGGTGAGATCGCGCAAGCCATCCGGCTCGGCGGCGTCGGCCGCGGAATCCTCGAGGTGGTAGAAGTCCTCGAGCTTGGCACGGGCCTCCGAAATCTGGTTGGCGAAAGCCGACATCTGGTCGAGCCTGGCGATCAGCAGCGTGGCAAAGCCGGTGAAGGCGATGACGTCGCCGATACGCAGCTGGCCATGGGTGACCAGATAGGCGCCGATCAACAGCACCACCATCATCGAAATCGTCGACGACAGACGGTGCAGCGCATTGGCCATCGCCCACCAGTCGAGCACCGGGTTCTGCGCGTCGAGCAGGTTCTTGACATAGCGGCGCAGCGTGTCCGCCTCGTGGCCAAGGCGGTTGTAGCTCTGCAGCACGGCGACGTTGGAGACCGAGTCGGTCACATGCGCGAAAACCTTGTGGTAATGGCGCTCAACCGCGGCCTGACCTTCCTTGGTCCGCTTCATCACCAGCCGGCCGATGCCGACATAGAGCACGCCGAGCGCCAACAGCACCATCGACATGCGCAAATCCATGCTGATAGCGGTCGGGATCAGCAGGAACAGCGCGACTGCCGTGGACAGGTGCTGACGCATGAATTCAAGCCATAGGCTGAACAGGGTCTCGACAGCGCGCAACAGGGTGTGCAGGGCATTGGAGGTGCCGCGCTGGTGGTGCCAGGCAAGCGGCATGGTGATCACGCGCTCGAACGACTGGCAAAGCACCTCGCTGCGACGCTTGTGGGCAAAGCGATCGGCACCGCGCGCCACCAGGACGAAGGCCACGATGTTGAAGGCGCCGAGGCCCGCCCACAGGGCAAGCGTGGCAAACACCGAACCGCGTTCGGAAATCGCATCGATCACTCGTCCGAACATGATCGGCTCGAGAATGGCGATGATCGCGAGAGCGACGTTGGCCGAACAGATCAACGCGACGCGTTTCCTGTCTGCGGCCAGATAACCGAGCGCTCGCCAGTAGATTTGCAGAAGGGTCACCCCAGTTACTCCGCCATGCTGTTTATTGTGCACTGCATCATTTGACTCGTATCGGTTGATACGTCGCAAAACAATGGCCGTGTACCTCTTCAGTTCCCAATTCGCGAACAAAAGATGGCGACGTTCCGAAATCTGCCGTGATCACCTAACGGTTTGAGAAGACAGGTAAAATGTCAGGCATGCGGCGAAATCATGGCAGCTGGCACGTGCTGCCACAAATTTAATCAACAACGATGTCTGGCGGATGACCAAGGCCGAAATCGCCTTCTACACAGTATAGCGCCAAACAAATGCGGCCCTCGCGCCCGCCAAAGGCGACGAGATGCCAAGCCCAGCCAGCCTGGGCTGCGTATGCACTTGGCGTCAAGCCTTTGATTTTATGTTCTTTTCATCGGCATGCCTTCACCCAAGGCGATAGCAACGCAGGGTGGCATGGCGCCTTTAGCCCTGTCGTGGTCCCGAAAACCGCCCCCGGGCTCTTGAGCCCGAGAGCACGCTTTCTGGGCAAAATGCCTCAGGCCGGGATCCTGATGACGACGTCGGTAACTTCGCCATCCTTCAGTTCGACTGCCGAAACCTTGGTCTTGGCCCCATTCAGCTCCAGCGAAACCGCCTTGGCCTTATTGTCGCGGACGACGCGAACCTTGAGTTCCGCCCCCAGCATCTTGAGGTTTGCCGAGTAACCGTCCCAATGGCGGGGGAGTCTTGGCTTGAACTGAACACGCTTGCCGCGCCGTTCGATGCCGAGGATCCCTTCGACCGCAGCCCTGTAGAGCCAGCCGGCCGAGCCGGTGTACCAGGTCCAGCCGCCACGGCCGCCTTTGTCGTCCCCGGCGTAGATGTCAGCCGCCACCACATAGGGCTCGACGCGATAGTGCTCGGCCGAGGCCTCGTCGGTCGCATGGTTGACCGGGTTCAGCATCGAGAAGCAGCGATAGGCCTCGTCGGTCCGCCCCATTTCGGCAAGCGCGATGACGAACCACGTGGCGGCGTGGGTGTACTGGCCGCCATTTTCGCGGACACCGGGCGGATAGCTCTTGATGTAACCCGGTTCCTTGTCCGTCTTCGAGAACGGCGGCGTGAACAGCTTGACGATCTTGAGCTTGTCATCGACGAGCAGTTTGGTCGCCTGCTCCATCGCCGTCGTCGATCGAGCCGGATCACCCTCTCCCGAAAGCACGCTCCAGGACTGGGCGATCGAGTCGATCTTGCACTCCTGCGAGGACCGCGACCCGAGCGGCGTGCCGTCGTCGAAGCTGCCGCGCCGGTACCATTCGCCATCCCATGCCGTGCTTTCAAGCGCCCGCTTCAGCGCATCGGCATGCTTTGCCCAGGCCTGCGCGTGCTTGGCATCGCCTTCGGTCTTGGCAATTGCGGCGAAATCGGCCAGCGTCTTCAGCAGGAACCAGCCGAGCCAGACGCTCTCGCCCTTGCCGTGTTCGCCGACGCGGTTCATGCCGTCGTTCCAGTCGCCGCCGAGGATCAGCGGCAGCCCGCCGGGACTGCTGCGCTTGATGGCAAGATCGAGCGCCCGGGCGCAATGGTCGTAGAGCGACGCCGTCTTCTTCAAGATTTCCGGGGTGAAGAAGGCATCGTGCTCGCCCTCGCCCAGCGCCTGTCCATCGATGAACGGCAGTTGCTGCTTCAGGATGGTGGCATCGCCGGTGACCAGCAAATAGCGCGCCGTGGCGTGGGCCAGCCAGACCACGTCGTCGGAGATCATGGTGCGCACGCCGGCCCCGGTGCGCGGCAGCCACCAGTGCTGCACGTCGCCTTCGGGGAACTGCCGCCGCGCCGCATTGAGGATCTGGTCGCGCGCCAACTGCGGATCATGCGCCAGCAATGCCAGCGTGTCCTGCAACTGGTCGCGGAAGCCAAACGCACCGCTTGCCTGGTAGAAGGCCGAGCGGGCGCGAATGCGGCAGGCGAGGCTCTGATAGGGCAGCCAGTGGTTGACCATGGCATCGAGCGCCTTGTCCGGTGTGGCAACCTGGATGGTGTCGAGGAAGCCGCGCCATTCGCGCTCATTGTCAGCAAGCCGCCGGTCGAAATCCTTGACCCGATGCTCCTGCACCAGGGCGCTGGCCTCCTCGACGGTCTCGGCATCGCCGAGCAGCCAGAGCAGCGTCACGTCGCCGCCGGCCGGGATCTCGATGTCGCGGGCAATCGCTGCGCAAGGATCGTCTCCGGCCTCGACACGACCCGACAACGCCGCGCCGCTCAGCACCGCCTGTGGGAGCTCGCTGGAGCCATGCCGGCCGAGGAACTCCGAACGGTCGGTGGTCACCGAATGCACGCCACCGTCGGCGGCAAGGAAAGCCACCCGCTCGCTGAAATCGAGCCCGTAGGGATTTTGCGCCAGCAACGCACCGGTAGCAGCGTCGCGGGACGGGACGATGGTTGCCGCCGTGCGCGACCGATGCCCGCCGAGCACCCATTCGGCATAGGCGTAGACACGCAGCCGCGCCGGCACCGAGCCCGAATTCTGGATGCGTAGCCGCGAGATCTTCACCGGGTCGATAGGGTCGACGACATGGGTGAGGTCCATCGACAACGGCCCGCGCCTCGAACGGAACGTCGAGAAACCCTGGCCGTGCCAGGCCTCGTAGGTCATCGAGGGGTCGCGTACCACGGCGGCGAGCGGCGAGAACGCCTTGCCGCTGGCCTGATCGTAGATGTAGACGCCCTCGCCCGGCCGGTTCGAGACCGGATCATTCGACCACGGCGTCAGCTGGTAGTCGCGGCTGTTGCGGCTCCAGGTGAAGGCGGCACCCTCGGCAGAGGTGTGGAAGCCGAACGAAGCGTTGGAGACGACGTTGATCCATGGCTGCGGCGTGGTGCGACGGCCAGCCAGACGCACGACATAGTGCCGCCCGTCGCCATCGAAACCACCGAAGCCATTCCATTGGCCGAGGCCGCTTCCATCGGCGCTGACATCCGCCACGGCCTGCGAGGCGTGCATCACGGGCACCGGCGACGGCAATTCGCGCGCGACCGCCAATGCTGCCGGCTGCAGGGCGTCGCGCGCCTGCAGGGCGGCCGCCTCCGCCCGCTCGATCTGGTCGAAGATGGTGCCGTTGCGCGTGTGCAGGACGACGCGGGCGACAGCGAGCAGCGTCTTGTAGGTGGTCTCGTCCATCAGGTCGCGGCGCACCGCGAAAATGTGCTGGCGAGGCCCGAGTTCCTTGCCGCGCAGGCGGCTGTTTTCGCACAGCGTCTCCACTGCCCGCTGCAGGTCCTGGACATAGGACGACGCCTGCTCGTTGACGACGACGAAGTCGATCATCATGCCGCGGGTGCGCATGTATTCCTGGAAACGCAGCGCCTGGGCGACGATTTCGAGATCGGCGACGTCGCCGATCCTGACCAGGAAGATCGGGAAATCACCCGAAATGCTGGTCGGCCACAAGCTCGACTGCTTGCCCAGCCCCGTGGCGATGGATTCGGCCGGAAGACGCAGGAACGGATCCGGATAGATCAGATAGCGCGCCAGTTTCTGCACATTGGCGGCATCGGTCAGGCTGAGGCCCATATGGCGGGTCTGCACCTGGCTTCGCGTCCAGGCGAGCATGGCCTGGCGGGCAAAACTCTCCGGATGGTCAAGCCGGGCAAGGGCCTCTTCCAGTTCGGCGCGGCTGGCGCCGACGACGGTCCAGAAGGTCAGCGATATCTTCTTGTTGGCAGGCACGCGCACCTGGCGGCGCAGCGCTGCGACCGGATCGAGCGTGAAGCCCGAATGGCCGCCAAGCCTGGCGCCGGGGTCGAAGGCGGCCGCGTCGACGATGGTGCGGCCGCGGCCGATGAAGGCGCGCCGGTCGGTCTCGGCTTCGGCATCGCGCGCCGATCCGGACGGATCGGTGACGAAATGCACCATGGCGATATCGGGCTCGCTGGTCTCCCGCTTGCGCCGCGTCGCAAAGATCTGCGCGTTGTTCGATGTGATTTCGGTTTCCACGAACATCTTCGAGAAAGCCGGATGCGCGTTGTCCGACGCCTCCAGGCCGAGCACCAGTTCGGCAAAGGAGGTCACTTCGATGTGACGGTCGGACGGCCCGTCATTGTAGAGCGTGACCCGACGGCCCTCGCCATTGCCTTCCGAGATGACGATGCATTCGACCTCGGACCGCAACGTGCCCACCGATTTGACGAAGCTCGCCTTGTCGTCGGAGAACAAGGTCTGCGCCTTCTCCTCGGCCGCACGCTTCGGCTCGGCCGTGGCGGACCACCAGACGCCGGTGCCTGCGTCCCGCAGGAAGATGTAGGAGCCGAGCCGGTCCTCGGTTGGATCCGGCTGCCAGCGGGTGATGGAGAGATCGCCCCAGCGGCTGTAGCCCGAGCCGGTCGCGGTGACCATCACCGAATAGCGGCCGTTCGACATCACGCTGGTCGATCGCAGCGACCGCAACGGATCGAGCACGATGCGGGTGTCGGGGCTCTCGACTTCTGTCTCGTCCTTGGAGCGTTCGTCGGCCTCGGTCCTGACGGTCGCGGTCGGGATGTCGCGCGGCGCCCTCTCCTGCAGCAGCAGTTCAGCCGATTCGATGACCGGATCACTGTGGAAGCGGTCGCGCATGCGGCCTTCGAAGATGGCGTCCGCTACGGCCACGATCGACATGCCCGAATGGTGGGCCATGTAGTTCTGCACGACGACATGATCGGTGCCTTCCGGCACGCGCTGCGGCGTGAAGTCAACGGCGTCGTAGTAACCGTGGCGGCCAAGCGCACCAATCTCCCGCAGCCTGGCGAGATTCTGCACGGCTTCGCGCGGGTTGAACTGTGCCGCGAGCACGGTGGCATAGGGCGCGATCACCGTGTTCTGGCCAAGGCCGCGCTTCAGGCCGAGCCCGGGCACGCCGAAATTGGTGTACTGGTAAGTCAGTTCGCGGTCGCGGGCGTTGTAGGCCGCTTCCGAAATGCCCCACGGCACGTTCTTCTGGCGGCCATACTGGATCTGGCGCTTGATGATCAGCTTGCTGGTCTGGTTGAGAATGCTGCCTTGCGGCTCCTTCATCACCAGCGGCGGCATCAGATACTCGAACATCGAGCCGGACCAGGACATCAGCGCGCCCTTGAAACCGATCTCGACGATCGGCCGGCCAAGCCGGAACCAGTGCTCGGTCGGCAGGTCGCCCTTGGCGATGGCGAACAGGCTGGTCAGCCGCGCCTCGGAAGCCATAAGGTCGTAGCAGCTTTCATCGAGCTGGTGCTCCTCGACCCGGTAGCCGATCGACAGCAGCTTGCGCTCGGGCCGCATCAGAAAGGAGAAATCCATCTCGAAGGCGAAGCGGCGCGTGCGCTCGCGCAAGGTGAGCAGCTTGGCGCGCAGCGCCTCGACGGCATTGTCGTCGCTGTGCGCGTCATGGACATGCGCCTCGCAGGTGGCTTCGAGCCTGGCCGCCCAGTCGACGATGACGTCGCTCTGGGCCGACGCCGCCTCGGTGTGGATGGCGGTGGCGAGCTTGCGGATCTCGCCGGCCAGCACGGCCAGATTGATGGTGCGGATCGACGCCATTTCCGGCTGCGCCTTGATGGTGTCGACCGCGCGCCGCATGCCGTCGAGACGGTCGACGAGGCGCTGGCGCAAGGGCCGCAGCTGGCGGCGGTCGTCGGGCAACTCGTCGAGGCTCTCGCTGAGGATGGTCACCGTGTCGAGAATGCCTTCGAAATCGCCCTGGAGATGGACCGAGGGCGCTTCCGCCCATTCGGCGCAAGCCGCCGCCACCGCCACCAGATGGCCGGCCAGATTGCCGCTGTCGACAGCCGAGATGTAGAGCGGGTAGAGCGGCTTCAGCGTCGTCGTGTCATACCAGTTGAAGAGGTGGCCACGGTCGCGCGGCATGCCTTCGATCGTCGTCATGGTGGCGTCGATGCGGGTGATGGCGTCGGACAGGCTGATCCAGCCGAAGTCGCGGGCAGAGACGACCGACAGCAGATAGACGCCGATATTGGTCGGCGAGGTGCGCGGCGCCACGACAGGCGCCGGGCTTTCCTGGAAATTGTCCGGCGGCAGATTGTGGTGCTCGGCCGTCACGAAGCTTTCGAAATAATGCCAGGTGCGCCGCGCCACCGTACGCAGTGCGTGGATATCGGCTTGCGATATGCGCAAGCGATCCTCGGTTTCGGCCGAACGGCTGATCCAGCTGGAGATGGCCGGCGACGCGATCCAGAACAGGGCGAAGAAGAAGGCGACGAAGGCGCCAGTGGAATCGGCCAGCACCGGGATGGCGAGGCCGACGAAGCCGATGATCACGGCGCCATACATCATGCCGTAGTAGGAGCCGACATCGTTGTCGCCCGCCTTGTGCGCCTGCGAGGCGGTGCGCCATTCCAGGAGGTTCTGGCGGCTCACGAACAGCCGGTAGAGCGTGCGGACGATGGCGTCGCCCATCATCCAGGCGTTATGCGCCATCAGCACGATCTTCAGCGCCACCATGGCGGTGCCGAAGGCGACGTCGCGTGCCAGGGCCGAGAAATGGCCGCGCGGCGTCTGGTCGCCGCTCTTTGGCAGGATGGCGTTGACGATGTCGAATGTCGGCGCCATGAACAGGCTGAGGATCAGCAGGGCCTGCCATTGGGCGGCCTGCGTGAAGGGCAGCAGCGTCCAGCCGGCGATCGCGGCCATGACCCAGAAGATCGGCGTCAGCGAGCGGCGCAGATTGTCGACCATCTTCCAGCGCGACAGAGCCGGCACGCCGGAGCGCGGATCGAGCATGAAGCCGAGAAGCTGCCAGTCGCCGCGCGCCCAGCGATGATGGCGCGAGGCGTCGACCGAGTAGCGGGTCGGATAATCCTCAACCAGTTCGACGTCAGTGACCAGCGCCGAGCGCGCCAGCGCGCCTTCCAACAGATCGTGGCTGAGGATGGTGTTTTCCTCGATGCGGCCCTGCAGCGCGGCCTCGAAAGCGTCGATGTGATAAAGGCCCTTGCCGGTGAAAGACCCGTCGCCGAAAACGTCCTGATAGAGATCGGACACAGCAAAGACATAAGGGTCGAGACCCCGATTGGCCGAGAAGACCCGCTGGAAAAACGAAGCGTCGTCGCCGCTGGTCAGCGACGCGGTGATGCGCGGCTGGAGGATCGCGTAGCCGGCCGTGACGACGCGCCTGGCGGCATCGAAATGCGGCCGGTTGAGCGGATGGCAGAGCTTGCCGACCAGGGTCGCGACCGCGTCGCGGGTGGTGCGCGTGTCAGCATCGAGCGTCATCACATGGACGACGCTTTCGGGCAGCGGCACGTCGAGCGGCAGGAATGTGGTGTCGCTGTCGCCGCGCAGCAGAAGGTCGAGCTCGTGTAGCTTGCCGCGCTTGCGCTCCCAGCCCATCCAGGACCCTTGCGCCGCATTGAAGAGCCGGCGCCGGTGCAGGATGTAGAAACGCGGCGCGCCTTCAGAGGGATAGCGGGCGTTGAGACGAGCGATCTCGGCGCGGGCGAATTCGAGGATCTCGGTATCGGCCGCATCGATCTCGATCTTGCTGTCGGGCCAATCCGACAGCAGCGCGAAATAGATTTCATCCGCAGTGTTGGCGAGATGATGCACCTCGATATTGCGGATGTTTTCCTCGACGTCGTCGCGTGAGCCGATCAGCGACGGCACCACCACCAGCGTGCGTGCCTCGGACGGCACGCCGTGCCTGTAATCATAGCCGACGAGGCGCGTCGGTTTCAGGAACAGCGATACGACGGTGTTGAAGAAGGCGAGAGCGCCCTCGCTAGCCGGTACGGCAAACAGCGCCAGCATCACGACGATCGACGGCACCGACAGGCCGAGATTGGCCAGCGCGTTGCCGGTGAGGACGAGAAGCAGGGCCGTCAGCGCAAATACCGGTACGACGATGCCAAGCCATCCGGTCTTGCGGAAGGTGCGCTTGACCGTCTGGCTGATGGTCGGCCGGTAGCCGATCGCCTTCTCCAGTTCCAGCCGGCGCGGACCGACGAGAAAGAAACCGACATCGGTGTGGGCGGATGCAACTTGGGTGGCAGCGCCTTCATCATCGCCCGATAGGGTCTCGGTGGCGGCGTGATCGGCCAGTTCGATGGCCTTCTCGGCGACGCGATATTCCGAAAGGTCGGAGCGGCGCGCCAGTTCCTCGATCGCGGTCCGGTACTGGTCACGCGAGAAGAAGTCGAGCGCGGCGAAATCGGTGCGCTCGCGCAGCACGGTGTCGATGCGGCTGACGCCTTCGAACCACACCGTCCAGTCGACGTCGTTGATAAGGCGCAGGCCACGGATGATGTTTCCGGTCGTCACATTGCCGCTGGACAGCGTGTGATGTTCGGAAATGATGATTTCCTCGGCGTCGGAGCCGGTCTTTTCGAGCTCGCCTTCGAGCCATTCCAGGGCCTTGCCGGCATTCTGCGATCCATCGCGCAAGCGATAGAGCAGCTGGGTGGCGAAGGTGGTGTCCTGCGCATGAGCGCTGAATTTGGACAGGATCGCCTGCCGGTCCGGGCTGTCGTCGGTCGACAGAACCTTGTCGGCGACATCGTTGGCGATCTGGCGCATCTGGCGGGTGCGGTTGACCCTGACCGCCAGCCGGCGGAGATTTTCGATCAGGACGAAGCGCAGAAGCGACGGCAGCGCCCAGAGTTCGCCGATCTTCAGCGGCTCGAGCGACTGGAAGCCCTGGACGATGGACTTGAACATCGTCGCCGAGACGGAACTGTCCGAATGCGCCACATAGGTCCAGGCCAGTGCCAGCGCGCGCGGCACGCTGCCGCCCTCGGGCAGTTTCAGGCTGGGCAGTTGGCGGTAGAAGCGGCGCGGCAGATCGCGCTTGACCTGGAAAATGGTTTCTTCGACCAGGTAATTGTTGTCGAGCAGCCACTGCGCCGCCGGCGTGATCGTCTCGCCCCTCGCCTGCGCGGCATTGGTCGAACGATAGACTTCCAAGATCTTCTTGGCGCTGTCGCGGATGCGGGCCTGAAAATCGAAGGGCGTCAGGCCGAACAGATCGGTAAGGTCGCCTTTTGCCAGGCTTTCGCCAAGCAGGCGAAGACGCTCTTCGGGCAGGAAATTGGATCGGATCGGCTCTTCCGTGATGGCTGGGAAGCTCGCGCTCGTCTTCTGGATCTGGGCAGGGGTCGTCTGAATATTCATTGAAAATTCCGTATGCGGACACTGAGCGGCGTCACCGCCACGGCAATGGCCCTAAAACCGATTCAAATGCAATTGGTTGCATAATCCCACTTGCTGAAAGTTTGTTTCCGCACCACGACAGGGCGTTGTCTCTCAGCAAAAGTCCCAAGACGAGCGCCCCTCTTCCCGTCAGGCTCGATCGACGGGGAGGATTCAGGCTTTTTCGTGATGCCGCCGACAGCTTACGCTATATTTCGCCGGCACTGCGATCATGTTTGGAAACAAGCGTTAATCGTTGCCGGAGATGCCGCCGATCCGGATCACGAACAGCGCCGTCTCCTGGACGGGCTGGATAAAGAGGCTGGCGGTGTCCGGGCCGGGCAGCAGCGTGTCGAGCGGCCCGAGGTGGACCGACTCGGTGCCGGGGACGGTGACTTCGCCGTTCAGACACAGGACGAGGGTCGTCCCGGTCCCGGTCCTGATTTCCACAGGGTTCGAAAGCATAAGGCGTTCGACCGAATGCGTCATCCGGCTGCGGCGGGTCATGACATTGAGATCGGTGATCGGCCCGCCGATCAGCGCGGCCGCGGTCGCCACGTCAGCCGCGAAAGAAAGTGGATCGGTCGCCCTGGTGACTGATATCGGCGGGCGGCCAGCAATATCGAGCACGATGCCCTCGCCTTCGAGCACGGCAAGCGTGCGATCGATACCGGCAAATTGCGAGAACGGACCGCTGCCTTCGACGCGCGCCATCGACACGCGCCAGTCGAAGTCATCGAGCCCGGCGCCGGCAGGCGAGACGGCGACCTCGGTCGTCACCCCGCCGCCGTTCTTCCACGGCATGGACTTGTATCCGGCTGCCCGCAGGACGCGCATCAGTCAGTCCATCACCCGAGAATGCCGGGCAGGTTGAGCTGGTGCTCCCTCGCGCATTCGACGGCGATGTCGTAGCCGGCATCGGCGTGGCGCATGACGCCGGTCGCCGGGTCGTTCCACAACACCCGCTCGAGGCGCCTGGCCGCCTCACGCGTACCGTCGGCGACGATGACCATGCCGGCGTGCTGTGAGAAGCCCATGCCGACACCACCGCCATGGTGCAACGACACCCAGGTGGCGCCCGATGCGGTGTTGAGCAGCGCGTTGAGCAGCGGCCAGTCGGACACCGCGTCGGAGCCGTCCTTCATCGATTCCGTCTCGCGGTTCGGCGAGGCGACCGAGCCGGAATCGAGATGGTCGCGGCCGATGACCACAGGCGCCTTGAGCTCGCCCTTGGCCACCATCTCGTTGAAGGCGAGGCCGAGCCTGTGCCGGTCGCCAAGACCGACCCAGCAGATGCGCGCCGGCAGGCCCTGGAAGGCGATGCGCTCGCGCGCCATGTCGAGCCAGTTGTGCAGATGGGTGTTGCCGGGCGTCAGTTCGCGAACCTTGGCGTCGGTCTTGTAGATATCCTCCGGATCGCCCGACAGGGCCGCCCAGCGGAACGGGCCGATGCCGCGGCAAAACAGCGGACGGATATAGGCCGGCACGAAGCCGGGGAAGGCGAAGGCGTTCTCGAACCCCTCCTCCTTGGCCACCTGGCGGATGTTGTTGCCGTAGTCGAGCGTCGGCACGCCGGCGTTCCAGAACGCCACCATCGCCTCGACATGTTCGCGCATCGAGACGCGGGCGGCTTTTTCAACTGCCTTCGGGTCGCTGACGCGCTTCTCACGCCACTCAGCCATCGTCCAGCCCTTGGGCAGATAGCCGTTGATGGGGTCGTGGGCCGAGGTCTGGTCGGTGACCATATCGGGGCGAATGCCGCGCCTGAACATTTCCGGAACGATCTCGGCCGTATTGCCGAGCAGGCCCACCGACTTCGCCTCGCCTGCCTTGGTCCAGCGCTCGATCATCGCCATCGCCTCGTCGAGTGTCTCGGCCTTCTCGTCGACATAGCGGGTGCGCAGGCGGAAATCGATCGAATCCGGGTTGCATTCGATGGCCAGGCAGCAGGCGCCGGCCATGACTGCGGCGAGCGGCTGGGCGCCGCCCATGCCGCCGAGGCCGCCGGTCAGGATCCACTTGCCCTTGAGATTGCCGCCATAGTGCTGGCGGCCGGCCTCGACGAAGGTCTCGTAGGTGCCCTGCACGATGCCTTGCGTGCCGATGTAGATCCACGAGCCGGCCGTCATCTGGCCGTACATCATCAGGCCCTTCTTATCGAGCTCGTTGAACTTTTCCCATGTCGCCCAGTGCGGCACCAGGTTGGAGTTGGCGATCAGCACGCGCGGCGCGTCGGGATGGGTGCGGAAGACGCCGACCGGCTTGCCCGACTGCACAAGCAAGGTCTCGTCATCGGCCAGCGTCCTCAACGAGGCGACGATGCGGTCAAAGTCGTTCCAGGTGCGCGCCGCCCGGCCGATGCCGCCATAGACAACCAGCTCGTTGGGGTTTTCGGCGACGTCCGGGTCGAGATTGTTCATCAGCATGCGCAGCGGCGCCTCCGTCAACCAGGAGCGGGCGCTGATTTCCGTGCCGCGCGGGCTGCGGACTTCGCGGATGTTGTGGCGAGGATTGTTCATCATTGTCCCTTTCGAATGAGGTGCGCGGCGTTGCGGTGGCCGTCAGCACTGATCCAGGTGACCTGCTCATGGGCAGGGTCGGAAGTATCGATGGTCATGGCGTAGCAGGCCCAGACATCCTAAGGCGGCGATAGCGAGCAGTACTGGTCGCCACGAACATCCCAACGCCCGGGAGACTGGGTGCCGCCTTTTGTGTAGATGGTGGCGCCGCCGTCGTCGAAGCTCTGTGTCCAGTCCGGCCCTTCGACATGCGCGCCTTTCAAGGTGGCGAGGATATTGGCGCCCTTCATCGTCACCTCATCGGCGGACGCGCCGAAAACCGGCGTCGCTGCGAACAGAATGGCGAGAAAGCCGATCCTGGCATGGCGGTTCATGACATCCTCCCGATGTTTCGATGTCAGCTCTGCGCCCAGGTGATCGCGGTCTCGAGAATCTTCTTCAGCTTCGCGGCCATGGGTGCGGCGAACGCGGCATCATAAGGCACCGGCCAATTGTCCGGTTCACCCTTGCCCTCGGGCTCATACAAGTAGCCGCGATCGGCAAGTTCCATCTGAAGGGCATGGAAGCCGCCTTGCGGATTGCCGAAGTAGCGCGTGATCCAGCCACCCTTGAAACGGCCGTTGATGACGTAGCTGTCGCCGCTTTCGGCCATGATCTGGCCGACTAGGCCCTGCAGCACTGGATCGGCGGTCTGGCCGTCATTGGTGCCGAGATTGAACACCGGCAGCGTGCCATAGAACAGACGCGGCAGAACCGAGCGGATCGAGTGGCAATCATAGATGACGACCTTCGGATGCAGGCCGCGCATCCTGATGGCCTGCGCCCCCAACATTTCATGGTAGGGTGCGAAATACGACTGATAGCGCTGGCTGATTTCCGCCGGCATCGGTTCCTCGCCGGGCAGGTAAAGCGGATCGCCGTCGAAAGTCTCTGTCGGACAAAGCGTCGTCGTCGTCTGCCCAGGATAGAGCGAGGCGCCTGAGGGATCGCGGTTGACGTCGATGACGGTGCGGGAGATCGACGTATGCACGACTGTCGCGCCAAGGTCGGCTGCGAAATCGTAGAGCTGGTCGATCCACCAGTCGCAGTCGCGGCGACCGAGCCAGGGTGAGACCAGCCGGTTGTCGATGCCGGCGAGATCGATGCCGGTATGCGGGATCGACACCAGCAGAGGTGCCGTGCCTTCCGTCACTGTAAGCCAGTCGGTCATGTTCAGGCTCCCGAGATCGAAGGCAGTGTTAGCGCGCCGGCTGCCTTGACGGTCGCGCCGCTGCGCACCATGGCGATGGCTTTTTCCATATCAGGATGGAAGTGGCGGTCATTGTCGAGATGCGGCACCTCGGCCCGGACCAACTTGCGCACCGCTTCCAGGGCATTGCTCGATGCCAGTGGCGCATGGAAATCGCAGCCTTGCGCTGCGGCCAGCAATTCGATGCCGATCACTGCCGTCGCATTCTCGACCATGCCGAGCAGCCGGCGCGCGCCATGCGCTGCCATCGAAACGTGGTCTTCCTGGTTGGCTGAGGTCGGGATGGAATCGACGCTGGCCGGATAGGCTTTCTGCTTGTTCTCGGAAACGAGCGCCGCCGCCGTCACCTGCGGGATCATGAAACCGGAATTCAAGCCGGGCTTGGGCGTCAGGAAGGCCGGCATGCCCGACAGCGCGGGGTCGACCAGCATGGCGATGCGCCGCTCCGACAGCGAGCCGATCTCGCAAACGGCGAGCGCGATCATGTCGGCGGCAAAGGCCACCGGCTCAGCATGAAAATTGCCGCCGGAAAGTGCGGTATCGTCCTCGGCGAAGATCAGCGGATTGTCGGTGACGCCATTCGCCTCGGTGCCCAGCGTGTCCGCCGCCTGACGCAGGACGGTGAGTGCCGCACCCATCACTTGCGGCTGGCAGCGCAGGCAATAGGGATCCTGCACGCGCTCGTCGCCGACGCGATGCGATTCACGGATGGCGCTGCCGGCCATCAGATTGCGCAGGGCATCCGCCGTCTCGATCTGGCCGCGATGCTTTCTCAGTTGATGGATGCGCGGATCGAAGGGCGCGTCGGAGCCTTTTGCCGCGTCGGTCGACAAGGCGCCGACGACCAGCGCCGACTGGTAGAGCACTTCGGCCTCGAACAAAGCGGCCAACGCATAGGCCGTCGAGAATTGCGTGCCATTGAGCAGTGCCAGGCCTTCCTTGGCGCCCAATGTCACAGGCTCCAGCCCGTGCGAGACGAAGGCGACCTTGGCCGGGAAACGGCCATGCGGGGTAAAGCATTCGCCGACGCCGATCATCACCGCGGTCATGTGCGACAGCGGGGCAAGGTCGCCGGAAGCGCCGACGGAGCCTTGCGCCGGCACCACCGGGATGACGTCGTTGGCGAGCATCGCTTCAAGCAACTCGATGGTCTGCGGCCGCACGCCGGAGGCGCCCTGCGCCAGGCTGGCCAACTTCAGCGCCATCATCAGCCGGCAAACAGCGACCGGCATCGGCTCGCCGACGCCGGCGGCATGCGACAGCACGATGTTGCGCTGCAAGGTCTCGAGGTCCGCGGCGGGGATGCGGACGCTGGCCAGTTTGCCGAAGCCGGTGTTGATGCCATAGACCGGGTCGCCCTTGGCGACGATCCTGGCGACGGCCTCGGCGCTCGCCTTGATTTTTGGCTGGCAGGCATCGTCAAGCTTGGGCACGGCGCCACGGTAGATGGCGCGCCAGTCGGCCAGCGTCGCATTGCCAGGCTTCAGGGTCAGTTCGGTCATTGTCCTCTCCAGATGCGGGCATGCAGCGGGTTGAAGCCCATGCGGTAGACGAGTTCAGCGGGGCGCTCGATGTTCCAGATCGCCAGATCGGCGGATTTGCCGGCTTCCAGCGTGCCGGTCTCTCCCAGCAGGCCGAGCGCGCGGGCGGCTTCGCGGGTAACGCCTGCCAGGCATTCGTCGACCGTCAGGCCGAACAAGGTCGCCGCCATGTTCATGGTCAGCAAAAGCGAGGTCAGCGGCGAGGTGCCGGGATTGTTGTCGGTGGCGACCGCCATTCTGACGCCGTGCTGGCGGAACAGGCTGACCGGCGGCTTCTTGGTCTCGCGAATGAAATAGTAGGCACCGGGCAGGATCGTCGCCACGGTTCCCGCCTTCGCCATGGCCACGGCGCCTGCCTCATCGGTGTATTCGAGATGATCGGCCGACAGCGCATCATAGCGGGCGGCAAGTTCGGCGCCATGCAGGTTGGAGAGCTGGTCCGCGTGGAGCTTGACCGGCAGGCCTGCCGCCTTGGCGGCATCGAACACCCGCGCCATCTGCTCCGGAGAAAAGGCAATGCCTTCGCAAAACCCGTCGACGGCATCGGCCAGCCCCTCGGCGGCAACCGCCGGGAGAATTTCTCTTGCGACCAGATCGATAAAGGCGTCCTTGTCGCCTTTGGCTTCCGGCGGCAACGCATGGGCGCCGAGGAAAGTCGTGCGGATCGTCACCGGCCGCTCACCGCCCAGCCGCCGTGCGGCGCGCAGCGACTTCTTTTCGTTTTCCAGATCGAGCCCATAGCCCGACTTTACTTCTACCGTCGTCACGCCCTCGGCGATCAACGCATCGAGGCGCGGCAGCGATTGCGCGACCAGATCGTCTTCGCCGGCGGCACGCAAGGATTTGACCGAAGAGACAATGCCGCCGCCGGCCCTGGCGACCTCTTCATAGGTGGCGCCGGCCAGCCTCATCTCGAATTCATTGGCGCGGTTGCCGGCATGGACCAGATGGGTATGGCAGTCGATCAGGCCGGGCGTGATCCAGCGCTGCTCGCAATCGATCGTCTCGACATTTTGGGCAAGCGTTGCGGGCATGCCCGATTCAGGGCCGGCATAGACAATGCGGCCGTCACGCACGGCGACCGCGCCGTGTTCGACGACGCCAAGTCCGGCGGCACCCTCGGCCATGGTCGCCAGGCGCGCATTGCGCCATAGACGAAGACCCCCTGCCCGGCTTTTGCTCTCTGCAGCCATCATCTTTTCCGTTTCAATCGGTGGCGATTATGTATATACATATTGAAACGCACTGCAAGTGCCATCATCGCATATGAGACAGGGAACCGGAGAGAAAAGTGACTGACATCTTCGCTGAACAGGCGCTCCTTCCCAATGGCTGGCACAGCAATGTGCGGATCACCTTGGCCAAGGGACGCATAACAACGGTCGAGCCGGGTGCGACCGCCGTGGCCGGCGACGAACGCCACACGATCCTGCTGCCCGGCATGCCCAATTTGCACAGCCATGCCTTCCAGCGCGGCATGGCCGGATTGGCCGAGCTTCGTGGGTCTTCCGCCGACAGTTTCTGGAGCTGGCGCGAGGTGATGTATCGCTTCGCCCTGTCGATGACGCCCGACCAGGTCGAGGCGGTTGCCGCGCAGCTTTATGTCGAGATGCTGGAGGCCGGCTTTTCACGCGTCGGCGAATTTCACTATCTGCATCACGACCGCGATGGAAAACCCTACGCCAATCTTGCCGAGATGGCCGAGCGCATCGCGGCGGCGGCCGGCGAAACGGGCATCGGCCTGACGCTGCTGCCGGTGTTCTACGCGCACTCTTCTTTCGGAGGCGCTGCGCCCAACGAAGGCCAACGGCGTTTCATCAACGATGTGAATCGCTTCTCCAGGCTTGTTGAGAAAAGCCGGGAATGCGTTCGCACTTTGAATCAAGCTGTTGTCGGCGTCGCTCCGCACAGTCTGCGCGCCGCGACAGTCGAGGAATTAACTGAGGTGGCCGCCATGGCGCCGGATGGGCCGATCCATATCCACGTCGCCGAGCAGGTGAAGGAAGTCGAGGACTGCCTTGCCTGGTCGGGCGCGCGACCGGTCGAATTCCTGCTGGCCAACGCGAAAGTAGACCAACGCTGGTGTCTCATCCACGCCACGCATATGACCGATGTCGAAACGGTCGCGATGGCCAGGAGCGGCGCGATCGCCGGCCTTTGTCCGATCACCGAGGCCAATCTTGGCGATGGCACTTTTGCAGCGCCGCTGTTCTGGGAGCATGGCGGCCGCTTCGGCGTCGGCTCCGATTCCAATGTGCTGATCGGCCTGCCCGACGAGTTGCGCCAGCTCGAATATTCGCAGCGCCTTGCACACCGCGCCCGCAATGTGCTGGCGGTAGCCGGCGGCTCGACCGGACACGCGCTGTTCGAGGCCGCGCTCGACGGCGGCAGTGCCGCCCTCGGGGCCGGCGCCTCGCAAATCGCTAAGGGAGCATCCGCCGATCTCGTCTCGCTCGACGGCAATCACCCCTCGCTGGCCGGCAAGACCGGTGACGCGATCCTCGACGCCTGGATCTTCGCCAATGGCAGCAAGGTCGACTGCGTCTGGGTGCATGGCAACAAACAGGTCAGCGGCGGGCGGCATGCAAGGCGCGAGGCCATCGCCGAGCGGTTTCGCGGCGTGATGACGGCGCTTTCGGCATGAGCATGATCGAGACGGCGGATGCGGAAGGCGGCGTCTCGCTGCACCAGCGCATCCTGTCCGACATCAGCGAAAGGATCCTGTCGGGTGCCTGGGCGCCCGGTCATCGCATTCCGTTCGAGCACGAACTGAGCGTGCAATACAATTGCTCGCGCATGACGGTGAACAAGGCGCTGTCGCAGCTTGCCAAGGCCGGACTGATCGAGCGGCGCCGCCGTTCCGGCAGCTTTGTCCGCCAACCGCAATCGCAAGCGGCCGTGCTGGAGATCCATGACATCCGGGTCGAGGTCGAAGCACTCGGCCTGCTTTATCGCTACGAGCGCGTGGCGCGGCACAAAAGGCGCAGCGACGCCGAGGACCGCGCTTTGCTGGAACTCGGTGCCGCCGGACCTGTGCTGGCACTGGAATGCCGGCATTTCGCCGGCAAGCGGCCGTTCGCGCATGAGCGGCGACTCATCAATCTCACCGCCGTGCCGGAAGCGGCCGACGAGGAATTTCTGGCCATCGCGCCCAGCCCGTGGCTGATTGGACGCGTGCCGTGGAGCGAGGCCGAGCACCGCATTCGTGCGGTCGGCGCCGACAGGCAGATCGCGGCAGCGCTCGACATCGCGGCCGGCGCGCCCTGTCTGGTGGTCGAGCGTCGGACATGGAGCGCCGAGCATCCGGTCACCCATGTCCGCTTCACCTATGCCGCCGACAGCCACACGCTGGTGGCGCGGTTCAGGCCGTCGCAGGGGTAGCGCCACATCACCTTCTCCCCTTGTGGGGAGGGTGACTGCGAAGCAGTGGGGTGGGGGCGGCGCCGGCCCCCACCCGGACCTTCGAGGAGGTAGAAAGCCTTAAATCGCCGCCGTGATGATGATCTCAACCAGGTATTCCGGTCCGGCGAGCTTTGCTTCGCCGGTGGCGCGGGCCGGCGTGTTGCCTTGCGGCACCCACTTGTCCCATTCCGCGTTCATCTCGGCAAAGGTGCCCATGTCGGCGAGCCAGATGATCGCCTGCAGGATCTTGGTCTTGTCCGAACCGGCCTTGGCCAGCAGTTCATCGATGGCCGCCAGGACATCCCTGGTCTGCGACGCGACGTTGCCGCTCGGCTGACCAACCTGGCCGGCCAGATAGACGGTGTTGCCGTGGATGACGATCTGGCTCATGCGCGGGCCAACATCGATGCGACGAATGCTCATGGGAGGTTCCTTCCTTTGTGGTCGCGCTTCTTTAGAGTTGCGGCCGGCTCCGGGCAAGGTCGCCCGGTCGAATCCCCTTGGGCCAACGGCGTATGATGTCCACACACGGCAAGTTGACCCGGCAGCCGCAATTCCGCCCGAATGGCTTGTTGACTAATGTAATAACATCACATATCCAATCGGCCGCTGCCAGCGGCCGGATTTCGCTGCCCCATGGATCGCAGAATGACAAATACCTGCCTGACCTTCCACGACCTGACGCTTGGCTACGGCAGCCACCCGGCGATCCATCATCTTGACGGTGCGATTCGCAAAGGCTCGCTGACAGCCGTGGTCGGTGCCAACGGCTCCGGCAAATCGACGCTAATGAAGGGTATTGTCGGCGTGTTGAAACCGATGGCCGGCGAGGTCACGCGCGCGCCTGGCGTGCGTGCCGCCTATCTGCCGCAGCAATCGGAACTCGACCGCTCCTTCCCGGCGCGGGTGGTCGATCTGGTCTCGCTCGGCCTGTGGCCACGGCGCGGGCTGCTCGGCCGCCACACCAGGGATGATCGCGATTCCGTCAGCCAGGCGCTGATGGCCGTCGGTCTCGGCGGCTTCGAGAAGCGGCCGATCGACACGCTGTCGGGTGGCCAGTTGCAGCGCACGCTGTTTGCGCGTGTCCTGCTGCAGGACGCCGACCTCATCCTGCTCGACGAGCCGTTCAACGCTGTCGACGCCAAGACGGTCGGCGACCTGATCGCACTGATCAAGCATTGGCATGGCGAGGAACGCACCATTCTGGTCGTCGTCCATGATCTGGACCTGGTGCGCCAGAATTTCCCCGAAACGCTGCTGCTGGCCCGCCAGCCGATTGCCTGGGGCGAGACCAGGGAAACGCTGAAGCCGGAGAACTTGTTGCGCGCCCGTCGCTTCCACGAAGCCTGGGAAGAGAATGCGCCCTGGTGCGAGCCGGACGGGCATGCTCATGACCACGATCACGACCATGATGGCCACGCTCACGGGCATGACCATCACCACGGTGCCGGACCGAGGGCTGCCTGATGGACACGCTTTACGGTCTCTTCATCGCGCCCTTCGCCGATTTCGGCTTCATGCAGCGGGCGCTGATCGGTTCGCTGATGCTGTCGCTCGGCGCCTGCCCGGTTGGCGTGTTCCTGATGCTGCGGCGCATGAGCCTGTCCGGCGACGCCATGGCGCATGCCATCTTGCCGGGTGCCGCCGCCGGCTTCCTGCTCTACGGCCTGGAAATCCTGCCGATGACCATTGGCGGGCTGATCGCCGGCGTCATCGTGGCGCTCGGCGCTGGCGCCGTCTCGCGCTTCACCATCCAGCGCGAAGACGCCTCGATGGCAGCCTTCTATCTGATTTCGCTCGCCATCGGCGTCTTGATGGTGTCGATCCGCGGCTCCAGCGTCGATCTCATGCATGTGCTGTTCGGCACCGTGCTGGCGCTCAACAACGAAGCGCTGACGCTGATCGGCGGCATTGTGGCGGTGACGCTGGTCAGCCTCGCCATTTTCTGGCGGGCGCTGGTCGCCGAATGCCTCGATCCGCTGTTCCTGCGCTCGGTCAGCCGGCTCGGCAGCCCGGTGCATTTCATCTTCCTCGGCCTCGTCGTGCTCAACCTCGTCGGCGGCTTCCAGGCACTCGGCACGCTTCTGTCGGTCGGCCTGATGATGCTGCCGGCGGCAGCCGCCCGTTTCTGGACCGTGCGCGTCGAGCCGATGTGCGTGCTGGCGGTGCTGATCGGCTTTGCCTCCTGCATCGCCGGGTTGCTTCTGTCCTATCACGCGTCGCTGCCGTCCGGCCCGGCCATCATCCTGTCCGCCGGCGTCGTCTATTTCGCCTCGATCGTGTTCGGCACGCGCGGCATTCTTCGCGCCCGCATCGTCCATCACCGCCACAGAACGGCCTGATCACCAACCCGTCCCTGGCCCTAAAAGGAGACCCGCCCATGCTGAAATCGATCCGTACCGCCCTGGCGATGAGCGTTATAACATTAACTGCCTTTGGCGCATCGCGGGCCTTCGCGGCACCGCTGAAAGTGGTCGCCAGCTTCACCGTCATTGCCGATTTTGCCAGAAATGTCGGTGGCGACCGCATCGATGTGACCACCATTGTCGGGCCTGATGGCGACGCCCATGTCTATGAGCCGAGCCCGGCCGACGCGGTGGCCATGGCCAAGGCCGATATCGTGCTGGTCAACGGCCTGCACTTTGAAGGCTTTCTGCAGCGGCTGGTCGATGCCAGCGCCACCAAGGCCTCGATCGTCACCTTGACCAAGGGCGTGACGCCGATCGATTTCAAGCCAGAATTCGCCGACGCCGACGCTGCCGAAGGCGCCGGCACCGGCGGCGGCAAGACGGTCACAGACCCGCACGCCTTCCAGTCGATCGCCAATGCAAAAATCTATGTGAAGAACATCGCCGACGCCTTCTGCGCCGCCGATTCCGACGGCTGTGTCAGCTACCAGACCAATGCCGCCGCCTACACCAAGAAGCTCGACGCGGTCGAAGGCGAAGTGAAGGCCGCGATCCAGTCGATCCCTGAAGCGAAGCGCGTCGTCATCACCTCGCATGACGCCTTCGGCTATTTCGAGCACGAATACGGCCTGACCTTCCTCGCCCCGCAAGGCATTTCGACGGACTCCGAGCCGTCCGCCGCAGACGTTGCCAGGCTGGTCGACCAGGTGAAGCACGACAAGGCGGCCGCGATCTTCGTCGAGAACATCACCAACCCGCGCCTGATCGAGCAGATCGCCAGCGAGACCGGCATCAAGGTGGGCGGCACGCTCTACTCGGATGCGCTGTCGCAGCCTGACGGCCCGGCTTCGACCTATATCGACATGATGCACAACAACATCCGCCAGATCAAAGGCGCCATCCTCGGCAGCTGACGCGTCCCCGCCCCGGAGAGGCGGAGCCGGTCTCCGCCTCTCTGTTTGCGCTCTGGCAGTTTGAGTTGGATTCCACGACGGAAATGCCTATTTGCGCTATGGTGTCGACTTACGCAAAGACGCGGATCGACCGTGGATCAAAAGCCGGCATCACATGACAGACTTTACGCCTTTCCAGTCCCTGCTTGGCGGCGCCCTTATTGGCCTGTCGGCAGTGCTCTTGATGGCACTGCATGGGCGGATTGCCGGGATGACCGGCATCCTGACCGGCGTCATCCCGCCGCTTTCGCCTGAATGGCGCTGGCGGGCCGCCTTTCTCGCCGGCGCCGTGGCCGCGCCGCTTCTCTATCAGACTGTCGGCGGACACATCGCCTTCAGCGTGCCCGTGCCAACGCTGGCACTTGTCGGTGGCGGCTTCCTGGTCGGCGTCGGCGTGCATTTCGGTGGCGGCTGCCCGAGCGGACATGGCATTTGCGGCATAGCGCGGCAATCGCCACGCTCAATCGTCGCCGTCGCAATCTTCATGGTCACAGCCTTCGTCACCGTCTTCATCATCCGCCACGTGATCGGAGGCTGAGCCCATGAATAAGCTCGTCTCGGCATTTCTGATCGGGGGGATTTTCGGCCTCGGCATCGCCGTGTCCGGGATGATAAATCCAGCCAAGGTGCTGAACTTCTTCGACATCGCCGGCACCTGGGACCCGAGCCTGATCTTCGTGATGGGTGGCGGCCTTGCGGTCGCATTCGCCGGCTACCGCCTGACATTCCGGCGCCGCAAGTCACCGGTGTTCGAAACCGCGTTCGCCCTGCCGACGAAGCGAGCCATCGACGCGGAGCTGGCCGGCGGCGCCGCTGTCTTCGGCATCGGCTGGGGCATCGCCGGCTTCTGTCCCGGCGGCGCCATTCCCGCGCTTGGTCTCGGCTCCTCCGCGACGGCGATCTTTGTCGCGGCCGTGATCGCCGGCATCGTCGTGGCGCGTTTCGCCAGGGCACGGCTTGCTCAGCCGGCCGCGGCATAGGAAGTAGTTGCCGGCCACGTCAGGGAGTGGCAAGACTCTCCGCCAAACCAGATTGCGAGGATGCTGCCATGGAATACCGCGAGATCAGCGAGGACTATTCGGTCTCGGGCCAGATCCAGCCCGAAGACGTCACCGCCATCAAGGAGGCCGGCTTCAAGAGCGTCATCTGCAACCGGCCCGATGACGAGCAGCCCGGCCAGCCTTCGGCCGACACGCTCAAGGCAGTGGTCGAGGCCGCCGGCATGGCCTTCCGCTACATCCCCGTCATCAGCGGCCAGATCACGGCCGAGAATGTCGAGGATCAAGCCGAGGCGCTCGACGAACTCGACGGCCCGGTGTTCGCCTATTGCCGCTCCGGCGCGCGCTGCACCAACCTCTACGGGCTGATCCAGCAGTCGAAGGGTTAAATCGACCGGAGGTTCAAATCGGCAGCGCGCCGGTTTCCTTCAGCGTCTCAAGCACGATCGCCGTCTTGACATGCTGCACGGATTCGTGCGGCAGCAGTACGCCGTTGACGAATTCCGATAGTGACTTCAGGTCGGGCGTCACCACTTTCAGGATATAGTCCATCTCGCCGGTCAGCGCGTGCGCTTCCTGCACCTCGGGCAGCCGCGCCACCAGTTCGCCAAAGCGCCTGGCATTGTCGCGGTTGTGGGTGGCGAGCGTCACCGAGATGACGTTGACCAGCGAGAAGCCGAGTTTGTCGCGGTCGAGCACGGCGTGGTAACCCCTGATATAGCCGTCCTCCTCGAGCCGCTGGCGGCGGCGCGAGCATTGCGACGCCGACAGGTTCACCCGCTCCGAAAGATCGTTGTTGGTCAACCCCGCATCCCCCTGCAAGAGTGCCATTATCTTGCGGTCAAACTGATCAATGCGCGTCTCATCCATGGAGTCCTGCCCTTTTGTGCACGCTTTGCGCATAAACTGATCATTTCAAGCGTTTGAATGCAAGCACCATGCGCCGGCTCCGCGCTATGATCGCGTCAGGTGGCCATTTCAGGCCAAGCCATATCCGGAGGACTATCATGGGCCCCTTCCCGCACGACGCCCCGCCCGCCAAGATCAGCAAGGACAACCCCGCCGGCACGGATGGGTTCGAGTTTGTCGAGTTCGCGCATCCGGAGCCGGAAAAGCTCGCCGAACTGTTCACCCGCATGGGCTATGTCGCGGTGGCCAAGCACCGCACGAAAGACATCACCGTTTGGCGCCAGGGCGACATCAACTATGTCGTCAATGCCGAGCCGGGCTCACATGCTATGAAGTTCGCTGGCAAGCACGGCCCTTGTGCTGCATCGATGGCCTGGCGGGTGGTCGATGCCAAGCACGCTTTCGACCACGCCGTTGCCAAGGGCGCCACGCCTTACGAAGGCGACGACAAGGCGCTCGACGTGCCGGCCATCGTCGGCATTGGCGGCTCGCTGCTCTATTTCATCGACACCTATGGCAAGAAGGGCTCGGCCTATGATGCCGAGTTCGAGTGGGTCGGCGCGCGCGATCCGCGGCCGCAAGGCGTCGGCTTCTATTTTCTCGACCACCTCACCCACAATGTCTATCGCGGCCAGATGGACAAATGGTGGGATTTCTACCGCAATTTGTTCGGCTTCAAGCAGATCCATTTCTTCGATATAGACGGCAAGATCACCGGTCTAGTCAGCCGCGCCATCACCTCGCCCTGCGGCAAGATCCGCATCCCGCTCAACGAGTCCAAGGACGAGACCAGCCAGATCGCCGAGTATCTGAAGAAGTACAATGGCGAAGGCATCCAGCACATTGCGGTTGGCACCGACGAGATCTACGCCGCCACCGACAGGCTGGCCGAGAACGGACTGAAGTTCATGCCCGGCCCGCCGGAAACCTATTACGACATGTCCTATGACCGCGTGAACGGCCATGACGAGCCGATCGAACGGATGAAGAAGCACGGCATCCTGATCGACGGCGAAGGCGTCGTCGACGGCGGCATGACCAAGATCCTGCTGCAGATCTTTTCGAAAACCGTTATCGGGCCGATCTTCTTCGAGTTCATCCAGCGCAAGGGCGACGAAGGCTTTGGCGAGGGTAATTTCCGCGCCCTGTTCGAATCGATCGAGCAGGACCAGATCAAGCGCGGCGTGATCAAGGTTCAGGCGGCGGAGTAGGCTTCAGGTCGAGCGGATAGCGCATGACCCTGGTTTCGGGTCATGCGCCAAATCAGATCTTGAGGCCCAGCCGCTCGACCTCTTCTTTCCTCAGCTTCATATCGTAGTCGAGCAGGAATTCATCGAGCTGCGGCGGCGCGACCGACGTGCCGGAAAGCATCGCGTGCACCTGGCCGCGATGGTGGATGTCATGCAGGAAGACGTGAGCGAGGATGTCGCCGATGCGCTCGGGGATCATGCCGTCCTTGCGCCGGTCGGTGACGACCTGACGATCGAGATCGGCTGCCGAGAGCCGGTCGCAAAAAGCGATCAGGCGACGGTCCGCGGCGACCTGTGCGGCAAACAACGCCTGCGGTTCTTCGATTGGCAAAAAATCGTCATGGGCGGCAGCACCGACGCCACCCTCTTCGAGAAAATCGAGATAGAGAAGATCGACCGCAAGGATGTGGTTGAGCGTCGCCTCGACCGACGGGAAGAAACTGGTGCGTTCGGCTGCGAATTCGCCGGGCTTGAGCTGCAGAACAGCACGGTACAGCCGATCGTTCGACCAGAGATTGTTGCCGGCCATGCGGCGCAGATGATCCAGCAGGTTCATCCGGCGGACCGCACCAGATACAGACCCGCCCACATAACCGCAAATCCGGCGAGAACGATCAGCAGCAGCCTGTTCATGCGCCGCCGCATTGCCTGCGTCTCCCCGTCCCGCGCGACCTTCATGTTGGTGATGGTGTGGAACATCATCGCCTTGCGCGGAAAGCCGCTGCGGTTGGTCAGGTCCGGCGAGCGCGCCTCGATGCGGTAGCTCAACCGGATCGCCAGGATGAAGACAGCCAATATGGCAAGCGCCCAGACGCCCGCCAGCATATAGAACGCTTCCCCCGTCATTCCCTCACCTCTCGTATTTCTCGACCTTCTGCTCGATGGCGCCGAAGATCGAATGACCCGTCCTGTCCTTCATCTCGATGCGCACCGTGTCGCCGAAGCGCAGGAACGGCGTTTTGGGCGCGCCTGATACAATGGTCTCGATCATGCGCAGTTCGGCGATGCAGGAATAGCCGGCGCCGCCGGCCGAGACAGGCTTGCCTGGCCCGCCGTCGAGCTTATTGGAGACGGTGCCGGAACCGATGATCGTACCCGATACCAGCGGCCTCGTCCTTGCGGCGTGGACGATCAGGGCCGGAAAATCGAAGGTCATGTCGACGCCCGCATTGGCCCGGCCGAACGGCTTGCCGTTGAGGTCGGCGAGCAGCGGCAGGCTGACCTTGCCGCCATCCCAGGCGTCGCCCAATTCATCGGGCGTCACCGCGGCAGGTGAAAATGCCGAGGACGGCTTTGATTGGAAGAAGCCGAAACCCTTGGCGAGTTCCGGTCCGGTGAGTGCGCGCAGCGTCACGTCATTGACCAGCATCACCAGGCGGATCGCGGCGCGTGCCTCATCGAGGCTGGCGCCCATAGGTACGTCGTCGACAATGACAGCGACTTCCCCCTCCATGTCGATGCCGAAGGCTTCGTCGGCCATGCGGATCGGATCACGCGGCGCGATGAAGGAATCCGAACCGCCCTGGTAGATCAGCGGATCGGTCCAGAAACTTGCCGGCATTTCGACGCCGCGCGCTTTCCGCACCAGTTCGACATGGTTCACATAGGCCGAGCCATCGGCCCATTGATAGGCACGCGGCAGCGGTGAGTGCGCGTCATGCTCGTGGAAGCGCTCCGACGGCACCGCGTTGTTCTCCAGCGATTCCGCTATTGTCGCGAGGTGCGGGGCGATGCGCCGCCAGTCGTCGAGCGCTGCCTGCAGGGTGCGCACCAGGAACGAGGCGTCGGTGAAGCGTGTCAGGTCGCGCGAGACGACGACGAGTTTTCCGTCACGCGTCCCATCCTTCAGTGTGGCAAGCTTCATGCGGTTTCCTCTCCTGTTACGGCCTTGGCGCCGCTTTGGATTCTTTTCTTACGCATTATCTCCAGCGAAAAGCGGTTTCCACTTTTCAGGGTCATGCGAACTCCACAACAAGGCCGTCGCGGGCGATCGTCAAGTCGCCGGCCCATGTTTTCCTGACAGCGGCGATCCAGTCGCCCTCGCCGATTCCGGGATCGTCGGCGGGAATGAGGTGATTAAGCACCAGCCTCTTCACGCCGGCATCGCTGGCGATGCGCCCGGCCTCCTCGGCAAAGCTGTGGCTGGCGAGCAGATGTTCCCGCAGCCGCGCGCCATTGCCGGTTTTGGTCACCAGCCGCTCTATGCCTTCCTCCAGCATAGCTTCGTGGACGAGGATGTCGGCGCCTTGGGCAAAATCAGCGAGCGGCGGAAAGAAGGCCGTATCGGCGGAGAACACCACGCTTTTCCCGCCATGCTCGAAGCGCAACGCAAAGCAGTCGGTCACCGGCGGATGGTCAACGCGTAGCGCCGAAACCTTGAGGCTGCGTTGCTCGACAATCAAGCCTTCGGTGAATTCGTTGATCGAAACCAGTTCGCGAATATCTGGCCGGCCCTCGTCGACGATGCGGATTTCGATGTCGAATTCCATCGCCTGACAAAAGCGCCGCCAGTAATGGTCGGTGCCTGGCGGACCGAATACGCCGACGGTCGACGCCAGACCGGCCGTCCAGGCGGTGTGGATCAGCGGCCCGAGTTCCAGCACGTGGTCGGAATGCAGATGCGTGATGAAGATCAGGTCGAGCGCCTTCAGCCCGATGCCGGCATCGACCAGGCCGCGCGTCACGCCAAGCCCGCAGTCGACGACAATGCTGCGACCGCCGATCTGCAGCAGCGACGAGCTCGGCCATGGGCCACCCGGCCGCAGCGCCGGTCCGCCCTTCGAGCCCAAAAGCACCAGCCGGTCCGGCATGGACTTGCTGCTCAAGACCAGTCGCCCTCGGGCGTGCCGTTGAAGCGCTTCTTCAGGTCGGCCCAGCAGTCGATGTAATTGTCCTGCCGGGTTTCCAGTTCGGCGCCGTAGTGGGTCAGCATCTGCGGAAAACGGGTCTCGAACATGAAGGCCATGGTGCTGTCGAGCTTGACCGGTTTCAGGTCCGCGCGCGAGGCCTTTTCGAAGCCAGGCGCATCCGGCCCATGGGCCAGCATGAGGTTGTGCAGGCTGATGCCGCCGGGCACGAAGCCCTCCTCCTTGGCATCGTACTGGCCGTGGATCAGCCCCATGAACTCGCTCATGATGTTGCGGTGATACCAGGGCGGCCGGAACGTATCTTCGGCCACCAGCCAGCGCGGCGGGAAGATGACGAAGTCGATGTTGGCGGTGCCTTCCTCGCCGCTCGGGGCTGTGAGCACGGTGAAGATCGACGGATCGGGGTGGTCGAACAGCAGCGCACCGACCGGCGAAAAGGTCGCCAGATCATATTTGTAGGGCGCGTAGTTGCCGTGCCAGGCGACGACATCCAGCGGCGAATGGCCGATCTCGGTGACATGGAAATTTCCGCACCACTTCACGATCAGCCGGCACGGCGTCTCCTTCTCCTCGAACCAGGCGCAAGGCGTCTTGAAATCGCGCGGGTTGGCGAGGCAATTGGCGCCGATCGGGCCACGATCCGGCAGGGTCAGCTTGGCGCCGTAGTTCTCGCAGACATAGCCGCGCACTTCGGCATCGACCAGCTCGACCTTGAAGACAAGCCCGCGCGGCAGCACGGCGATCTCGCCGGGCCTAAGCTCGATGACGCCCATCTCGGTGATGAAGCGCAAGGCGCCGACCTGCGGCACGATGAGCAACTCGCCATCGGCGTTGAAAAAATGGTCGTCAACCATCGAGCGGTTGGCGACATAGACGTGGGCCGCCATGCCGGTTTGCCCAAGCACGTCGCCGGCCGTGGTTATGCTGCGCATGCCGGTGATGAAATCGGTCGGCTCCTTCGGCATCGGCACCGGGTTCCAGCGGTACTGGCCGAGCGCCAGCTCGTGATCACCGACATTGGGAGCGCTCTTCCACAATGGATAGTCAGCCGGTTTGAAACGGCCGGTGTGCTTCACGCTCGGCCGGATCCGATAGAGCCAGGACCGCTCATTTGTGCCGCGCGGCGCGGTGAAGGGCGAACCGGAAAGCTGCTCGGCGTAGAGGCCGTAGGCCGGCCGCTGCGGCGAGTTCCGCCCCTGCGGCAGCGAGCCCGGCAAGGTTTCGGTTTCGAAGTCGTTGCCGAAGCCCGGCATGTAGGAAAAGGCCATTGCTTCCTCCGGAATTGACCAAACTGGTTTCATTTGTAACCATCGAAAATGTAACTATCAATGCCAATGCTTCTGCCGGGATGTGCAACCATGGAAATCCTCGACCTGGAAAACTTCCTGCCCTACCGGCTCTATCGCCTGGCCGACGCGGTCAGCCGGGAATTCGCGGGGATATACAAGGACAGCCATGGCCTGACGCGGCCCGAATGGCGCACCCTTTCGGGGCTGGGCCAGCACGGCACAATGACCGCGACAGCACTCGGCGAGCAATCGGCCATGCACAAGACCAAGGTGTCACGCGCCGTTGCCGAACTCGAAAGGCGGCGCTGGCTGACGCGCACTCCTGATGAAAACGACCGCCGCGTCGAGCATCTGACCCTGACCAAGGCGGGCCTTGCCGCCTATGGCGAAATGGTGCCGCTGGCGAAGGCGTTCGAGCGGGGGTTGCTGGACAAGTTGAGTGTGGACGAGCGTGCAGCGATCGCGGAAGGATTGGCTGCGCTAGAGCAAGCGTTGGGCAAGAATTAGATCGTTGGCGGTCGGCGCGAAGAATCGCTACGCCTCCTAGGCGGCGCCTACCAGTCCATCACCACCTTGCCGGAACTGCCGCTGCGCATTGCATCGAAACCGGTCTGGAAGTCGTCGATGCCGATGCGGTGGGTGATCAGCCCGGAAACATCCAGCGGCCCCTGCACCAGCGCGATCATCTTGTACCAGGTCTCGAACATTTCGCGGCCGTAGATGCCCTTGAGATGCAGCATCTTGAAGATGACCTTGTTCCAGTCGATCTCGAAGCCGGTCGGCGCGATGCCGAGAATGGCGATCTTGCCGCCATTGTTCATGGTGTCGATCATGTCGCGAAAGGCGGGCGCCGCTCCCGACATTTCGAGACCGACGTCGAAACCCTCGGTCATGCCGAGCACCGGCATGACGTCGCGCAGCTTTTCCTTCGAGGCGTCGACGACGTGCTGCACGCCAAGCTTTTTCGCCAGCGCCAGGCGCACCGGGTTGATGTCGGTGATGACCACCTTTCGCGCGCCGACGCATTGCGCCACCAGCGCGCCCATAATGCCGATCGGCCCGGCCCCGGTGACCAGCACATCCTCGCCGACCAGATCGAAGGACAGGGCGGTATGGACCGCATTGCCGAGCGGATCGAAAATCGCGGCGATCTCGTCCGGCACGTCGTCGGGGATCGGCACGACATTGTGCTGCGGGATCGCCAGATACTCGCCGAAGGCGCCGGGGCGGTTGACGCCGACGCCGAGCGTGTTGCGGCAGAGATGCCCCCGGCCCGCGCGGCAGTTGCGGCAATGGCCGCAGACGATGTGGCCTTCGCCCGACACGCGCTGGCCGACCTTATATTCGGTGACCGCGGCGCCGAAATCGGCAACCGTGCCGACGAATTCATGGCCCGTCACCATCGGCACTGGCACGGTCTTTTGCGCCCACTGGTCCCAATTGTAGATGTGGACGTCGGTGCCGCAGATCGCGGTCTTCCTGACCTTGATCAGCACGTCGTTGGGGCCGATCTCCGGCACCGGCACCTCCTCCATCCAGATGCCCGGCTCGGCCTTCGCCTTCACCAGCGCCTTCATCATGTTCGACATGCTTCTGTCCCTTGAATCTCTTGTTTCGAAATCGCTTTGCGATTCCGGCCTTTCAGGAAATCACCCCGAGTTCGCGCCCGACAGCGCCGAACGCCTCCACTGCACGGTCGATGTCGGCACTGGAATGCGCCGCCGACATCTGCGTGCGGATGCGCGCCTGGCCCTTCGGCACCACCGGGAAGGAAAAACCGATGACATAGATGCCGCGCTTCAGCATGCGCGCCGCCATCTCCTGCGCCAGCGTCGCGTCGCCCAGCATCACCGGAATGATCGGATGATCGGCCCCGGCCAGCGTGAAGCCGAGCTTGCCCATCTGCGACCTGAACCGTGCCGCATTGGCATATAGGCGTTCGCGCAAGGCGTCGCCATTGCGGATCAGGTCGAACACCTTGATCGAGGCGCCGGCGATCGCCGGCATCAGCGTGTTGGAAAAGAGATAGGGCCGCGAGCGCTGGCGCAGCCAGTCGACCACTTGGCTTTTGCCCGATGTGTAGCCGCCGGATGCACCGCCGAGCGCCTTGCCGAGCGTGCCGGTGATGATGTCGATCCTGCCCTCGACGCCGCAATGCTCTGCAGAGCCGCGGCCATTCTGGCCGACGAAGCCGACCGCATGGCTGTCATCGACCATAACCATGGCATCGTACTTGTCGGCGAGGTCGCAGACACCCCTGAGATTGGCGATGATGCCATCCATGGAAAACACGCCGTCGGTGGCGATCAGCCGGAAGCGGCAATCCTTCGCCTCCTTCAACCGTGCTTCGAGGTCGGCCATGTCGTTGTTGGCGTAGCGGAAGCGTTTTGCCTTCGACAGCCGCACGCCGTCGATGATCGAGGCGTGGTTCAGCGCATCGGAAATGATCGCATCGTCCTCCCCCAACAGCGTTTCGAACAGGCCGCCATTGGCGTCGAAGCAGGAGCCGTAGAGGATGGTGTCCTCCAGGCCGAGGAAGGATGAAATCGTCGCCTCGAGCTGCTTGTGTTCCTCCTGCGTGCCGCAGATGAAGCGCACCGAGGCCATGCCATAGCCATAGCGGTCGAGCGCCTGGCTGGCCGCCGCGCGCAGGTCGGCGCTGTCGGCGAGGCCGAGATAGTTGTTGGCGCAGAAATTAAGCACCTTCTGACCGCCGACCTCGATCTGCGCCGACTGGGTCGAAGAGATCACCCGCTCGGATTTATAGAGGCCGGCCGACTTAAGCCCCGCGAGTTCGCTGTCGATGTGAGAGAGAAATGCTGCGGTCATGATCGGGCCTCGTTTGATGTGGACCGACTGTCGTCCGGCCCGCGCGAAAAATCCATCGCAAAAACGACCGGATCGGTGGGCAGGCGGCCCCGATATGCATCGTCATGCGGCCGCGGAAGCGACGTCACGACAACGGTACTGACCGACGACCGCTCAAATGCCGACACAGGGCTAAACCGGCCGATAACCATTTCGCGATCTTTAAGCGTTTCCCCCTCGCCGTCCGGCTGTCGATTTCCAGACCTGTTAACGTTTGCAAGCCAATGGTCCTCGCAACAAGAATCCGTTGGCGAGAGGGCCGCCCCCCAACATGTCGCAGCAGCCGGTGCAAACCGTTTCAGGCAAGCTCATACTGCTGATCAAGGCTGGCTACTGGCTGGCCCTGCTGATCATCGCCGCCATGGTGATAGCCTCCTTCATCCTGCTGCAGCAGATGATGGCCACCCAGCAGCACAACAACACCTTGCTTGACATAGTCAGCACGCAAAAGACGCTGTCGCAGCGCATCGTCTTCCTTGCCGGCGCAACGAGTTCTGGTTCGCGTGACAAGCAGCCGGCGCTGGTCAGCGCTCTCAAGCAGGCGACGGCGGAGTTCGAGACGAACTACGATCTGCTGCTCGAGCAGACCAACGCCGACCCGATGTCCCCTGCCCGATTGGACCCGAAATCGACCGAGAGCGTGCTGTTCGCCAAGCCGTTCCATCTCGATTATTTCTCGGTAGGCCTCGTCGCCAATGGCAAGCGACTGATTTCATCCTTTGAATCCCAGCTGACGGGCGCCAGTGACGGCTACAAGGGCAGTGGCGAGCGCGTCAATCTCGATGCCTCTGTCGCCAACGCGACCTTGTCGGGCTACGCAGCGCTTGGCCAGCGCATCAGCGCCGATGCCGACGAGCGCGCCGAGAAGCTGCTCGCGCTTCACCGCACGCTGTTCTACGCCACCCTCGGGGTGATCGTGCTGGTGGCGCTCTTCATCTTCCGGCCGATGTCGAACGCCATCCTGCGCAAGACGCATGAGCTGATCGACGCACGCAATTCCATGGCCTTCATCGCGGTGCACGACGGCCTCACCGGCCTGCACAACCGCACGTTCCTGACCGATCATTTCGATACGCTGATCAAGGGCTCGCAACGGCGTCGTGAGCGGCTTGCCGTCGTCCAGCTCGACCTCGACCGGTTCAAGCAGATCAACGATACGCTCGGCCACGCCGCCGGCGACTATGTGCTGGTCGTCACGGCGCAGCGCATGCGCGATTCCTGCCGGGCATCGGACCTGTGCGTACGCCTGGGCGGCGACGAGTTCGTCATGATCCTCGGCGGCGCCGGCGGTACCGAAGACATCAACATGCTGGCGCGGCGTATCCTGGCCCACATCAACGAGCCGATCATCTTTCAGGGCACGACCATTCTTCCGGGCGCCAGCGCCGGCATCGCCGTCTACCCGGTCGACGCCGACAATGCGCAGGACCTGCTGGTCCACGCCGATCTGGCGCTCTACTCCGCCAAGAAGCTGGGAGGCAGCAACTTCTCGTTCTTCTCCGAGGAGTTGCGCCGCGAGCTCGACTATCGCAAGCAGCTCGAGCACGACATCAAGATCGCCATCGCGGACCGGGCGTTCCAGGTCTATTTCCAGCCGCAGGTTTCGCTGACCGACGGCACGATCAGCGGCATCGAGGCGCTGGTGCGCTGGAACCATGCCGAGCGCGGCATGATCTCGCCCGGCGAATTCATTCCGGTCGCCGAGAAATGCGGCTTCATGCCGGAGATCGGCCGCATCGTCATCTCGAAGGCGATCAACGAAGCCGCCGAATGGAACCGCGCCGGCATTGCCTTTGGGCGGCTTGCCGTCAATGTTTCAGGCACCGAACTGCGCGAGCACGACTTCGATGCGTTCCTGTTCGAGACGCTGGAGAAGGCTGGGCTGCCGCCGCAGAAACTGTCGCTGGAAATCGTCGAGTCCGTCATTCTCGACGACGAGAAGACCGGCATCGCCGCCAAGCTGCGCCATATCAGGGCAGCCGGCGTCCATCTCGAACTCGATGATTTCGGCACCGGCTATGCCTCGCTCAGCCACGTCAACCCCAACGAGATCGACCGGCTGAAGATCGACCGACGCTTCGTTCAGAACATCCATGAGAATGGCGACAACTCGAAGATCGTGCGTGCCATCACCGAGCTGGCGCGTGGCCTTGGCATCTCGATCGTTGCCGAAGGCGCTGAAACCGAGGCCGAGCTCGATTCGCTGATGGCAATCGGCTGCGATCAGGTGCAGGGCTATTCCATCGCCTTCCCGATGCCGCAGGACAAGGCGCTGGAATGGCTGACGGCCCGCATGCCGAAGAAGGCCAGGCTGACGGTGCTGCAAGGAAGCCTGGCGTAGGCAAAGCGCGTCGCGCTCGAGCGGAGACATCCGACGCGCTTTGTCTCTCTGTTTTCTCCATGTCGTTGCCCCAAAACCGCTGCGCACTTTTGGGCGACATGCACCGCACGCCTTGACAAGCCGTTGTGGACATGGCGGCCTGTCGCCATCGCAACCTGATAGTGCGGGTGATGACACCGTTTCGGATTGTCCTGGCGGCACTGTTGATTCTTGCGTTCCCCGCCCATGGGGCGGATCGCACAATCTATCTCACCTTTGACGATGGCCCGCTGAACGGCACCAGCAACATCCTCGACGTGCTGGAAGCCGAACAGGTTCCGGCGACCATGTTCATGGTCGGCATGCATGCGCAAGCAAGCGCCGCCAACAGGGCGCTCGTCCAGCGCGCCAAACAGCTTCCGCTGGTTACACTCGGCAACCACAGCTACAGCCACGCCAACAACCGCTACCAGCATTACTACGCCGACACCGAAGGCGTCGTCGCCGACATGATGCGGGCAAACGCGGTGCTCGGCCTCAAGCCGGTGGTGCACACGCCCGGCTGCCGGGGCGCGACGTGTTCAGGCTGCCCTCGATGTCGAAGAACGACACTTCGCTTGGCCTGGCCCAGGAGGGCCGCGAGGAGCCCGACTATGAGTTTGTCGCGGCCTCAGGCTTTTATCTCTACGGCTGGGACCATGAATGGGTGCACAAGGACAGCGGCGAGCCGGTGCAGAGCGTCGACCATCTGGTCAGCGAGATCGATCACCTGTTCGGCTACGGCCGCTTCGTCAAGCCGCGCAAGCTGATCCTGCTGATGCATGACGAGATGTTCCAGGACAGTTTCGACGGCAAGACGAAGCTGACCAACCTGATCACCGCACTGAAGCTGCGCCACTACACCTTTGGCGCAATCCAGAGCTACGACGACTGAGCCTGCCCTAGCTTTCCACATTGGCCCGCAAGGCCGCCAGCACCTGTGCGAACTCCGCCAGCCGCTCGTCGGAAAGCCCCACCCGCAGCCGCTTGTCGAAGACAAGAGCTGCCTTGCGCAATGTCTCGAACATCGCTTCTCCGGCCTCGGTCAATTCGACCAGATGAACCCGGCGATTGACGGGATCGCGGCGGCGCGTCAGCAGGCCCTGCGTCTCCATCGCGTTGAGATGATGGGTCAACGTCGCGCCCTGGATGCCGATCATGCCGGCGAGTTCGCGCTGGTTGGCAAGCTTGCTCGACTTGACCGACAGCAGAGTGAGCCAGACCGGCAGCGTGCCGCCAGCCTCGACCAGGGCAGCGTCAAAAGCCTGGGCAACCAGCTTGGCGGTACGGCCGAGATTCATGCCTATTGGCGGGCGTTCAAAGGGCGTCATTGCCAGACACTAGAACAAGGGAAAGGCCGATGGAACTGGCCGTGGTTTATACATTGACACCTAACCGTTAGATATCTAACTATATGGCAATGACGCACGAAAGAGGAGAATCCGGTCATGCAGTACGTCTACATCGTCGTTATCGGCCTTCACGTCATGGCGGGCGTATTCTGGGCAGGCACGACGATCACGCTGGCGCGCGATCCCGATATCCGTGCCGAGCGCTTCATCCAGCCGCAAATGGGTGCGGCCGGCATGGTTTTCCTGACCGGAGCGCTGCTCTGGTATTTCTTCCACGGCGCCTATTTCGGCTCGATGGAAATGGTGCTGGCGCTTGGCATCCTGACCGCTTTCGCCGCC
Source organism: Mesorhizobium waitakense (assembly GCF_056431085.1). NCBI lineage: Bacteria > Pseudomonadati > Pseudomonadota > Alphaproteobacteria > Hyphomicrobiales > Phyllobacteriaceae > Mesorhizobium > Mesorhizobium waitakense. Next base: position 78,970 of record NZ_JBWKME010000049.1, on the reverse strand, counting down.
GCGGGCGTGCTCGGCGCCATGGTCAGGGCGCCCAGCCGGCGGCTTGCCGGCGCAAGTGCGGAAACCGAAACGCAACTGCGCGCCAGAATGGCGACGGGCGAGCGCATTGCCGCGCGGCTGCTGGTCGTGACCGTGCTCTGCATGGCCGTCGCCAGGATGGTCTGAGACGCAGCAACTCACAGAATCGTACGTTGTCTGGCGACAAGCCGATGACGTGCGGGCGCGCGGTCTGACCAACGTACACGGGCTCTCGTACGCAGGGCCGACCGCGCGCCACCAACGATGCCGGGGCACTTTTCGGTCCGATGGTTCAGATCCTACTTAATGATTGGATTCGTCCGAAAACCGCTGCGCGCTTTTCGGTCCGGTGCTAATGAGCGGCAAATTCGAAGGAATGCTGCCCATGACCGTCACCAAGAACCTCACCCAGCTCGGCGCACACGTCGAGACGCCCCAGAGCCCCGATCAAGCGGTGCTGGAGACCGTGCCGTTTACGCGCGGCGATGGCCCGCCCGCAATCGTGCGCTTCACCTGCCCGGAATTCACCTCGCTGTGCCCGGTCACCGGCCAGCCGGACTTCGCCCATATCGTCATCGACTACGCCCCCGATGCGCTGCTGGTGGAATCGAAGTCGCTGAAACTGTTCATGACCTCATTTCGCAACCACGGCGCCTTCCATGAAGAATGCACCGTCATGATCGGCCGCCGCATCGTGGCGGCAACCAAGCCGCTGTGGCTGCGTATCGGCGGCTACTGGTTCCCGCGCGGAGGCATTCCGATCGACGTGTTCTGGCAGACCGGCGCGCCGCCGGAAGGCGCCTGGTTGCCCGATACCGGAGTGGCGCCCTATCGCGGGCGCGGCTGATGCATGTCACCCAAAATTGACGCCGGTTTTGAGGCAACGGCATATATAAGAACAAAGACTTAAAGCGCGTCGCCTGAATCCGTTTCAACAAGGCGCTTTTGGTCTCCCGCTCATTCGCACTGATATTGGCTGAGCGCCCATTCGCCGGTCACCGACAACAGGTCCGATATCTTCCAGTCGCCGTCGACCTTGCTGAACTTCCATTCCAGCCGGTGCGGGTTGCCGGCGACAACGAAGGCGACAATGACCTTGGCCTTGTCGCCATTGATCGCTTCAAGCGTCTTCAGGCTCTTGTCGATCTCGGCTTTGTCATAGTTCGCGTTGTCGAGCGCCATGTTGGGGTCGAGGCATTCGCCCTGTCCCGATTTGCGCAAGGCGTCGCTCTTGTCGAGAACGGTTTTCGCCGGATCGATGAAATGGCTGCGCTGCGCCGGATCGAGTTCGAGCCCGACCTGATCGTAAAATGGCCGCACCACCGCCGTCGGCGATCCCGGCTGGATGGGTGCGGCGGGCTCGCTGGGCGGCCATGCCACTGGTGGCGTTGCGGGTTCCACCGCACCGCCGGGCGCAATTGCAGCTGGCGCCCCGCTGTCGCCCGGGGCGCTGTCAGCCGGCGCGTTTGCCGGCGGCGCACCGAACAGCCCTTGCGCGGCGGCGCCGCTCGGACCCGCTGCCAGCAGGCACATGGCCGATAGTGCCAGGATCCGGCGACGGACCATCGCCTTCACTCCGGCGTCTGGCCGGCCACGCATTCCAGCGCGCTGAGCTTCCAGTCGCTGGTCTTGGAGGCAATGTCCGATATCTTCCACTTGCCGTCGATCTTCTTGAGCGACCAGACCATGTCACGTTTGGAGTCATCGCCTTCTGCAAAAAGGCTGAAGGACGCCGTAACCTCGGCGGTGTCACCATCCAACTTCTCGGACAGTTTCAGCGTTTTCGAGACAGTCTTCTGATCGAAGTCCTGCGCATCCAGGCCAGGATCGAAATCGATGCAGGCGACCTCGTCCGGGTTCTTTTTCGTTGCCTGGTCGTTCAGGTTGAACAGGTTCGTCACCGGCTCGGTAAACCGATCCCGGTATTGCTCGTCGGCCTCGAATTTGACCGCCGGCACATAGAAGAACTTCACCGCATCGGACGCTGGTCCGGCGAAGGCAGCCGCGGGCAAGGCTATCGAAAGGGCGGCAACGAGCACTGTCCGTCTCATGCAGGGTCTCCGGCTTTTGATGGCTTGAGGCTATCAATACCACACATCCTGCATATCGACTTTTTTGCGGCTCATGAAGTCCTGCGGCGCCTTGGTTCAGCCATCCAGCCAAACGTTCTGGAGGTTCGCAAAAGCACTTCCGCGGTTAACTGCCGACGATACTGGCAGTTACAATCGCCGCGAACATCACAGGATTCTCAGCCTCCGAAAGTCGCGACAGGCGCTTTGAGCCGGGAGCGCTCGGGCTTGACACCGAGCCCTGGCATCTGCGGGACGCATATATGTCCGTTTTCGATGACGACGGGGTTTACCGGGTCGGTATGCCCTTCGATGTATTCCTGCGCGATCCAGGCGCCCTCAAAACGGCTCGGCTCGACGGTAGCGGCGAGGTGCACGCATGCCGCGGCGATGACGTCCCCACCCCAGGCATCGTCGCAGCTGTGCGGAAGCGATCGTATCGCACACAGGTCGCGGACCGTGACCATCTTGGTGAGGCCGCCAAGGCGGGTGACCTTCAATCCGAATCCGTCCGCGATACCTGAAGAAACTGCCCGCAGGACGGCATTCAAATCCTCGGTATTCTCATCGAGGTAGACCGGATGGGTCACGCGCCCCTTGAGGCTCGCGACTTCCTCCATGGTGTTGCAAGGCTGTTCGAACACGAACGGGATTGCCTGGCAAAGCCGATCGATGTGCAGCGCGGCCGCGGCGGTGAGGCCGCGATTGGCGTCGACGGCTATCCGTGCCTTGAAGCCAACCGCTTCCCATACCTTGTGCACGGTGGCAACGTCTTGCTCGAGATCCCGTCCGCCTATCTTGATCTGAAGTCGTGGGTATCCGGCCTTGACCTTGTCGACGGCAATACGCGCCGTCTCGTCCGGTGCACCGACAATAGTCGAGTAGTAAGACGGCACACGATCGGTGAGCGCCCCGCCCAGAAGTGTTGAAACCGGAACGCCCAGCCGCAGGCCGGCGAGGTCGAGGAGGGCTATGTCCAAGGCCGCCTTGGCATAGTTGTGACCGTTCAACCGCTCGTCCATTCTTTTCGCGAGGCGGCGCATGGACGCAGTGCCCTCACCAACGAGTCCAGGCGCTATTTCGGCAATTGCCGCTCTCGCACCCAGAGCATGTTGGGGCTGATAAACAGGGCCGACCGGGCACGTCTCACCCCAGCCTGACAGTCCGTCCTCGGTGGTCACTTCAACGAGTGTGCTATCCAGATTCTGCACGGTATCGCTAGCCATCCGGTAGGCGCCGCCTTTGACAGGCAGAAGGACCTGATAGACTTTGATCGACTCGATGCGCATACGGACCTCAGCCCCCTTCGTGCCAAGCGGTTCTGGCCATCTTGCCATCCGGGTGCATGGCGGCGCTCTCGGTCACAAACATGGATCGAACTGCTGTGCTCAAGTCCGCACGTTGTGCTTGCGCTTCATGAAGTCCTTGGCGGTCTCGACCGCCACCGCGGCGTCGCGGCAATAGGCGTCGGCGCCGACAGCCTTGCCGAATTCCTCGTTCAGCGGTGCACCACCGACCAGCACGACATAATCGTCGCGGATGCCCTTTTCCTTCATCGTGTCGATGACGACCTTCATATAGGGCATGGTCGTGGTCAGCAGTGCCGACATGCCGATGATGTCGGGCTGGTGTTGCTCGATCGCATCGAGATACTTCTCGACCGCATTGTTGATGCCGAGGTCGATGACGTCGAAGCCGGCACCTTCCATCATCATGCCGACGAGGTTCTTGCCGATGTCGTGGATGTCGCCCTTGACTGTGCCGATGACCATCTTGCCCTGCTTCGGTGCGCCGGTGGCGGCAAGCAGCGGACGCAGGATGAACATGCCGGCCTTCATCGCATTGGCGGACAAGAGCACTTCGGGCACGAACAGGATGCCGTCGCGAAAATCCTCGCCGACGATGCGCATGCCTTCGACCAGCGCTTCCGTCAGCACCTTGTAAGGTACCCAGCCGCGCTCGAGCAGGATGTTGGTGCCTTCCTCGATCTCTTCCTTCAGCCCGTCATAGAGGTCGTCGTGCATCTGCTGCACCAACTCGTCGTCGGAAAGTTCGGAAAGGATGATCTCGTCGTCGGACATTTTGCCTGCGCCAATTGCTTGTCAGTGATTTACGGGCCGCCGGCACCTTTTGTCATAGGTGCCGGCGGCATTTGCTTGCAAGTCTCGGGAGTTAAATCAGGCGTCCAGCCAAACGTTCTGGAAGTCCATTTCGTAGGTCTGGTGCATTCCGTAGTTCTTCACCTTCTTGCTCATGTGGCAGTAGAGCTTCTGCCAGAACGGCTGGATGATGACGCCGGAATCCTGCAGGATCTGCTCGACGTCCTTCATCACCTCCTTGCGCTTGGCAGGATCGGCCAGCGAAAGCGCCTGCTTCAGCTTGGCGTCGAAATCCGGGTTGGCATAGGCCGTTTCGTTCCAGGCCTCGCCCGAGCGATAGCCGAGCGCCAGCACCTGGACGCCCAGCGGCCGCATGTACCAGATGGTCATCGAGTACGGATACTTCGTCCAGTCGTTCCAGAAGGTCGAGCCCGGCAGCACCGTACGCTTCACCTTGATGCCGGCATCGCGCAATTGGCCGGCGATCGCATCGCCAGTGTTCTTCTGCCATTCGTCCTCGACGGTGATCAGCTCGTGCTCGAAGTCGGCCTGCCCGGCATCCGCCATCAGCTTCTTGGCGGCGGCGGCATCGCGTGTCTTCTTGGGTAGCGGATAGTATTCGGGATGGATCGGGGCGACGTGGTGGTTCTCGCCAACCGTGCCAAGCCCGGCGTAGCCGAGCTGCATGACGGCATTGTTGTCGACGGCCATCTGGAGCGCATTGCGCACCCGCTGGTCGTCATAGGGCTTGTGGGTGATGTTGGTGCGGGCAACGAGCGTGGTCGCCGTCGCGACCTCCGATTTCACCAGATCCATCTTGTCGAGGGCATCGATGAAGTCGGCCGGCGTTTCGAAATCGAGGTCGATCTCGCCAGATTCGAAGGCATTCAGCGTGGCGTTGAAGTCGGTGCCGTAGTCGATGAACTCGACACCGTCGAGCGGCGTTTCACCACCCCACCATTTGCCGTTCTCGCGACGCTTGACGACCGCCTTCGAACCCACTGCATAAGACACCAACTCGAAAGGTCCGGTACCGATCGGCTTCTTGATCGGGTCGGCGCCATCCTTATCGAAGTCGCGATGCACGACCAGCGCCGGATAGTCGGTGAAGCCCGGTATGATCGCGATGTCGGGTTCGGTCAGCTTCAGCTTGACCGTGAGGTCATCGACCTTGGTGATAGCGCCATCCCGGGCCTTGCCGGTCTTTGTGTCGATCAGCGCGCCGACGCGTGCCGCCATGGAATTGCCGGAAGCACCCTTCTCGCACCAGCGGTTCAGATTGGAGACCACGTCATCAGCGTTGAAGGCGTCGCCGTTGTTCCAGGTAATGCCTTTGCGCAGATGCAGGGTGTATTCGGTGGCGTCGTCATTGACGTCCCAGCTTTCGAGCAGGACCGGCTCGAAAGTGAACTGGTGCGTATAGCGGACGAGCGGCTCCAACCAACAACGGGTGACGTTTGCCATCTCGGTCCAGTCATAGGTGCGCGGATCCTTCTGCGCCTTGACCGACATCGCGACATGCAGCGTTCCACCCTTTTTCGGTTCATCGGCCAAGGCCTTTGTCGGCGCGGCAAGGCCGATCATGCCATAGGCGAAAGCCGTCGACGCGCCGAAGGCGCTGGCCAGCGCCAGGAATTCGCGCCGGTCCATGCGGCCTGCACGCGTCTCTTTCGCCATTGTCTCGATAGCGCCCGGCACGCGGTCGCCATTGCTTCTGAAGAGCGTCATGTTTTCCTCCCTTGGTTGTTCCGTCAGGTCTTCGCCTGTCACATCAACTAACGCTGTCCGGCAGTTTTTCCTCACGCCGCGCGATTAAATCCTTGAGACCCTCGGCGATGCCCTCGTCGAGCTTCGGCTCCTCATAGTCGGCCAGCATGTTGCGCGCCTTCTCGCGGCCGCGCGTGTCGTGGTCCTTCGCGCCTTCGGCCTTCCACTGTTCGTACGAATTGAAGTCCATGATGGTGGGCATGAAGAAAGCGGACTCGAAATGTTCGAGCGTGTGCTGGGTGCCGAGGAAATGGCCCTGCGGCCCCACCTCGCGGATCGCCGCCATCGCTTCCTTGAAATCGTCGAACGGAAGGCCACCTGCATATTTGTACCAGCCGATAAGCTGCTCGCAGTCGGTGGCGAATTTCGAATAGCCGCAGGTGAGCCCAGCCTCCAGCCATCCGGCCGAGTGCCAGATGTAGTTGGCGCCGGCGAGGATGGCGGCGTGCATCAGCATGTTCGCCTCGTAGCCGGCCTGGGCGTCATTGAGCTTCGAGCCGACATGGAAGCCGGACGTGCGCCAAGGCAGCCGGTATTTCCGCGCCAGCGCGCCCATCAGGTACATCATCTGGGCGGCCTCCGGCGTGCCGCCCATCGGCGCCCCGGTCTTCATGTCGACCGTCACCATGAACTGGCCGTAGATCTGCGGCGACCCCGGACGCAGGAGCTGCGTGAAGGCGACGCCAGCGAGTGCTTCTGCGTTGACTTGCGCCACCGCGCCGACGGCAGAGGCCGAGGTCGAGGCGCCGCACAGCGCGAAGGGCGCCAGGATCAACGGCTGGTTGTTGCGCGCATAGACCTTCATGGCGTCCAGCATGGTGGCGTCCCACACGAGCGGCGAGTTGCAATTGGTGATCGACACCAGCACAGGGTTGTCGCGGACGAACTCTTCGCCGAACACGATGCCGGCCATCGCCATCGTGTCTTCGGCGCGTTCCTTCGAGGTGACGATGCCCATGAACGGCTTGTCGGAGTGCTTCAGCGCCGAATGGATGATGTGGAGGTGACGCTTGGGCACTGCAATTTCCATCGGCTCGCAGATGACCGAGCTCGACGAGTGCAGCGCCGGCGCCATGTAGGCGAGCTTGTGAAAATTGTTGAGGTCGGCGAGCGAACCGTAGCGCCTGTTGTTGTCCAGGTCGCGCACATAGGGCGCGCCATACATCGGCACGAAGATGGAATTCCTGCCGCCGACGCGGACGGTACGCTCGGGGTTGCGGGCATTGAGGGTGAATTCCGGCGGGACCTTCGAGACCAACTCCATCAAGAGCGCACGATCGATGCGGACGCGCGTCTCGGATACATCGGCCCCGGCGGCCTTCCACAGGGCGATCGCCTCATCGTCGCGGAATTCGCAGCCGACCTCTTCGAGGATCAAGAGCGATTCCTGGTGGATCAACTCCACCGCCTCGTCAGGCACCATCTGATAGGCGGGGATCTGGCGCACCAGCGTAGGAAACGAGGCTACGGGAGCGCCACGTATCGCCTTGCGCCCCAGGCGACCGCCGCTTCTGCGGTTGGCGTGTTCGGTCACTGCAACGGCCGGTTCATTCATGGCACCCATCCCTCCAACAGCCCGTCAACTTAGCGAGACGGAATATAGCTGTGACGCTGGAAAATCCTGATCTCTTGTATAAACTCTCCTTATGCGAAGCCTGCGCCACCTGCTGCCCTCCGCCGGCAGCCTGATTGTCTTCGAGGCGGCCGGCCGGCTGTCGAGCTTCACCGCCGCCGGGCGCGAGCTCGGCATGACGCAGGCGGCCGTATCCTACGCCGTGCGCGGGCTGGAGGAACAGCTCGGCGCCAAGCTCTTCCAGCGCCGCCACCGCCAGGTTCTCTTGACGGAGGCCGGCGAGCGCTTCCACGCCGACGTCTCGCTCGGGCTGTCGCATATCCGCAAGTCGGCGGAGGATCTGCGCCTGCAGGCGACCGGCGGCCATGTGACGCTGGCCGCCTCGACCGCCTTTGGCTCGTTCTGGATGATGCCGCGCCTACAGCAATTCCGCGACGAACTGCCGGGCGTTGATCTGCGTATCCAGACCGCCGACCGCGACCTCGACATCATCGCCGAGGGCATCCCGCTCGGCGTGCGCGGCGGCGTGCCGCGCGACTGGCCGGACTATCATTCGCTGTTGCTTGCAGACGAGGAGATCTTCCCGGTCGCCGGCCCCAGCTATCTGGCGAAGTTTGGGCTGCCAGAGACTGTCGCCGAACTTGCCATGCATCGGCTCATCCATCTCGAGGAGCCCTACCGCGAGGCCCCGAACTGGGACGAATGGTTCGCGGCAGCCGGAACCAGCCTCCGTAATGCCGAGCGCGGGTTGCGCATCAATGATTATGCCTTGGTGATTCAAGCGGTCATGGAGGGACAAGGCATCTCGCTCGGCTGGCGGCATCTCGTCGAGCGCCTCGTGGCATCAGGCCTGTTGGTGCCGGTGACGGATCATGTGCTGAGGACCGGCATCGGATTCTACGTCATCTGGCCAAAGAACCGCGAGCTCAGCGACAATGCACGCAAGGTACGCGACTGGCTGGCGGCTCAGGCATAGGCACGCCACCGCAATCCGGCGCGTGACCGGATTGCGTTTCGTATGCCGAAGGATCAGACTGAGCCGTCGTTCTTGAGGCCGAGCACGTCGATCTTGTCGATGGTCGGCGGGCCAACGAACAGCGTTTCGGCATTGGCCATCAGCGCCTTGGCGATCTCGCCGGTGAGATGTGCCTGCCGCCCTGCTTCGTCGTGAAAGGCATCGAACACGCCGAAGACACTTGGCGAAAGCTGCAGGGCGAACCAGATAGGGGTCCTGGCTTCCTGATTGGCCAGTTGCAGCCCGGTGTTGAGGAACGCGGCGACGTCCTTCTCCTTGCCAGGCTTGGCTTCGAAGCGTGCGAACAATGCAAGTTTGATCATTTGTCTTCTCCTCGTCGATGTGCGGCCAACACGGCCGTCGAAACAACAGTCGCAGCATCGAACCAGAATGTGTATTGGCAAGAATGACATCTTTGATATCATTATTGCCATGAACATTTCCGTCCTTGCGCTTGATGGGGTCTTCGACACCGGGCTGGCCTCCGTTCTCGACGTGTTCGGCACCGCCAATGAGCTGGCAGGGATGCTGGCATCCCCGCCCGGCTGTTTTGCCGTGACCATTGTCGGGGTGAGCGACACGGTCCACACCGCGCAAGGCCTTCAGGTGCCGGTCGTCTCGATGGGCAGCGAGCCGGAGCCCGACTGGCTGGTGATCCCCGCGATCGGCCAGAAGATGCCCGGCCCGCTTGGCGAGGCGCTGAAGCGAAGCGACATTGCCAAGGCGACCAAGGCATTGCGGGCTGCCGCCGATGCCGGCGCGCGCATCGGGGCGGCCTGTATCGGTACTTTCATCCTGGCGGAAACCGGCCTGCTCGACCGTCGGCCGTCAACCACGACCTGGTGGCTGGCACCGATGTTCCGGCAACGCTACCCGCAAGTGCGGCTCGATGCCTCGCGCATGCTGATCAATGACGGGCAGTTCGCAACCGCCGGAGCAGCACTCGGCCACATCGACCTCGCTCTGATGGTCATCCGCCAGACAAGCCCGGAACTTGCGGCGCTGACCGCCAAATATCTGATCGTCGACAGCCGGCCGTTGCAGTCGGCCTATGCCATCTCGGATCATCTCGCCCATTCGAACCCGCTGGTCGAGCGTTTCGAGCGATGGGCGCGCGGCCATCTCGCCGCCGGCTTCAACCTAGACGAAGCTGCCGCGGCACTGGGAGCCAGCAAGCGCACGCTGTCGCGGAGGGTCAACGATGTGCTTGGCAAGACACCGCTATCCTATTTTCAGGATCTGCGGGTCGAGCAGGCTGTCCATTTGTTGAAGACCACATCCGACAGTGTCGATGAGATCGCCGCGAAGGTCGGCTATGACGACGGGGTGACGCTGCGCAATCTGTTGCGCCGGCGGCTACACAAGGGCGTGCGTGAAATCCGCACCGCAACTTGATCCACCGACCTCGCGATATTGCCTCTCCCGCGCCCCCCGAATCCGCCTATACTATCTCCATGCCCATTCGCCAGCTTTCCGAAACGATGATCAACCAGATCGCCGCCGGCGAAGTCATCGAGCGTCCGGCAAGCGTGGTCAAGGAACTGGTCGAGAATGCGCTCGATGCTGGTGCTGCCCGTGTCGAGATCGTCACCGCCGGCGGCGGGCTGAACCTGATCCGCGTCACCGATGACGGCTCCGGCATCCCCGAACCGGAACTGGCGATGGCGATCGCACGCCACTGCACCTCCAAGCTCACCGAGGATATCAACGACATCCGTTCGCTGGGCTTTCGCGGCGAGGCGCTGCCGTCGATCGGCTCGGTGTCGCGGCTGTCGATCCGTTCGCGGACAGCAACAAGCGACAGCGCCGCCGAGATCGGCATCGAGGGCGGCCGCGTCTTGCCCGTCAGGCCGGCGGCAGCCAACCGCGGCACCACGGTCGAAGTGCGCGACCTGTTCTTCGCCACGCCCGCCCGACTGAAATTCATGAAGGGCGAGCGCGCGGAGAGCTCGGCTACCAGCGACGTGGTCAAGCGCATCGCCATCGCCTTCCCCGCCGTGCGCTTCACATTGGCGGGTTCGGATCGCTCGACCCTGGAATTGCCGGCGACCGACGACAGTCCGGAAGGCAGCCTGCGCCGCGTCGCCCAGGTGATGGGCGCCGAGTTTCCGGACAATTCCATTGCCATCGACGCGATGCGCGAAGGCGTGCGTCTGACCGGTCACGTGTCGATCCCGTCCTTCACCCGCGCCAACGCGCTGCAGCAATATGCCTATGTCAATGGCAGGCCGGTGCGCGACAAGCTGATTGCCGGCGCCATACGCGGCGCCTTCGCGGATGTCTTGCCGCGCGACCGCCACGCGGTGACGGTGCTGTTCCTGACGCTCGATCCGGCCATCGTCGATGTCAACGTTCATCCCGCCAAGGCCGACGTCCGCTTCCGTGATCCCGGACTGGTGCGTGGGCTGATCGTCGGCGCCATTCGGCAAGCGCTCGCCGATGCCGGCATCCGCGCCGCCACCACGGGGGCGGCCGGCATGATGGCGGCGTTCCGGCCCGGTGCGGCATCCTACGGCCATGGCGGGCCCGCAAACGGCCATCGCAGCTACGAGGCTTCATACCATGCCTCCAGCCCAGCCGGCTTCGATCCGGCGCACTCGCCGCAGCGGCCGCTCGACATGGGCTTTGAGGGCTTCGATCAGCGCGGCTTGCGCGAAAACGAGCAGGCAGGGTTCGATGCCGGCCCGCTCGCGAGCGCCGATGCGCGCGCCGGGCAGAACGAAGCGGCCGAGACGCTGCTTGGCGCCGTGCTGGGTGCGGCGCGCGCGCAGGTGCACGAGAACTACATCGTCGCGCAGACCAGGGATTCGCTGATCATCGTCGACCAGCATGCGGCACATGAGCGGCTGGTCTATGAGGCCCTGAAGAACGCGCTGCATTCGCGCGCGGTGCCGTCACAGATGCTGCTGCTGCCGGAAATCGTCGACCTGCCGGAAGAAGACGCCGAACGGCTGGCGATGCATTCCGAGACGCTGGCCCGTTTCGGGCTCGGCATCGAACGGTTCGGCCCGGGTGCGGTCGCCGTGCGCGAGACGCCGTCGATGCTGGGCGAGACCAATGTCCAGCAATTGGTGCGCGACCTTGCCGACGAGATCGCCGACAACGACACGGTCGATACGCTGAAGGAGCGGCTGGACAAGATCGCGGCAACCATGGCCTGCCACGGCTCGGTACGCTCGGGCCGCCTGCTCAAGGCCGAGGAGATGAATGCGCTGCTGCGGCAGATGGAGGCAACGCCGGGCTCAGGTACCTGCAACCACGGCCGCCCGACCTATATCGAGCTCAAGCTTGCCGATATCGAGAGGCTGTTCGGGAGGCGGTAAGTGGATTGGCGGTACGAAAAGGGCCACTTTTCAGCGGCCCTTTTCGTTTCAAGTAATCCTTATAACTGTCTGATTCATCTCTTCAAATTCACCACGATAACACCGCCCAGCGCCAATGCGCCGCCGAGCATGCCGAGCAGCGTCGGCACTTCGCCCAGCCAGAAGAAGCCGATCAGGGCGGACATGGGCGAAACCAGATAGAGGAAGTTCGAAGCACGTGCAGCCGGCAGGCGCGACAGCGCGGTCGCCCAGGCGGCATAGGCGATCAGGCTGGGCACGATGCCGAGAAAGAGCACGGCTCCGAGGCCGGCTGTGTTCGCAACCGCTGCCTGCGCCAGGCCGCTCGGCAGGAAGGGCGCCAGGCAGAGCGCGCCGAGCACCATGTTCGAAGCCGAAATGGTCAGTGGGTGGTGGCGGGCGAAGAGCGGCTTCTGGACGATGGTGTTGACGGCCGAGCACAGCGCCGAACCCAGCACCAGCAGCGCCCCGGCGTTGAAATGCAGGCCATCCCCGTCGCCGATGGCGATAATGCCGATGCCGGCGAAGGAAATGGCGGTGCCAACCCATGCCATGCCTGAAAAGCGTTCGCCAAGCAGCGCCATCGCCATGATGGCGGTGAAGATCGGGCTGACATTGATAATGAAGCCGGCAGCGCCGGCCGAGACGGTCAGTTCGCCGAAATTGAGCATCGCCGTGTACAGCGCCACGAAGATGGCGCCGCCAAAGGCCAGGCGCCACAACTCGTCCAGCCTGGGCAGCGCCGGACGCTTGACGGCGAGGAAGATCGCCGCCGGCACCGCGGCGATGGCAAAGCGCAGCGCGCCGAGTTCCAGCGGCCCGAAGGCGGCAAGACCAGCGCGGATGGCCGGAAAAGCAGAGGCCCAGCCGACCACTGTCAGCGCCACTGCGATGGCTGCCGTGGTGTCCATCCGTTGTGTCGGATTCAACGTGCTGGTCATTGCGCTCATCTCACTGTCCTCGCGATTCTCATGCCCTGAGATGCAGAAAACGCCTTTTCGGGCCAGTTGACAAACGACCAAATCGAGGATCAGCTGTGACTATGGATCACAGCTCAGACACAATGGTGCCGCTAGAAACGCTGCGCGCCTTCGACGCGGCGGCGCGGACGGGCAGCTTTTCGGCGGCCGCTGAAAAGCTCAACATCACCCACGGTGCGGTCAGCCGGCAGATCGCCAAGCTCGAGGATTGGCTTGGGCTGAAAGTGTTCGATCGCGGGGCGCGCGGTGTCTCGCTGACGATCGAAGGCAACCGCCTGCATCTGCGCACGGCGGAAGCTTTCGCGCTGATATCGACCCATTCCGACCGCTGGGTCGAGCCGCGCGGCACCGCGGTGGTGCGGCTGACCTCGATCCCCTCGGTCAGCGGGCTGTGGCTGATGCCGCGCATGGCGGAGCTGGAGAACAATCCCTCCAAGCTGCGCATCGTGCTCGACGTCGATATCCGCCAGGCCGACCTTGCCGACGAGGGCATCGACCTGTCGATCCGCTGTGGACGCGGCGGCATTCCGGGCCGCGTCTCGGTGCAGCTTTTCGAGGAACATGTTTTTCCCGTCGCGTCGCCCGAGCTTGCCCGCGAGATCGGCCGCGGCGACCCGGCCCGGCTGCTCAAATTTCCACTGATCAATGATTCCGACGCTTCGGCCTGGCGGGCCTGGTTTGCCGCGCAAGGCATGGACTATCGTCCGCGCCCGCAGGATCGGCGCTTCGAGGACTACAATCTGGTGCTCGACGCCGCCGCCTATGGGCTCGGCATCGCGCTGGCGCGCCCACCCCTGACCGGGCATCAGCTGAAATCGGGCCGCATCACCGTCGTCGACGAGCGCACCGCCCTCAATCCGGTATCCTACTGGCTCGACCGGCCGATGGGACGGCCACGTGCGGCAGCGGCAGAACTGGCGCGCCGTATTGCGGTGCAGGCCGGGCTTGCATCGGAAAAGGTGGAAGCCTTTATCGAGGCTGAGGTTTAGCGCAGCACCACCAGAACGAACCCGACGACCGCGGCGGCCAGCAGCCCGGCAGTCAGCGACATCAGCCCGACGCTCGTCCGCCTGTTTTCAGACCTGACGGCTTCGCTCGGCCCAGCGGTTGCACGTCCTCGCCTGGCCGCGGCATCGTTGTCATGCGCTCGGCGCAACGGCTCGGATGCGAGAAGCGGGAACCACGGCAAGGTCGCCGGCCTAACCGGGGCACCCTCATCGCCCTTTGCCAAAGGCAGGGCCAAGCCACGCTGCACAGGGTCGCCGTCAGCTGGTCTCCTCGGCGCAGTGGACACCGATGCGGCGTCGCCGGCTGTTTCGCCGTCCGGTTGCGCGAGCGCCAGATAGGCCTGGATTATTTCGGTCGAGGCCGTCTGCTGCGCTCTTGCGGCTGTCGCCTGCAACAGCATCGGCAACGCCGGTGTCGCCACGGGTCGCACGGGTGCGCCGGAAGGCGCCGGCGGCGCCACCAGCGCCTTCACCAGTGCCGTTTTGACCGGATCGGCCTTTGCCGACGGCACGGCCTGCGGTGTCATCGCTTCCCTGAGCAAGGCGGCAAGACGAGCGGAGGAAATGTCCATGGTGCCCCGTCAACAACATTTTTCTGCCCAAGAATAAGGGGGCAGCATTGTCTCAGGCTTGTCACATGCTTGACCTTGCCGCCAATTTGTGGCGATGAAATCCTCATGAACCTCGGCGCCGCTGCATGATGAACCGTTTCGAAGGCCCTGGCGGCAAGGAAGCCCGTATCCGCTATCTCGATGGCGACTTCCAGGTTACCAGCCCGGGCGCTTTCGTGCGCTGCGCGGTGACCGGCGAAAGCATCCCGCTCGATGAGTTGAAATACTGGAGCGTCGCCAGGCAAGAGCCCTACGTCAACGCCGCCGCTTCGCTGCGCCGCGAAATCGAGGTGCACCCGGAGATGCGCAGCCGGCGTTGATGTTTGCGCAAGTCGTCGTCGCCCAGCCGGCAACGCACTTCTGGACGACAGGTCAGCCCTTCAGCTTGCGTTGGCGCCAGGCGTCGAGCGTCTCGTCGATGATGCGTTCGGGCACGCGATCGAGCTCGAAAACCGTTTTGATTTCCAGGACCTCGAGGCGGTCGAGAAAGTCCTGTGGGGCGCGGTGGCGCAGCCGGGCGGCGTCCTTGGCCGTGGTGATGAGGCCGAGCCCTTCTGCCCGCGCCACCGCCGCCAGTTCGGCGAGTTCGTCCTCGCCATAGAAATGATGGTCCGGAAACGGTCGCTTCAACGCCAGTTCGCCGCCGGCCTCGCGCACCGTGTCGAAGAATTTTTCGGGATGGCCGATGCCGGCGAAAGCGAGGAACCGCTTGCCGGCAAGCCCCTGCTTGCTGCTCGGTTCGGTGTGGGCCTCGAAGATCGGCCGGGCGGCGCGTGCCGCCTGGCGGACCACGGCATCGGCAGCGGTGCCCTCGCCCATCTTCAACAGCCCGCTGGTGAAGACCAACTGGTCGACGATCCTGGCCCGGAGCGGACCACCCGGAATGACGCGGCCATTGCCGATGCCATAGCGCGCGTCGACGACCACCAGCGCATAATCGATATGGATGCGCGCGCTCTGGAAACCATCGTCCATGATCAGGAAATCGCAGCCGTGTCTTTCCAGCAGCAGCCGGGCGCCGGCGGCACGGTTCGGCGTCACCGCCACTGGGGCGTGTTCGGCCAGGAGCAGCGGCTCGTCGCCGACATGCCTGGCGCTGTCGTGGTGGGCATCGACGACATGCGGCTCGGCGAACGAACCGCCATGGCCCCGCGACAGGAAACCGGGTTTGAGTTGCATGCGCCTGGCCTGTTCGGCCAAGGCGATCGCCACCGGCGTCTTGCCGGTGCCGCCAACGGTGAAGTTGCCGATGCACAGAACCGGCGCCTCGATCTTCTCGCGCCGAGCGCGCCGCATGCCGCGGCCGGCGGCGAGCGCATAGATGGCCGACAGCGGCGACAGTGCCAGGACCCGCCAGTCCGGCTTTTCCCACCAGAATGGTGGTGCTTCGGAAGCCACCTTAGCGCCCGTTAGCGCCCTTCAGGCGCGACTTGATGACCAGCGGCTGGATATAGGGTTCAAGCGATTTCAGCGTGCGCGCCAGCGCGCCGCGCATCTCGTCGACGGTCGCCACGCCCGCCGCCATCATCTCGTGACGCGCCACTTCGTTGGTCAGCAGGAAATTGACGGCGCCGGCCAGCATGTCGCGATCGCGCACCAGCTTGGCGCCACCGCTGTCGAGCAGGCGCTGGTAGGCCTCGCGAAAATTCTGCACATTGCGGCCGGCGAGTACCGCCGTGTCGAGCATGGCCGGCTCGAGCGGGTTCTGGCCGCCCTCCGAGGTCAGCGAGCGGCCGACAAAGGCGATTTCGGTCAGCCTGAGATAGAGCCCCATCTCGCCGATCGTGTCGCCAAGCAGAATGTCGGTGTCGGCGGCGATCCGGTCGCCCGTGCTGCGCCGCGCGACCGACAGGCCCATGCCCGAAATCTGTGCCGCAAGCGCCTCGGCGCGATCGGGATGGCGCGGAACGACAATGGTCAAAAGACCATGATGGCGTTTGTGCAGCGTCGCATGGACCTCGGCGGCGACCACCTCTTCGCCATCATGGGTCGAGATCGCCGCCCAGGTCGGGCGGGCGCCGATCTGACGCCGCAGCGTCGCCAGCACCCGTTCGTCGACAGGCGGTGGCAAGGTATCGACCTTGAGGTTGCCCGACACTGTCACGGGGCGGGCGCCGAGCGCAAGGAAGCGCTCGCCATCGACATCGGACTGGGCAACGACATGGGCGAGATTCTCGAACAGCGCCTCGGCGATGTTGGCCCGTTTCTTCCACGAGGTGAACGAACGGTCGGACAGCCTGCCGTTGACCAGCACCTGCGGCACGCGGCGCGCGCCAAGCTCAAGAATGGTCATCGGCCAGATCTCGGATTCAGCGATGATCGCCAGATCCGGCTGCCAGTGATCGAGAAACCGGCTGACCGCCGGCTTGAGGTCGAGCGGCACATATTGGTGGATGATGCGATCGCCGAGCCGCTCGTCGACGACCTGCGCCGAGGTCACCGTGCCAGTCGTCAGCACAATGTTGACGCCGTAATCGAGAATGCTTTCGACCAGTGGCACGACGGCCAGGGTCTCACCGACGCTCGCCGCATGGATCCAGATCATCGGCCCCTCGGGGCGTGGTCGGCCGGCGACGCCGTAGCGCTCGCGGCGGCGGCTGCGGTCTTCCTTGCCGCGCGAGGTGCGCCAGGCGACATAGGGCCCGACCAGCGGATAGGCGGCGGCACCGGCGAAACGGTATGCCGTCAACATGGTTCGCGCCCAGCGACCGCTCATCGCGGACCATCCACGAGACGGTAGGCCTCGGCAGTCGCGGCGTTGAGCGCGACCGTGATTTCCTGGCGCTTGCGTTCCATTTCGGCTTCGTCGGCGTCGGTCGGCACGAAGATCGGGGCGCCGATGACGATCGACGAGCGGCCGAACGGCAGGTTGATGGTGGTCTTGTCCCAGCTCTTCTCCAGCACCTTGCGGCGGCTGGTGGTGATGGCAACGGGCAGCAGCGGCCGGCCGGAGAGGCGTGCCAGGAGAACGATACCAAGCCCCGCGTCACGCGGCGTGCCGTGGGGAATGTCGGCGATCATGGCGACGTTCTTGCCGGCGGCGAGCGACTTTTTCAGGGCGATGAGCGCCTTTGCCCCGCCCTTGTCGAGATGCCTGGCATTTTCACGCCCGCCCGAACCGCGCACCGCCTCGATGCCGAACTTCCCCAGCATCAGCGCGTTGAGCTCGGCATCGGCGCTGCGCGAGACCATGGCGACCAGCGGCTTGCGCACGGGATAGTAGGCTGGCGTCAACAGGTGCTGGCCGTGCCACAGGGCGATGATGCCGGGCTCGAACTCGGCATAGGTGCTGCTCGAAAACCGCGCCGACCCCTCGACAACGCGATTGGTCAGGCGCACCAGCCGAACAAACTGGGCGAACAGGCTGGCGATGGCGTTCTTGACGAATCGCGACTGCGCCAGCGGTTCGCGAATCCTGCGCCAGAAGGCCTTGGTCGTGCGGCTGCGCCCCCTGCCCGCGGGCGCGGCCTCCGTGGCTGGCTCTTTCGCCAGGTCATGCTCCATCGAGGTCAACCGACAGCCTTGTTGTCGGGGTCCAGCAGCCGGTGCAGATGAACGACGAAATAACGCATGTGGGCATTGTCCACGCTGGCTTGCGCCTTGGCTTTCCACGCCGTATGCGCGGATTGATAGTCCGGATAGATGCCGACGATATCGAGGCCATCGAGATCGCGGAACTCGCAGCCGCCAAGCTTCGTCAGCTCGCCACCGAACACCAGGTGCAAAAGCTGCTTTTTTCCGTCTTCCGCGGCCATGTCGGTCCTTCACATATCGTGAGTTTGTGACAGGTCTAGACCAAAGCCGTCGACTTTGGAACCTTCGAAAACGCTTTCACCCATCCAGCCCGGCAATGACAGTGGCGAGCACGGCCAGCAGTTCACCGCTGCCGGCGGCGAGCGCGCCGTGGCGGGTCACCTCGCCGGCATAGAGTGGCGCGCGGCCATGCCGGTCGAGCACCTGGCCGCCTGCCTCGCGCAAAATGAGATCGGCGGCGGCAATATCCCAGTCATGCGCGTTCGGCTTGACGAAAGTGGCATCCAGCGCGCCATTGGCGATCATGGCCAGCCGATAGGCGAGCGACGGGCTGTAGGGCGCCCGCTTCAGTCGCGCCTGCCAGTCGGCCGGCATCAGGTCGGTCAACTGCTTCAGCCCGGAAATCTCGGCCGTATCCGCCAGCTTGCGCACGGCGATGCGCTTGCCGTTGCGGAAGGCGCCCTGTCCGGGCAGCGCCCAATAGGTCTCGTTCATCGCCGGGCATTCCAGCACGCCGGCAAGCGTGCGGCCACGCTCGACGACGGCAACGCTGACGCACCAGGTGCGCTGGCCTTCCAGGAAGCCGCGCGTGCCGTCGATCGGGTCGACGACGAAGGTGCGGCGCGCCGAAAGCCGCACCGGATCGTCGGTTGTTTCTTCCGACAACCAGCCATAGTCGGGCCGTGCTGCAAGCAGCGTCTGCCGCAGATAGGCGTCGGCGGCATGGTCGGCTTCGCTGACCGGCGATGTGCCGCCCTTCATCCAGACTTGCGGGTTGTTGCCGAAATAGCGCATGGCGATGACCCCGGCCTCTCGGGCGGCATCGCGCAGCAAAGGCAAATCCTCGGTAGCACTGGCAGTGATCAGGTCATGCTCCGGCAAGGGTCATGCCTTCGATCAGAAGCGTGGGGGCGGCGGTGCCGAAATTGCGGTCGAGGTCATCAGCCGCCACCATGTTGAGGAACATGGTCTTCAGGTTCGAGGCGATGGTAACCTCGGCGACGGGATAGGCCAGCGCACCATTTTCGATCCAGAAGCCGGAGGCGCCACGGCTGTATTCGCCGGTGACCATGTCGACGCCCTGGCCGAACACTTCGGTGACGTAGAAGCCGGTCTTGAGCGATTTGATCAAATCCTCGGGCGACCGGTCGCCCGGTTCGATGGCGAGATTGGTCGAGGACGGCGAGACGGACGAGCCGCCGCGCGAACCGCGCCCATTGGTGACAAGACCAAGCTCGCGCGCGGCCGATGTCGACAGGAACCAGTGGTTGAGCACGCCTTTTTCGACCATGAACAGCTTCTCGCCCTCGATGCCTTCGCCATCGAACGGACGCGAGGCCTGGCCACGCTGCCTGAGCGGCTCGTCGGTGACGGTGATCGCGGAGGCGGCCACCTGCTTGCCCATCATGTCGCGCAGGAACGACGTCTTGCGCGCGACGGAGGCGCCGTTGATGGCGCCGGCAAGATGACCGGCGATACCGCGCGCGACGCGCGGGTCGAACACAACGTCGATCGGCCCGGTCGCCGCCTTGCGCGCGCCGATACGGCGCACGGCGCGTTCGCCGGCCTTGCGGCCGATGTCTTCAGGCGCATCGAGATCGGCAAAATGCTGGCGCGAGGAGAATTCATAGTCGCGCTCCATGCCGGTGCCCTCGCCAGCAATGACGCTGGCCGAGCGCGAGAAACGCGACCCGACATAGTGGCCGAGGAAGCCGTGCGAGGTGGCCAGCACCAAGCCGCCGAGGCCGGCACCGGCGCTGGCGCCGGCCGAATTGGTCACGCCCTTGACGGCAAGGGCCGCCGCTTCCGCCGCAAGTGCCGCTTCCTTCATTTGATCGGCCGACACCTCGGTGGCGTCGAACAGGTCGAGATCGCGCGTCTGTTTCACCAGCAATGCCGGGTCGGCCAACCCTTGATAGGGGTCCTCTGGCGACACTTTCGCCATCGCCACGGCACGCTCGGCCAGGGTTGCAGGATCGGATGCCGCGGTTGCCGAGACGCTGGCCACACGCCCATCGACGAAGACGCGTAGCGAGACATCCTCGCTCTCGGCCGATTCGGTGCCCTCGACCTTGCCGAGCCGCACCGACACACCGGTCGAGCGGCTGCGCACGGCCACCGCATCGGCGGCGTCGGCGCCAGCCTTCCTGGCAGCTTCGACCAAAGCCGCGACACGGTCGGTCAATTTTGCTGCTTCTGTGATATCGGTCATGCGCGTGATCCCGCTGGCGCGGCGAGCTTTGGCCGCAGCCACCATCTATTGTTCCGGTCCGGCTTGTGCAATGGCATAGGCTTCAATCAAAATGCATCGGTTCACGGTTCAGATCTCGAACCGAGGCATGGTAACCCGGTCCGCAGCCCGCTCGGAGCATTTTCGATGACGCCTTTCCATCTCGCCTTCCCGGTCCGTGATCTCGATGAAACTCGCTTTTTCTATGGCGAGGTGCTGGGCTGTGCGATCGGCCGCTCATCGGCGACCTGGGTCGATTTCGATCTTTACGGCCACCAGATGTCGGCGCATCTGCGGCCACAGGCCACGCCAGCCGCCAGCGACGGCAAGGTCGACGGCATCGTCGTGCCGATCCCGCATTTCGGCGCCGTGCTCTTGATGGACGACTGGCAGCGGCTGGCGACGCGGCTGGAGGCGCGCGGCGACATCGACTGGCTGGAACGGCCAATGGTCCGCTTCAAGGGCGAGCCCGGCGAACAGGCAACGCTGTTCATCCGCGATCCCTCCGGCAATGCGTTGGAATTCAAGGGCTTTCGCTCACTGGAGCAGGTTTTCGCGCACTAACGGGGACGAGCGGCCGGATTCTGATCCAGTCGATCAGCGACCAAAACGATCAGCCGCAAAGGGTGCGAGACGTGCCGGGTCGCTGCGTCCGCCGATCAACTCAGCGACCAGCCGCGCCGTGATCGGGGCAAGCGTCAGACCGAGATGGCCATGGCCGAAAGCATGGATCACGCGTGGGCTGCTGCGCGAAGGGCCGATTACCGGCCGGGAATCGGGCAGAGACGGGCGAAAGCCGAGCCATTCCGATGAAGGTGAGCCGAGCTTGGGAAAGAATTGCCTGACGCCGCGATCGAGCAGCGCCAGCCGGCGCGGATTTGGTGGCGCGACAAGTCCGCCGAGTTCGACGGTTCCGGCGATCCGCAGCCGGCCGGCCATCGGCGTCATGTAGAAACCGAGATCGACGGGACAGACAGGCCGTGTCACCAACTGTGCGTCGGTCCGGAATTCCAAGTGATAGCCACGCTCGGTCTCGAGCGGGACATCGTTGCCCGCCAGAGCGGCCAGGGCGCGCGACCGTGCACCGGCGGCGATCACCACCGTACCCGCCTTGATGCTGAAGCCGGGACCGCTGACCCGGACAGCACCGGTTTCGATGTGCAGTCCAGTAATTGTCGCTTGCGTCACCGACGCGCCGCGAGCGGTCGCCGCACCGAGCAGCCGCTGCATCACCGCCTTCGGATCGGTGACGTTCGTGGAATCCGGGAAGAACAAGCCACGCGTCCCGCTTGCCGGCAGGCCGGGCTCAAGTGCCGCCACCTCATCTGGCGTCAGGATCTCCTGGTGGACACCAAATCCGGCGCGCATTGCCCGGCCGCCAGCCCCAGCGGCAAAATCGCTTTCGCGGCGATAGAGGTAAAGGCAGCCATTGCGGCGCAAGAGGTCCTGCAGACCGGCCTCCGTCACCATTTCCTCCCAAGCCGGCAAGGCGTCGGCCAACAATCCGGCGAGCGCCAGCGCATTGGCGCGGGTGGCCGCCGGCAACGACTGCCGCACGAATTGAGTCAGCCATGGCGCCAGTTGCAACAGCGCCGGCCAGCGCAGCGAAAACGGGCTGTCGGGGTCGAGCAGCAGTTTCGGCAGCGCGCGCAGCACGGCCGGATTGCCAACCGGCATGCAGGCGTATTCGGCGATCGTGCCGGCATTGCCGAACGAGGCGCCGGAACCGGGCTCGTTGGGATCAATGAGCAGGACTTCGCGCCCCTCGGCGGCAAGACGGAGCGCCGTCGCCAGCCCGACCACACCAGCGCCGACGATGGCGATTTCGACCGTCTCGGAAGAAGCTGACAATCTAGGGTTCCTAAACAAAGCCTGGCAGTTGCAAATGGCCGGCCGCGAGCAGATCGGCCATCGTGGTCAGCGCGGTGCGCAGATCGTCCAGCGAACGGGCGGCGCCGACATTGATGCGCACCCCGTGCTGCACCGGTTCGCGGCCGACCGCGAAGGCATCGCCCGGAAGGACGGCCACGCCGCGCTCCAGGCAGGTGCGGGCGAAGCCGGCACCGCGCCAGGGCTCGGGAAGGCGCAGCCAGGCATGGGTCGAGGTGGCGTGGCTCTGAACATCGTAGCCGCCGAGGATTTCGCTCAGCACCGCCTGGCGCTGGCGCAATTCCTGTTTCTGGGCCTCGATGATGCGGGCAGCCGTGCCTTCTTCGATCAGCCGCGTGCCGATCAGCGCCGTCAACGGACTGATGCTCCAGCAATTGATACGCAAAGCCGCCGCGACCTGGCCGGCTATGGTGCGTGGCGCGATGACGAAGCCCAGGCGCAGACCTGGCGCCAGGCATTTCGACAGGGCGCCGATATGGACGGTCAGTTCGGGCTCGATGCTGGCCAGCGATGGTGGCGGATTGTCCGCCAGCGGCCGATAGACGTCATCCTCGATGATGAGGACGTTGTGGCGCCGGGCGACCGCCACCAGTTCGTGCCGGCGCTGATCGCTGAGCGTGATCGTCGTCGGATTGTGCAGCGTCGGCACCAGGAACACCGCGCGCGGGCGCAGTTGCGCGCAGGCTGCCTCGAATGCGTCGGGCCGCATGCCGCCGCGATCCATG
The DNA here is from genome assembly GCF_056431085.1 of Mesorhizobium waitakense. Classification (NCBI taxonomy): domain Bacteria; kingdom Pseudomonadati; phylum Pseudomonadota; class Alphaproteobacteria; order Hyphomicrobiales; family Phyllobacteriaceae; genus Mesorhizobium; species Mesorhizobium waitakense. Next base: position 55,892 of record NZ_JBWKME010000049.1, on the reverse strand, counting down.
CCGACGCCTCTGAGATCCAGCCCATGCACGCGGCACAGCGCGTTGATGCCCTGATAAGTCACCTCGTCGGCGAGCACGACCTCGCCCTGCCTTGTCACCGCCCCAAGCACGCAGTCCAGCCCATGCTGGGCGCCCGCCGCCAGCACCACGCGGCCGGGATCGCCGTCACCGGCCACCGGACGCATCCATTCGGCAATCGCCGCCCTCGCCCACAGCGGTCCCTCGGGCGGATGGTAGTCCTGCAGTGTCGGGTAATGGCGATCCTTCGACAGGCGCGGCAGAAGCAGCGCCAACGCGTCGAGATAGGCGGAGGTTGCCGGCCGGTTGACGGAAAGGTCGATGACGCCAGTGTCGTCGCTCGGCGCCGAGACGAAGCCCGGCCTCTCGCCGGCGTCGCGGGCGGCGACCGTGGTGCCGCGCCCCGGCCGCGCTTCGAGCAGGCCGCGCTGCTGCAGCGTCGACAGCGCGCGCGTCACCGTGGTGACGTTGATGCCCAGCGCCCGTGCGATCTCGCGCTGCGGCGGCAGCCGGTCGCCGACCGCGAGCGTGCCGGCAGCAATGCGTTCGGCAATCGCATCGGCAAGGCGGCGATAGACCGGACCTTCATCCGAGGCGAGCTGGAGGTCTTGGATCATGCGGCTTTCGGTGGGTTGATACGATCTAGCTACCGGCGCATCTAGCATAAGACAATGCTCCGGACAATAGCACTTGTCTGGCCTCAGTTTCAAAACATGACTGCTTAAAACTCACACAATCACGTAAAATGCCGCTTGACGGGCAAACTTGTCTGCATCTATGGTCAGTCAGACATAGATTGTGTGAGCATACAAGTTCGGATAGCCGCCTTTGCGCGGCCAGCGCGATGCGAGACCCGACATGCACGACAAGCAACAGCTCCTTTCGACTCACAGCCCCTGTAGCCGTATAGGGGAAACCTGCCGGTGATGACCAAGGCGGCACCCTTGTCGGTCGAAAGCGCGTGGCCTAGCGCCGATGCCGGCCTGCAGAGATTCGTTGAGTTCGTCGACGTCGAGAAATCCTATGATGGCCGCACCTTCGCGGTGACGCGGTTGAACCTCAGTGTCGCACGCGGCGAATTCCTCACCCTTCTCGGCCCCTCCGGCTCCGGCAAGACGACGACGCTCAACATGCTTGCCGGTTTCGAGCGGCCGACCAACGGCGTCATCACGCTGGAAGGCCGCTCGGTCGACCGGTTGCCGCCCTATGAGCGCAACATCGGCATGGTGTTCCAGAACTACGCGCTGTTCCCGCACATGAGCGTGGAAGAGAACGTCGCCTTCCCGCTCTCGGTGCGCAAGATCGACAAGCCGGACATCGCTGCCCGCGTCAGCCGCGCACTCGACATGGTGCGGCTCAAGCAGTTCGGCGACCGGCGGCCGGCGCAGCTTTCCGGCGGCCAGCAGCAGCGCGTGGCGCTGGCGCGTGCGCTGGTGTTCGAGCCGAGCCTGGTGCTAATGGACGAGCCGCTCGGCGCGCTCGACAAGAAGCTGCGCGAACATATGCAGCTCGAGATCAAGCAGCTGCACACCATGCTCGGCGTCACCATCGTCTATGTCACGCACGACCAGAGCGAGGCGTTGACGATGTCGGACCGCGTCGCCGTCTTCAACAATGGCGGCATCGCCCAGCTCGGCTCACCCGACGATCTCTACAACACGCCTCGGAGCTCGTTCGTGGCGAGCTTCATCGGCGAGAACAACACGCTGGCGGGCAAGGTTGAGCGCGTGATCGGCAAGGAATGCCGCATCGCGCTGGAAGGTGGCGGAGCAATCACCGCGCAAGCCATCGGCGTCGCGGACGGTGCTGCCTGCCATGTCGCCATCCGCCCAGAGCGGCTCAGCCTCGCGGCTGGCGGACACGCAGAAAACAGACTGGCGGCGACGGTCGATGGCCGCATCTATCTCGGCGACCACCAGCGGCTGCTGGCCAGGCTCGAAAATGGACAGGTGCTGACCGTCAAAGTCGGCCCGGAAGCGACCATGGCGAATGGGGAGCCGGTGATGGTTTCGTGTGCGCTCGGTGATTGCCGCGCCTTTCCAGCCGATGCCGGAACGGGCGGATCGAAGTCAAAAACAACAGGGGAGTAAGATCAGATGAAAACCACAAAGACCGGGCTGCTCGCGCTCGCGGCCGCCACCGCCTGGATGGCGATAGGACATGCCGCGGTCGCCGACGAGCTGTCGATCATGGCCAGCGGCGGCGCCTGGCAGGACGCGCAACGCAAGGCATGGTTCGAGCCGTTCAGCAAGGAAACCGGAACCAAGATCGTCGAGCAGGAATATCTCGGCGATCTCGGCAAGGTCAAAGCCATGGTCGACACCGGCAACGTGCCGATCGACCTGGTGACGGTGGAGACGGCGACCGTGCTGCAGGGCTGCGACGCCGGCATTCTCGAGCGTCTCGACTATTCCAAGATCGGGCCGCGCGACAAGTTCATCGAAGGGTCGGCGCTCGACTGCGGTGTCGGCCTCGACGCCTATGGCGATATCCTGGCCTACGACCCGACCGTGCTGAAGGAAGCCCCGACCTCGGTGCTCGACCTGTTCGACACCAAGAAGTTTCCGGGCAAGCGCGCCATGCGCAAATTCCCGGCGCAGAACCTCGAATGGGCACTGATGGCCGACGGCGTCGCACCCGCCGATGTCTACAAGGTGCTGGGAACACCGGAAGGCGTCGACCGTGCCTTCAAGAAGCTCGACACCATCAAGAAGGATATCGTCTGGTGGGATGCCGGCGCGCAACCGGCGCAGCTTCTCGCCTCCCAGGAAGTGGTGATGACGACGGCCTGGAACGGCCGCATCCAGAACGCCATCGACACCGACAAGAAGCCGTTCAAGATCGTCTGGAACAACCAGATCCTCGAATATGACATGATCGCCATTCCGAAGGGCGCCAAGAGTTCCGATCTGGCGTACAAATATCTGGCCTATATCAGCCAGCCGGAAAACAACGCCAAGCTCGCCAGCTACATCACCTATGGGCCGGTGCGCACCGATGCGGCGTCCTTCGTCGCGGCCGATGCCTTGCCAAAATTGCCGAACGCGCCCGACCACCTGGCCGGCGCCTATCTCGTCGCCGACACCGAGTTCTGGGGCGACTATGGCGAGGACCTGGTCAAGCGCTTCAACGCCTGGCTGGCGCAGTAAGCAAGAAATGTCGGCGCTGGAGCCAACGCAACTCGACCAGTCGCGGGCAGTCCGCGACCGGTCAGCCACCGACCCCGGCAAGTCGGTGGCGGCGGCCCTTCGGCGCGCCGAATTCGGCGACCGGTTTCGCTCGCTGGCGCTGGCCGCGCCGCTGCTGGTGCTTCTGGCGCTGAGCTTCGGCATCCCGATCGTGCTTTTGCTGTCGCGGGCCGTCTACGACCCGACGATTGCCAATGCCTTGCCGCGGACCACCCAGGCGCTCGGCGGCTGGAACGGCCAGGGCCTGCCCGACGATGCCGCCTTCGTGGCGCTCGCGGCGGACCTCAGGGGCAGCCAGGCCAAGGGTACGGCCTATGAACTTGCCAAGAGCCTCAACGCCCGCCTGCCCGGCGCGCGCAGCCAGGTGCTGAAGACCGTGCGCCAGCTGGAAGGCGCCGGCGACAAGCCGCCGCTCGAGGTGATGAAATCCGTGCCGTTCTGGTCACAGCCCGGCACGTGGCCGGCTATTGCCAACGGCACCCACAGCGTCACCTCGTTCTATTTGCTGAGTGCCCTCGACCTGCGTTGGAACAGTGACGGCGGTATCGAACGCGTGCCGCCCGAACAGGCGATCTTCCTGCAGGTGTTCATGCGGACGTTCTTCGTCGCCGCCGCGGTGACGCTGGCGACGCTGATCCTGGGCTTTCCGCTGGCCTATCTCATCGCCAGCGTGCCGAAGGGCCTCGCCGCCATCCTCATCGTCGCGGTGCTGCTGCCATTCTGGACATCGATCCTGGTGCGCACCGCAGCCTGGACGGTGCTCTTGCAGAAGTTCGGCCTGGTCAACGACCTTTTGTTATGGCTCGGCGTCGCCGAGGTCCGGCTTGACCTGATGTACAGCCGCATCGGCCTGATCATCGCCATGACCCACATCCAGCTGCCGTTCACGCTGCTGCCGATCTACAGTGTCATGCGCACCATCCAGCCCTCGCAGATGAAGGCCGCCTATTCGCTCGGCGCAAAACCTTTCACCGCGTTCCGCCGCGTCTACCTGCCGCAGGTCTTTCCCGGCGTCATGGCCGGCTGCCTGCTCACCTTCATCCTTTGCCTCGGCTACTACATCACGCCGGCGCTGATCGGCGGCGCCAGCGACCAGCTGATCAGCAACTTCATCGCCAACTACGTCAATGTCGAGCTGAACTGGGAGATGGCGGCGGCGCTTAGCTTCATCCTGCTCGTCTTCACGCTGGCGTTGTTCGGCATCTTCGCCCGTATCCTCGGCCTCGACCGCCTCAAGCTGGTGTAGCCATGCTCCTGTCTCCCTACCCAACGCTTGGAGAACGCATCCGCATCACGCTGCTGTGGCTGTGGTGCGGCCTGGTCATCCTGTTCTTGCTGGTGCCGATCCTGATTCCCGTGCCGCTGTCGTTCAACAGCGGCACCTTCTTCATCTTTCCGCTCGAGGGGATTTCGACGCGCTGGTACGAGGTCGTGCTTGGCACCCAGCGTTGGCAGGCGGCGATCGGCAACAGCCTGATCGTCGCTTTCGGCACGACGCTGATCGCAACGGCGCTGGGCACGCTCACCGCAATCGCGCTGTCCGACGAAAAATTTCCCGGCCGCCGCATCGTCATGCCGCTGCTTTTGTCGCCGCTGATCGTGCCGGTGGTGATCACCGCTGTCGGCTCGTATCTGTTCTACGCCCGCGTCGGCCTCGCCAGCACCTATGCCGGCATCATCCTGGCGCATACCGCTCTTGCCAGCCCGTTCGTCGTCGTGACCGTGGGCGCGAGCCTGACCGGCTTCGACCGCAATCTGATGCGCGCCGCCGCCATCTCCGGAGCGAAACCGGTGACCTCGTTCTTCCGGGTGATGCTGCCGCTGATCCTGCCCGGCGTGTTGTCGGGAGCCGCATTCGCCTTCGTCACCTCGTTCGACGAGGTGGTCGTCGTGCAGTTCCTGGCCAGCGCCAACCAGCGCACCATGCCGCTCGAAATGTTCATTGGCCTGCGCGAGAAACTTTCCCCGGCAATCACAGCCGCGGCGACCTTGATGATGGGGCTTTCCATCGTGCTCCTGGTCGTCGCCAATCTCCTGGCGCGGCGCAGCCAGCGCCGGCCTGTTACGAAAGGCTAGTGCTTGGTCCGAGGCCGCCCCTCAGCCGACGGGCGTCCAGATGACATCCTCGATTTTCTGCGCGCCGGTCACCAGCATCACCAGCCGGTCGAAGCCGAGCGCGATGCCGCTGGCCGGCGGCATGATGGCAAGGGCGGCGAGAAAATCCTCGTCCAGCGGATAGCGCTCGCCGTAGACGCGCTGTTTCTCGTCCATCTCGATGATGAAACGCCGGCGCTGCTCATCGGCATCGGTCAGCTCGCCAAAGCCGTTGGCGAGCTCGACGCCACAGCAATAGAGCTCGAAACGCTCGGCGACGCGCGCATCCCTGGGGCTCGGCCGCGCCAATGCCGCCTCGGCCACCGGATATTCGCACAGGATGGTCGCGCGCCCCTGCCCGAGCAACGGCTCGACCTTTTCCACCATCACCCGGCTGAACAGATCGGCCCAGCTGTCGTCCGGCGCGGTGCGCAGGCCGGCCCGGACCAGGGCGGCGTGCAGCGCGTCGCGGTCGGTGGCGCCGTCGGCGGCGACCGTGGCCAGCAGATCGATGCCGGCATGGCGGGTGAAGGCATCCGCCACCGTCAGCCGTTCCGGCTCGCTGAGCGGGTCGCAGTCGCGGCCCCGGAAGGAAAAGTGCGCTGCCCCTGCCCTTGTCGCGACCAGCGCCAGCAGGGCCGCGCAGTCCTGCATCAGGCTCTCATAGGGCTCGCCCACCCGGTACCATTCGAGCATGGTGAATTCGGGATGGTGCAAGGGGCCGCGCTCGCGGTTGCGGTAGACCGGACCAAAGCTGAAAATCCTGACTTCGCCAGCGGCGAGCAGCTTCTTGCAGGCGAATTCCGGCGAGGTGTGGAGATAAAGCGGCGACCGTGTGCCGTCAGGTCCGATCGCTTGCGTGGCGAAAGCCGCCAGATGCGCCTCGTTGCCGGGCGAGACCTGCAGGGCCGCCGTCTCCACTTCGATGAAGTCGTGGCGGGCGAACCAATCGCGCAGGCCGGCGGCAATGGCGTTGCGCAGCATCAGCCGCGGGCGGCGGTCGGCGTGGACATGCGGCGTCCACCAGGGCGAAGCCGCGGTCATGGCCGGGTTGCGGCGAAGTCAGTTAGCGCTGGGGGCTGGCGGTTGCGGCCAAGATGCGCTAGGCCCCCATCCAGCGCCGCACCAGCCGGCAAACGCCAGTCAACTCTTGCAGGATTTAAAACCGTGGTGAAAGTCATCGCCAGTTCGCTCCGCAAAGGCAATGTCGTCGACAAGGACGGCAAGCTTTATGTGATCCTCTTTGCCGAAAACATCCACCCAGGCAAGGGCACGCCAGTGACGCAGCTCGACATGCGCCGCATCGGCGACGGGGTGAAGGTTTCGGAGCGCTACCGCACTACCGAGCAGGTGGAGCGCGCCTATGTGGAGGAGCGCGAGCACACCTTCCTCTATCGCGACGGCGAAGGTTTCCATTTCATGAACCCGGAAAGCTACGACCAGGTGGCGGTGTCGGAAGCCGTGGTTGGCGACATGGCGCCGTACCTCCTGGAAGGCATGGCCGTGCAGGTATCACAGTTCAATGGCATTGCCATTTCACTGGTGCTGCCGCAGCGCGCTACCTTCGAAGTGGTGGACACCGAGCCGACGACCAAGGGACAGACGGCCTCGTCGTCCTACAAGCCGGCCGTGCTTTCCAACGGCGTGCGCACGCTGGTGCCACCGCACATAGCCCCCGGCACCCGCGTGGTGGTGATGACGGCCGATGGGGCGTATGTGGAGCGGGCGAAGGACTGAGACGAGCGCCTTCGCTCATAAGCCCCCTTTGAGCTATCGTCAGGCACCGGCGTTCGGCGCGCTGGCGAAGCGTGGATTCCGCATCACTGCTTGAAACAGTGCCCGCAGTGCCATTGCAAGAAATGAGGACGCGGGCGTTCGAGTTTGTCGGCGAGGCGGAAGCGCGCGGCGAGTCTTGTTTCCTGCACGTTATCGCGTCATTGACCTGTCGAGAGATCAGGATTTCCAGAGCATCGGACAGACCGATCAATCCGCGATCTGGGGGTTTTGTCCAGGCCGGTCGCACCTTTCCCATGGTATCGGTCTTTCGTAAGCTCGCGCTAACCCTCTAATAAAGCGCTACACTATTTTCACGGGGCGTGTCGCAGAAGGCCCGTGCGGTTCGTCCTCTGACGGAAGAAGGAGCGCGCCATGCGAAAACTTATCGTCACCGAATTCATCAGCGTCGATGGCATTGCCGAAGTCGAGAAGCTGCCCGGCGTGACCTGGAACGACGAGATGAACAGGTTCAAGGAGGATGAGCTTGCCGACAGCGGCGCCATGCTTTTGGGGCGCACGACCTATGAGATTTTTGCCGGCTCGTGGCCCAAGGAAACGGGAGATTTTGCCGACCGGTTCAATGCGCTGCCGAAATATGTCGCATCGACCAGCCTGAAGGCGCTCGACTGGAAGCCGGCCGAATTGCTGAAGGGAGCCCTGCCGGAAGCGGTAAGGGCGCTGAAGCAAGGCCGCGGCGGCAACATCTATGTGCATGGCAGCCTCAGCGTCGCGCAGGAATTGCTGCGCCACGGCCTGGTCGATCGCATCAGGCTGCTCAGCTACCCCGGCGCCGTCGGCCAAGGCAAGCCGCTGTTCCCCGTCGGCGAGCCAGTGGCGCTCGAGCTGATTTCGGCGACGCCGTTCAGCAACGGCGTGGTGGCGCTGGAATATGTGCCGGTGGCGAAGTCGTAGTTGGCTTCGTGGATGACAACAGCGCTCGACCACAAAGAGCGTCGCGTGGGACCGGTTTCAAGCGACGTGCTTTAAGTCTTTGTGTTCATGCATGTTGTTGTCCCAAGACGGAGCCACTTTTGCGCAACCTGCATTAGACGACCAATTGCCGACGTCGCGCCGCCCCTCACCCGGCCTTCTTCCGCCGCTTCCCCTTGACGGCAGCGCCATTTCTAGCCTCCACCGCCTTCTCCACCTGCCGCTTCAACTCGTCCTTGATATCCGCCGTCTCGTTCATCAAAGCGTCGATCTTCAGGAAATCGAGCACGCGGTATTTTGATACTGCCGGGCGGACCAGGATGTCGGGGCTGCACTGCTTCAGCTTGTTGGCGATGATCGACTGCATCATCAATTGCGTGGCGCCGAACATCAGGTCGACGGAGGTCGGGTGCTTGCGGTCGGCTTCTTCCGGCGCGCCGACCACGTCGACGCCGATGATGATGTCGGCATCGTTCTCGATCAGGTCGAACGGCACGGGGTTGTAGATGCCGCCGTCGATCAGCAGCCTTCCGTCGCGCGTCACCGGGCGGAACACGGCGGGTATGGCCGCCGAGGCGGCCAGTGCCGAGTGCAGGTCGCCATCGTCGAACACGGCGAGCTTGTGGCCGAAATAGTCGGTCGCGGTCACCTTGAGCGGGATCTTGAGCTCGGCGAAGGTCTCGGGGATAGCCTCGGGCAAAAAGGCCTTCAGGATGCGCTCGACGTTGAACTGGCTGACGCGGATGCCATTCTGCATGGCTTCGGCGATGGTGCCCGGCCGCGCCCGCCACATGCGGCTCGCCACTTCGGCGCGGCGGCCGAGGATCAAGCGGGCGTAGTCGTGGATGTCCTTGCCGGTCATGCCGGCGGCCATGCCGGCGCCCATGATAGCGCCGATCGACGAGCCGGCAATGGCCACCGGCCTGATGCCCAGTTCGTCCAGCGCCTCGATGACGTGGATATGCGCCAGCCCGCGCGCGCCGCCGCCGCCGAAGGCGATGCCGAAGGTCGGGCTCGTCATTGGGCTCATCCCTTGTCGGCCCCTGCCAGTTTCGGTCCGATGACCATGATGGTCGGTTCGGCCGACAGCAGCTTTTTCGCCGCCGCCTTGACCTGATCAAGCGTCACCGCGTTGATATAGCCAGCGCGGCGCTGCATGTAGTCGATCCCGAGATCGTCGAGCTGCAGTTCGACCAGCGTCGAGGCAATGGAACTCGAAGAGTCCAGATTGTTGATGGCGTAAGCGCCGATCATGTATTTCTTGGTCGCCGCCAGCTCAGCCTCGGTCGGGCCTTCCTCGGCCAGTTGCTTGACCACGTCGCGGACGATGCCCAGCGTCTCGGCCGCCCGGTCCGACCGGGTCCCGGTGCTGACGACCAGTGCGTCGGCGTGATCCTGGTTGATCAGCGAGGAGTTGACGCTGTAGGCCAGCCCGCGCTTTTCGCGCACCTCCTGGAACAGGCGCGAGGTGAAGGTGCCACCGCCGAGGATCTCGTTCATCAGCACGGCGGCAAAGAAATCCGGCGCCTTGCGCTTCACGCCGGGATAGGCGAGCTGCAGCGAGGTCTGTGGCAGGTCGTAGTCGACCTCGACATGCTGCGCCAGCTTCGGGTCGATATCGGCCACCGGCCTCAGCGCCTGGTTCTGCGGCAGGTCGCCGAACACCATGTCGAGCTTCTTCTTCAGCGTCTCGGGGTCGATGGCGCCGACCACGGCGACATGCAGGCCGCCGCGCGCGAACACCGCCTTGTGCAAGGCTTTCAAATCATCCGGCGTGATGGTGGCGATGCTCTGCCTGGTGCCTTGGTCGGAGCGGGAATAGGGATGATCGCCATAGAGTGCGCGCGCCCATTTGTCCTGCGCGACCGTATCGGGATCGTTCTCGCCGGCGATGATGCCGGACAGGATCTGGGCGCGGATACGGTCGATCGGCAGCTGGTCGAAGCGCGGCTGGTTGACCGCCAGCCGCAACAGGTCGAACGCCTCGTCGCGCTGCTCGGCCAGCATGCGCATCGAGCCGTAGATGCCGTCGCGGCTTTCGTCGAAGCTCATCTCGGCGCCGGCGTCGTCGAGCTTGATCTGGAAGGCTTCTGAGTCGAGCGTGCCGGCGCCTTCGTCGAACAGGCCGGTCATCAGATTGGCCAGGCCCTCTTTGCCAACCGGATCCTGCGTCGAGCCGCCGCCGAAGACGAAGCGGATGGCGACGACCGGCACCGAATAATCCTCGACCAGCCAGGCGGTGATGCCCTTTGGCGAGGTGACGGACTGGATGTCCATGGCGCGAGCGGTGAGTGCCGGCAGGATCAGGAAGAGGATGGAGAGGAAAAGGGTTGCAAGCGCTGCGGCAGCGCGCCGGGCTTTTCCTTCTCCCCTTGCGGGAGAAGGTGGATCGGCGCGTAGCGCCGAGACGGTTGAGGGGCGTTGGACGGAGTACGGACGGTGCCAAGCGGGAGCACCCCTCATCCGACCGAGCTGCGCTCGCACACCGCCCTGGGGCGAGCCACGGGTCTCGCCCCGTCCTTCGGACCCCACAAGGGGAGAAGGGAAAGCGTGGCGGTGCTGGTTCGTCATCAAATCAGTTCTCCGCCTTGACTTGCGGCAGCAAATAGCCGGTCGTCGACCGGTCGAGCACCAGATAACGCGCGGCGACGGCCTTGACCTCGTCTGCTGTGACCTTGCGGATGCGCTCCGGCCATTGCTGGACGTCTTGCACGTTACCGCCGGTGGCCAGTGTCGAGCCGTAGATGTTGGCCATGGACTCCTGCTTGTCGCGGGCAAAGATCATCGAGCGCACATAGCGGTCTTTGGCCTTTTCCAGCTCCGACGACGTGACGCCGTCCCTGGCGATGCGCGCCACCTCGGCATCGACCGCCGCTTCGACATCGGCGAGTTTGGCGTCGCCGCGCGGGGCGCCATAGACGGTGAAATTGGTGTCGTCCAGCATCGTGCCCTGGAAATAGGCGCCTGCGTTGGACGCGATGCCTTGCTGGACGACGAGTGCCTGGTAGAGCCGGCTGCGGTTGCCGCCGCCGAGGATCTCGGCCAGCAGATCGAGCGCTTCCGCCTCGCCCGGCTTGCCGGAATGATAGGACGGCACCACCCACTGCGTGGAAAAACTCGGCACGCTGACGCGGGCGTCGGAGAGCGTGACCGTGCGCTTGGTGTTCTGCTCGGGTTCAACCGGACGGATGCGCGGCGGCAGATCGGGTCCGCGCGCCACCTTGCCGTAGGTTTTCTCGGCCAGTGCCCGCACAGTGTCCGGTTCGACATCGCCCGCCACGATCAGCACGGCGTTGTTGGGCCGGTAATATTTGTCATAGAAGGCGGTGGCGTCGGTGCGGTTCAGCTGCTCCATTTCCTGCATCCAGCCGATGACCGGGATGCGGTAGGGCTGGTTCTGCCACAGCGTGGCGTCGACTTCCTCGTCCAGCACCGCCTCGGGATTGTTGTCGATGCGCGAGCGGCGCTCCTCGAGGATGACGTCGCGCTCGGTCTTGATGACGTCGTCGGTGAGGATGAGGTTGCGCATGCGGTCGGCCTCGAAACTCATCATCAGCTCGAGCGCCGACGGCGCCACCGTCTCGTGGAAGGCAGTGTAGTCGTAGGAGGTGAAGGCGTTGTTGGAGCCGCCAATGTCGGAGATGGCGCGGTCGAACTCGCCGGCCACATGATGGGTCGTCGCCTTGAACATCAGATGCTCGAAGAAATGGGCGATGCCGGATTTTCCGGGCGGCTCGTCGGCGCTGCCGATCTTGTACCATACCATGTGGGTGACGATCGGCGCGCGGTGATCGGGGATGACGACGACCTCCATGCCGTTGTCGAGCAGGAAATCCGTCACCTTGAATGCGTCCGGCGTCGCTTTGGCCAACACTGTGCTGTCGGCCAGGACCGGGCCGGTCATGGTGATAGCCAGCGATGTCGCCAGCAGTGTTGCGCGCAGCCATTCAATCCTAGATGTCATTAATGGCTCCGATTTCCAGGCAGGACGATAGGCAAGGCGCTGGCGACAGCATAGTGAATTGTTGGTCATGTTGCCGGCAAAGGCGGCGGCAAAGAGGCCGGCATCGATGCAAGGCGCATCACGCAACCTCGATAAACCGGATCACCGTCTCGCCGTAGTTGCGCTCATCCAGCACGGAAAAGCCGGGACCCGGCTCGAAGGGCGCCACAGCCGCCTCCTCGACCACGCATAGTGCGCCGGGACGAAGCCAGCCGCCGGCCCTGGCCGACTGCAAGGCGCGCTCGCCGAGGCCCTTGCCGTAGGGTGGATCGGCGAAGACGAGGCCGAATGGAGCGAGCGTGCCAGCTTCGCCAAGGCCGGTGGCATCGCGGCGAAAGATCTTGGTGCGGCCCGTCAGGCCGAAGGCCTCGACATTGTCGCGGATCAGGCCACGGCCTTCCGCCGATTCCTCGATGAAGACGCCGTAGGAGGCACCGCGCGACAGCGCTTCGAGGCCGAGAGCGCCGGTGCCGGCGAACAGGTCGAGCACGCGCGCCCCGCCCAATTGCTCCGCAAAACGATGCGCCAACACGTTGAAGACGGCCTCGCGGGTGCGATCGGTCGTCGGGCGGATAGCGCTGCTGCGGGGCGTCGCCAGGGGACGCCCGCGAAACTCACCGCCGACGATTCTCATCTTGCGCTGGGCCTCATTCCAATCCGGGCCTCATTTCGTCCTGGGACCCTTGGGGCCGCTGCGCGGCCGTTCGCCGCCACCGGCGCCGCCCGGACGCTCGCCACGCGGCTTGCCGAACGGCTTGGCGCCGCCCGGTTTGCCATAGGACGGCTTGAACGATGCCTTGCGCGCCTTGGCGTCGGCCGCCTTGGCGGCGTCGGCCTCAGCCCTGCCCTTGCCAATGGGCCGCGCGCCCGGTGCCATCCAGACATTGGCCTTGCGCTGGCCGGGCGGCTCGATCGGCCGCTGCTCGCGCTCGGATTTCTTGCCACCGCCCGGCTTGCCGCCAAAACCACCGCGCGGCTTGTCACCAAAGCCGCCACGGGGCTTGTCGCCAAAGCTGCGTTCGGGTCGCGGACCGCGCTCGCCATAGCCCTTTTCCGGCCCGGCGCTTCTGTCGGGACTTGTCGACAGCTTGCCCAGTGCCTCGTCGCGGCTGCCTTCGCGGCGCTTGCGGTTCTTGATCAGCCCGCCCTCGCCGATCGGCCGGCGCTCGCCATCTCTGGTGAACTTCGGCCGCTCCGGCTCCGGCTCGCGGATCTCGGTGCGCCGCACCGGCTTGTTGGAAAACGGCTTTGAAATCTCGGCATCGAAATTGGCGCCGGATTCCTCGACCAGACGCTCGCCAAGCTGGTCGCGCAGCACCCGGCCCTTGATCTCCAGCACATGGCCCTCGGCGAGGTCATCGAGCTGGAACGGTCCGTAGGAAATGCGGATCAGGCGCGTCACATCCAGGCCAAGCGAACCGAGGATGTTCCTGACTTCGCGGTTCTTGCCCTCGCGCAGGCCGATCGTCAGCCAGGCGTTGGTGCCTTGCTCGCGGTCGAGCGTCGCTTCGATAGCGCCGTAAAAGACGCCATCGACGGCAATGCCTTCACGCAGGCCGGCGAGCGCGCTTTCCTCGACTTTGCCGTGGACGCGCACGCGGTAGCGGCGCAGCCAGCCGGTGGCCGGCAGTTCGAGCACGCGCGACAGGCCGCCATCATTGGTGAGCAGCAGCAGGCCTTCGGTGTTGATGTCGAGGCGGCCGATGGTCATCAGCCGCGGCAATTCGGCCGGCAGCACGTCGAAGACGGTCTTGCGGCCCTCGGGATCGCGGTTGGTGGTGACGACACCGGCAGGCTTGTGGAACAGAAACAAGCGCGTGCGCTCGATCGGCGGGATTTCCATGCCGTCCAGGTGGATGATGTCGTCGGGCATGACGTTGAAGGCCGGCGAGGTCAGCGCCCGGCCATTGACCTTGACGCGGCCGGCGGCGATCAGTTCCTCGGCATCGCGGCGCGAAGCAAGGCCGGCGCGCGCCAGCCGCTTGGCGATGCGCTCGCCTGCCTCTTCCGTCACTTCCGCCGAACGCGGACGCGGTTTGAAGCCAGCACCCGATGCCCCTTGCGGCCGATCACTGAAGTCGCGCTTGGGACGGTCGCCACCGAAGTCACGCTTGGGGCGGTCAGCGAAGTCGCGCTTCGGACGATCGCCGGCGTCGCGCGGCGCACGATCGCTAAAATCGCGTTTGGGACGATCGAAGCGCCTTTCGCCGCCCTCCGCCGCCGCAGCAGGACGATCGCCGCGTGGTGCATAAGGCTTGCGAGGTCCTTCGCGCTTTTCATACGGCTTGCGCTCGCCTTCGGCCGCCATCGGGCGGTCGCCGCGCGGCGCGTAAGGCTTGCGCGGTCCTTCGCGCTTTTCATACGGCTTGCGCTCGCCTTCGGCCGCCATCGGGCGGTCGCCGCGCGGCGCGTAGGGCTTGCGCGGTCCTTCGCGCTTTTCATAAGGCTTGCGCTCGCCTTCGGCGGCCATCGGGCGGTCGCCGCGCGGTGCGTAGGGCTTGCGTGGTCCCTCGCGCTTCTCGAAGGGCTTGCCTTCGGGACGCGGACCCTTGCCGAATGGCTTGTCACCACCTTTGAAGTCGCGCTTCGGCCGCTCGCCCTCAGCAGCCATCGGCCGATCTCCGCGTGGGGCGTAAGGTTTCTTGGTGCCAAAGGACGGCTTGCCGCCTTTGTCGGCGGCGCCATCACGGCTGCGCGGTCCGGCAGCTTTCGAGCCGCTCCTGACCGGACCCTTTTTGGGTCGGAATTTCTTGTTGTTGTCGTCCATGTGGCCTTTGTCCGTTTGCGCTGCTACAGCGTGGCGCATCCTTTTGGGCGCGCAACGAACGCTGTAGCACTTTTGATTTGGCGCATGATCATTTCCGAAAACCGAGTCCGATTTTCGAGGTTATGCGCTCAATAACAGGATCACCAGAGTTTGTCAGGGAAAAGTGGAGACCGGTTTTCCCGAAAAGACAAACGAAAATCAAAAGCCTGGAGCAAGAGCGGTTCATTCGGAAACGGACTTGCTCCAGCGAGTGGCGAGGAGATAATCGGAATGGAGATCGCGTGAAGCGGCCGGATTTCATGGCGCTGGCGCTGAAAGAGGCTGAAGCCGCCGGCTTGCGCGGCGAAGTGCCGGTCGGCGCCGTGATCGCCAGCGGCGGCATAGTCATTGCCAGCGCCGGCAACCGCACCCGCGAGCTTGCCGACCCAACGGCGCACGCCGAGATGCTGGTCATCCGCGAGGCCTGCCGCAAGCTCTCGAGCGAGCGGCTCACCGGCCATGATCTCTATGTGACGCTGGAGCCTTGCGCCATGTGCGCCGGCGCCATTTCCTTCGCCCGGCTGCGCCGGCTCTATTTCGGCGCCGCTGACGACAAGGGCGGCGCGGTGATCAATGGCGCGCGCTTCTTCGCCTCGACGACCTGCCACCACGCGCCCGACATCTATTCGGGCATGGGCGAGACCGAAGCGGCCCTGCTGCTCAAAGGATTTTTCCGGGAGCGGCGCGACTGACCCGGGCACAGCGCCCGGCAACGCAACGGCAGCGAAGCGTGGCCCGTCTTTACAGCGACGGCAGCCAGTCGAACCAGCCGCTGCCCTTCTTGCCTTCCGCCTCTTTCTTCAGGCGGCGTTCCTTCTTGTACTCGTCTTCGCCGAGATCGTTCTGCGGCGCGGCGTCGGAGGCGACGCGATATTGCACCGGCGGCTCGCTCAAATATTTACGGGTGTTCGGATCGCCCTGCTTGCTTTCGGCAAGGCGGCGCTGGATCTCGGCGGCACGACCCTTGTCCGAATCCGCAGGGCTCCACGCCGGCGGGTGGCTCGAGCCTGAATCCGCCATTGCCTTCTTGATCGATGCTGGATCGGTCTGCACATCGTCGACGATCTCCGACTGATAAGCGGGATCGTTCTGATGGGCGGTCGCGTCGGCGCGCAGGCGGGCGCGGCGCTGCTCCGGCGATTCGGGCCATTCGGCGCTCGCCGTCTCGATGCTGTCCTGCGGCGCCGGCAGCGCTTCCTTCTGGCCTGGCGCCGGCTTGACCAGAGTCGGACGCGGCTTGTAGTCGATCCGTTCCTTTTGTTTCGGCGCGAACGAAAAGGCGCCGGAAATATCGCCGGCCAGCTGTTCGCCGGCGGTCTTGTCGGTGCCATAGGTCGGAGAGCTCATGCAGCCGGACAGAGCGAGGCCCGATGCGACAAGCGGCGCGAGCAGCGCCAGGCGCGCGTTATATCTCTCGGTCATGCCAAAAAGTCCCACTCTAGACAGCCTCTCGATTGCCACCGGCCCTGTGTCCGGTTCCCCATCGTCCAAGCACTTGCGACGGAAATCCGGCGACAATTTGTCTTCCGGAGTTTCGCGTGTTTACCTCAACCACTCGTTAAGGGCAACGCGCGGGCGGTTTTCGCGCGCTCGGCGTGGCATTTGTGCACCGATAGAGTCATTCTGACCGGCCGGCCTGTCAAAGCCGGCCAAGCGCTTTCAACTCGTGCAGCACCGCCGCATCCCTAGCCGAAACGTCGGGAAACGCAACGTCCTGCCCGACATCGGCGGTATAGCGCCAGGAACGCGCGCACTTCACCAGGCCGCGGTCCTCGGCCTTCTCGACCACGACGGCGACACCCCTGACGTCGTCGAGCGTGAAGGCGCCAGCCGGCACGTCGCCATGCGCGATGACCAGATCGCTGGTGATCGCCATCTCGGCCATGTCGACATCGGATATCGCCGCTTCGAGCGCTGCATCGTCGATGGTGACGACCGGCACCGCTTCCAGCGACGAACCGATCACCTTTTGTGCGCGCGCGATCTCCAGCGCGCCGGTGACGACGCGTCGCACCTGCCGCACCTTGCGCCACTTTTCCGCCAGCGCCTCGTTCTTCCAGTCCGCCGGGATTTGAGGAAACTGGTCGAGATGCACCGAGACGGCGTCCGCATGACGGTCGAGCCAAGCTTCTTCCATGGTGAAAGGCAGCATCGGCGCCAGCCATTTGACCAGACAATCGAAGAGATGACGCACCACTTGCACCGAGGCCTTGCGCTTAACGCTCGACGGCGCGTCGCAGTACAGCGCGTCCTTGCGGATGTCGAAATAGAAGGCCGACAGTTCCACCACCATGAAATCAAGCAGCATGCGCGTGATGCGCTTGAATTCGAAGGCGTCGTAGCCCGATCGCACCACCTCATCCAGCTCGGCCAGCCGATGCAGCATCAGCCGTTCCAGCTCCGGCATCTTGTCGAGCGGCACCTCCTCGCCATCGTCATGAGCAAGCGTGCCCAGCATCCAGCGGATGGTGTTGCGCAGCTTGCGATAGGCGTCGATGTTGGTCTGCAGCACATTCTTGCCGAGACGCTGGTCTTCCCAATAGTCGGTCGTCACCACCCACAGGCGAAGGATGTCGGCGCCCGACTGCTTGATGACGTCCTGTGGCACGACGGTGTTGCCGAGCGACTTCGACATCTTGCGGCCGTCTTCATCCATGGTGAAGCCGTGGGTGACGACGGTGTCGTAAGGTGCCCTGCCCCTGGTGCCGCAGCTTTCCAGCAGCGACGAGTGGAACCAGCCGCGATGCTGGTCGGACCCTTCGAGATAGACATCGGCCGGCCATTTCAAATCCGGGCGATCCTCCAGCGTGAAAGCGTGCGTCGAGCCCGAATCGAACCAGACGTCGAGGATGTCCATCACCTGCTTCCACTTGGATGCATCGTGATTGCCAAGGAAACGCTCCTTGGCGTCGGCGGCGAACCAGGCGTCGGCACCTTCCTGCTCGAAGGCGTCCATGATGCGCTGGTTGACCGCCTCGTCCTTCAGCACATTGCCGTCGGCATCGGCGAAGACGGCGATCGGTACGCCCCAGGCGCGCTGGCGCGACAGCACCCAGTCAGGGCGCTCCTCGATCATGGCGCGGATGCGGTTCTGGCCGGCGGCGGGCACGAAACGGGTGTCGTCGATCGCCTTCAGCGCGCGGCTGCGCAACGTCGAGCCATCGCCGAGATCCTTGTCCATATAGACAAACCACTGCGGCGTGTTGCGGAAGATGATCGGTTTCTTGGACCGCCAGGAATGCGGATAGGAGTGCTTCAACCGGCCGCGTGCGAACAGCGCGTTGCGCTTGATCAGCTCATCGATGACTGCCTGGTTGGCGTTGCCCTTCTTGCCATTGTCGTCGATGACGCGCGCGGCTCCGCCCTCGCGGTCCGGGCCAAAACCCGGCGCGTCCTTGGTGAAGAAGCCGCCATCGTCGACGGTGAACGGAATGGCGCTGTCGATGCCGCGCGCGCGCAAATCCGCCGCGGCATCCATCCAGGCGTCAAAGTCCTCGCGGCCATGGCCGGGCGCGGTGTGGACGAAGCCGGTGCCGGCATCGTCGGTGACATGGTCGCCGGCGAGCATCGGCACGGGAAACTCATAGCCGCCGCCAAAACCCTTGAACGGATGGGAAAGCGTAAGCCTTCCAAACTCTTGCGGCGAAACACTGCGAAGCCGATTCAAGGTGACCTTGGCCTTGGCAGCGGACTCGTCGGCCAGCGCGTCGGCGAAGATCAGCTTTTCGCCCGGTTGCGGACCGAACGCATTCTCGGCCGCTGTTACCTCGTAGAGGCCATAGCTGATGCGAGGCGAGTAGTTAACGGCGCGGTTGCCCGGGATCGTCCATGGCGTCGTCGTCCAGATGACGACGTGGGCCTGCAACAGATCCAGCGCCCCTTCCGTCAGTTTGGTCACGCCGTCATCGACCGGCTGGACCAGGCTGACGACTGGGAACTTCACCCAGATCGTGTCGGACTCGTAATCCTGGTACTCGACCTCGGCCTCGGCAAGTGCCGTGCGTTCGACCACACTCCACATCACCGGCTTGGAGCCGCGATAGAGTTGGCCCGACATGGCGAACTTCAGCAGCTCGCCGGCGATGCGTGACTCGGCATGGAAGGCCATCGTCGTATAGGGGTTCTTGAAGTCGCCGATAACGCCGAGCCGCTGGAACTCGCCGCCCTGCACCGTGATCCAGTGCGCGGCGAACTCGCGGCACTCCCGGCGGAACTCGTTGACCGGAACCTCGTCCTTGTTCTTGCCCTTGGCGCGATACTGCTCCTCGATCTTCCATTCGATCGGCAGGCCATGGCAGTCCCAGCCCGGCACGTAGTTCGAGTCATAGCCACGCATCTGGAACGAGCGGGTGATGACGTCCTTGAGGATCTTGTTCAGCGCGTGACCGATATGGATGTTGCCGTTGGCGTAGGGCGGACCGTCATGCAGCACGTATTTGGTCCGGCCGGCCGCGCTCTCACGCAGCTTGCGGTAGAGGTCCATGTCCTGCCAGCGCTGGACCAGCAGCGGCTCCTTTTCGGGCAAGCCGGCGCGCATCGGGAAATCCGTCTGCGGCAAATAGAGCGTCTTGGAATAGTCGATTGTTGAATTATTGGACGTTTTGTCGGTCATTGGTCTGCCATCTACATTACCCGGCCGCAAAGGGCTCGGGCGTGAGGTCGTTGCTTTGGCGCATATCGTTTTCCCAAAACCGAAGCCACTTTTGGGCGATATGCGTTGATGATCTGGAAAAAGCGCGAGAGGCCGCGCGCAAAATTCCCGGCGGCTCCGGCGACCCCTCAGGCCGCCCGGAACACCGGGCCGGTAATTCGTATGGTCAGCGCGTGAAGGCGCGAAAAGCTCGTCATCGGTGGGCTTTTAGCGGAGATAGGCGCAGGAATAAAGTGTCTCTCGCTCGATTCCGTTACATCGTAAAGTCCAAGCGGTAGCTGGTCGACACGCCGATCATGAACTGATTGCGGTCGCCGCGTTCCCTGACCAGGCTGGAATCGGCCGCCGGTCCCATCAGGCGCGAATATTCGCCGAACAGGCTGGCGGTCATCGGCTCCGTCACCTTCCAGGTTATCGCGCCACCGAGGCCGGTCGACTTCAGGCCACCGCCGGGATGATATTCGCTGAGCCCGGAGGCCACGGCCTCCTGTGCGTCGACGCCATAATAGGCATCGAAATATTTTTCCGAGGCAAAGGACACACGCGGTCCCCCAGAAATCCGGACAGTTGGGGTGACATCATAAAAAGCGTCGGCGGCGATATCGGCGACAAAGCCGTTATGGGCGCGGATGCCGTGGCGCAGCTCGGCGCGTGCGCGCAGCCAGTCGGTCGGATAGAATTCGAAGAAGCCGCCGACCTCGCCGCCCCAGCGCACCGGATCGAGGCCCTTCAGTTCATCGGCATTGTCGTCATCACGGGAAAACAGGAACTTGCCGGTCAGGCCGGCGCGAACGCCGCCATCGTCGATCAAGGCCAGCGAGATGTTGTCGTTGCGCGACGTGAAGCGGGCCGCCGGTCCGGCCTTGCCCAGCGAGATGATCGGTGAGGCGCTGAGCAGGTATTTCTTGCCGCCCTCGAAGTTCGGCGCGATCATGCCGGTTGCGCCAACGGTCAGATACCAGTCGCCAGACAGCCAGCTGCCCTCGCCCGCATTGGCGGCGCCCGCGCCACCCAGCAGCGCAGCGGCCAACACCACAGAGATTCTTCCGACCGGACTCATGGCCACTCCACTAACACAACGCGCACTGTTTACCGATGACAGCTTTGAAGGCCGTTTGGTAAAATTTGATTTAAATCCGAGACGTCCGATCACGGATTGCGGCGCTGCAGCTATTGGCCATCGACTGGACGTTGGCAAGCGCTGGGATTAACCTCCGCCTGGCAGTATCCCGCAGCCCCAGATGGAGACCGCGACAATGACCCTGCATGGCGACGCCTTGAGAACCGCGATGGAACAGACACGGACAAAATGGGGGTGGTTCGTCGCGCTTGGCGTGCTGCTGCTCATCTTCGGCGGCATTGCCTTTGGCAATCTGTTCATCGCCACCGTGGCTTCGGTCTATGTCGTGGGTTGGCTGATGCTGATGGCCGGCGTCATCGAGATCGTGCATGCCTTCGGCGTCAAGACCTGGAGCCGCTTCTTCTACTGGCTGCTCAGCGGACTGCTCTATGCCATCGCCGGATTTTTCGCCTTCGACAATCCGCTGCTCGCTTCAGCGGTATTGACGTTCCTGCTGGCGATCGCGCTGATCGCTTCCGGGGTGCTCCGGGCCTGGGTCGGCTACAGCCACAGGCCGGAACCCGGCTGGGGCTGGATCGTCGCGGCCGGCATCATCAGCGCGCTTGCCGGCCTGATCATCGCCATGGGCTGGCCCGTCAACAGCCTGTGGGTGCTCGGGCTGTTTCTGGCGATCGACCTGATCTTCCAGGGCTGGACCTTCATCGCCGTCGGCCTGGCACTGAAAAAGTAAATTTTGCCTGGGCATGATCTTGCCCGAAAACCGGTTCCCACTTTTCGGGATCATGCTTCTTGCCTGGGCATGATCTTGTCTGAAAACCGGTTCCCACTTTTCGGGACCATGCCTAGAAGGCCATGGCCGCGTCGAGTTCGGAGAGCGGCCTGGCGCCGGCAAGCAGCGTGCGCGCTTCGGCTTCATCGCGCTTCATCTGCGCGACCAGCGCGTCGAGCCCTTCGAACTTCACCTCCGGGCGCAGGAAACCGAAGAAGGAAACCTGGCAGACCTCGCCGTAGAGGTCGCCTGAGAAATCAAAGACGAAGGTTTCCAGCAGCGGCGCGCCATTGTCGTCGACGGTCGGGCGGCGGCCGAAGCTGGCGACACCGTCGTGAAGCGTGCCATCGGCGCGACGAAAGCGGACGGCGTAGATGCCCTCCTTGAGCGCGGCTTCCTCGGAAAGCCTCATGTTCGCGGTTGGAAAGCCAAGCGTGCGGCCGAGCCGCTGGCCGCCCACAACCTCGCTTTCGACGGTGAAGCGATAGCCGAGCAGTCCGGCCGCCTCGGCCACCGCGCCTTCGCTTAGCAAGCCGCGGATGCGGCTCGACGACACCACCTCGTGGCCCTCGTCACGAAAGGCGTCGACGAGCGTGACGCCGAAGCCATGACGCTCGCCGGCCGCCATCAGGTAGGCCGGGCCGCCTTGACGGTCCTTGCCGAAATGGAAATCGAACCCGGTTACGGCGTGGGTAATGCCAAGGTTCCCTTCCAGCACATCGGTCACGAATGCTTCCGCCGACAGCGAGGCGAAGTCGCGCGTGAACGGCTGCTCGACAAGCGCGGCAAAACCCAGCAACGACAGGAGCTTCGCCTTCATCGGCGGCGGCGTCAGCACGAACAACGGCATGTCAGGCTTGAAGACCTTGCGCGGATGCGGCTCGAAAGTCAGCACCAGGGCCGGCACCTGGCGCCGCCCGGCCTCGGCCAGGGCTCGCTCGAGCACCGTCTGATGGCCGCGGTGGACACCGTCGAAATTGCCGATCGCCACCACGCCGCCACGCAAATCGGCGGGCAGCGGCGCGGTTGACAAAATGTGCTGGAAGGCCGCCATCGTCACCTACCGTAGTCTGGGAATGACAGCCACCGGACGATACCCATGCTTTTCCAGGAAGGTCGCCAGCCTTGCTGGATCGGGTTGTAATGCATCGCCATAGTCGCGCGCATGGATGCCGCCGGACACATAGAGAACGTCGAAACCATTGTCGACCGCGCCCTTCACGTCGGTCATCATGCCGTCGCCGATGGCCAGCACCTGCGAACGCTCGATCGGCCGGCCAAGAATCTCGGCAACCTCCTTCATCGCGACGTTATAGATCGGCGCGTAAGGTTTTCCGGCGATCAAGGTGCGGCCGCCGAGCTGGGCATAGTCGCGTGCCAGCGCACCGGCACACCAGATGATGCGTTCGCCGCGCTCGACCACGATATCGGGATTTGCACAGATGAAGGGCAGGTTCCTGGCGCGCAACCGCCGCAGAAGCTCGGTGTAGTCCTCGGGCTTCTCGACCTCGTCATCGAACAGGCCGGTGCAGACGACGCCGGACGCCTCGAATTCCTCGACAAGTTCGACGTCGAGACCGTCATAGAGGGTGAAATCGCGGTCGGCGCCGATATGGAAGATCTTTCGGGGGCCCTCGGCGATCAGGTCGCGGGTCACGTCGCCTGACGTGACGACGCGGTCGTAGGCTGATGGCGGGACGCCGATCGCGTTCATCTGCGCCACGACATCGGCGCTTCTGCGCGGCGAATTCGTGATCAGAACGATGGGGATTTCCGCCTCGCGAGCCCTCGCCAGCGCCGAGGCCGCGACAGGAAAGTGCGTCTCGCCATTGTGCACCACGCCCCAGACATCGCACAGGATTGCCGAATAGGGCTTCGACACGTCTTCGAGCGAGCCGATGATTTCAGGCGAATCCGCCATGCCGTTTCCTTCAGTCATGATCATTGCGAGCGCCGCGGCCGACGGTTCGCCGCAGCCGGTTCCGATTAACCGAACCGCCCCGGCCTGTCACCAGCTTTCGCCCCGATGCCGGATTGGTTAGCGGTTGGTGAAGCGCGGACCAAGCAATCGAGCGGTTTCCCAAACCCGTCCTTCAGCGTTTTGTGGAAAGTTGGCGCCTGATCAAGAATCCGCCGGCGGGGGCCGCAGCAAGACATGCATGAACTCTGGCGTCGGTTCTGCCGCGACAAACGCGGCAACTATGCTCTTATGACGGTCGTTGCGCTGGTCCCGCTGATGGGCGGCCTGGCGATGGCGGTCGACTACACCGAGATGAACCGTGAAAAGCAGACGGTGTTGAATGCGCTCGATGCCGCCAACTTCGCCACGGCGCGACGGCTGACGGAAGGTGCGACCGACGACCAGTTGAGAGCCTATGCGCTCGACTTCTTCAACGCCAACCTCAACAGCGTCGATCCCGCCAACGCGACGCTCAACGTCACCTTGCCGAGCAACACCAGCGGCGGCGGCTTGCTCAAGATGAGCGCGCGTCTTGACTACCAGCCCTATTTCTTTCCTGCCTTCGGCCAGCTCATCGGCAAATCCCAAACCGACGCGAACCAGAAAATCAGCTTCGACGTCTCCTCGGAAGTGCGTCTGAAGAACACGCTGGAAGTTGCCCTAGCGCTCGACAATTCCGGATCGATGACCACGACAGGAACCGGCTCGGGGCAAAGGCGCATCGATCTTCTCAAAACTGCGGCCAAGCAGCTGGTCGACACGCTGGCCCTGCAAGCGGCAATGATCAAGCAGGTGGACAGGCCGGTGCAATTCGGCCTCGTGCCCTTTGCTGCCTCGGTCAATGTCGGTGCCAGCAACGGCAACGCATCGTGGATGGACACCGAAGGCCTGTCGCCGGTATCGAACGAGAACTTCGACTGGTCGACGCTGAACACGGCCAACAAATACGCCCAGCAGACCAACGGCATCTGGTACAAGCGCGGCTCCGGATGGGGTGCCGACGAAGGCCAGATGCTGACCCGGTTTTCGCTCTACCGCGACATGAAGGTCGTCACCAACCACGAGCGCGTCACCAACAGCAAACGCGTGGTGTGCGACGAGTACAACTCGAACAACACCTGCAAACGAAGCCACGACGAGTATGACTACATCGATTCCTATGGCCCGTTCGCCAGTTGGCAAGGCTGCGTCGAAGCCCGGCCCTACCCCTACAATGTCAACGACGCGCCGCCGTCCGGCGGCTCGTCGAACACCGGCATAGGGGTCGGCGATCCGGCGACGATGTTCGTGCCGATGTTCGCCCCGGACGAACCCGGCAATCATTGGAAGCTCACCCAGGATCCCGATGAGGCCATGCCGACGACCTATGGCGCCGTGAACAGCTGGTGGAATGACGACCCGACGAGCAGCACCGGCCAATCCCGGCTGCGCAACATGGCCAAATATTTCCAGCCGCGGCCGATCGATGCGCCGGCGCTGCCGGCCGGAAACGGCCCGAACTACAGCTGCACCACCAACCCGATCACACCGCTGACCGATGTCAGCGTCACCGACGGACTCACCTCGATCAAGGCCGCGATCGACCTGATGCAGCCGAATGGCGGCACCAGCGTTCCCGAGGGCATGGCCTGGGGCTGGCGGGTGGTCTCAAGCGGCGAGCCGTTCACGCAAGGACGCCCGGAAACAGAAAGAGGCAACGACAAGGTCGTGATCGTGCTGACCGACGGCGCCAACACCTACTACACGCCTGCGTCGCTCGGCTATTCCGATCCCGCCGATTCGAAGTCGACCTACGCGTCCTACGGCTATCTCAACCCCGGCTACAACGGCACTTCGGTCGGCCGCATGTTTCTGGGCACATCGAGCGCCATTGGCCAGTTCGACTATTCGAACGGCAATTACACGAGCGCGCTCAACGAGCAGATGGCGACGCTTTGCAACAACGCCAAGGCAGCTAACATCATGGTGATGACGGTGGCGCTCGACCTGTCCACGACCAAAACCAGCGACCAGGCGGCGATCGCGGCGCTGAAATCTTGCTCATCGAACTCGCGCTTCCGCAAGGACCCGACGGATCCGAGCAAGCCGGCCAAGCTGTTCTGGAATGCCACCGGCGCCACCTTGTCGAACGATTTCAAGGAAATCGGCAACGAATTGTCGAACCTGCGCGTCGTCAGCTGATCCGGAGGCACTGGCAGCCATCTGGCGCAGCGGCTGGCGGCGCCATGCCCTTGCGGACGCCTGCCGGTGCGGGCAGATATTGGCCGCTCGCTTCCGCACCGGGGTGCGCAGGGGAACGAATAGATGCCCGAAACCGCCAACCATCTCGCCTTCGCGCTGGTCTGCCTCGGCATGGTGCTGACGCCGGGCCCCAACATGATCTACCTGATCTCTCGTTCCCTGTCGCAAGGGCCAAAGGCGGGGCTGATCTCACTTGGCGGCGTCGCGCTCGGCTTTGTCTTCTATGTGCTGGCGGCGGCATTCGGCATCACCGCGCTGCTGCTTGCCGTGCCCTATGCCTATGACGCGCTGCGCTTTGCCGGCGTGCTCTATCTCCTGTGGCTGGCCTGGCAAGCGGTGAAGCCGGGGGGACGCTCGCCGTTCCAGGTGCGCGAGCTGCCGCGGGACCGGCCGCGCAAGCTGTTCGCCATGGGCCTGATGACCAACCTGCTCAATCCGAAGGTGGCCGTGCTCTATCTGTCGCTGCTGCCGCAGTTCATCAGCCTGGACAAAGGCCATGTCCTGTCGCAGCTGCTGGTGCTAGGTGCGACACAGATATCGATCAGCCTCAGCGTCAATGCCATCATCGCGGTGACAGCGGGCTCGATAGCCACCTTCCTCGCCGGCCGGCCGCTATGGCTGGTCATCCAGCGCTGGATGATGGGCACCGTGCTGATGGCACTCGCGCTGAAGATGGCGACCGACGCACAGCGCTGAGATTGAGAGTGCAATGCGGCGATCGCCGCCGTCAGCCGCCGAAGACTTCCTTCAGAAAAGCCTGAGAATCGCGGATGGATTGATCGGCGGCAGCCGCATCATACTCCATCCGGTGACCATAGGCCTCGGTGCCGGTCTTGTATCCTGGGGCGGCAAATGCGTGACGAGCGCCCTTGAAGACGTCAAGCTGCACGGCGCTTCCCTTGCCGCTGCGCTGCGCCATCATCTCCTGGCATTTCTTGGCGGGGGTCCAATCGTCAAGGTCACCGATGAGGACCAAGGTTGGGGCTGCCATGTCGCCATTCGTCGCCGAACAATCCGGATAGTAGGCGATCGCTGCCTTGAATTTGTGCGCCATAAGCCGCTCCGCGCCACCAGATTGCACGGCCTCGAGCGTTGCGATCCCGCCAGCGGAGAACCCCATCAACGCAATGCGCTGCGGGTCGACAAAACTGTATTTCGACAGGAATTCCAAAGCGCCGTAGGCGTCATAGACGCGATCGACAGAGTGGAGGCCGTCACAGGTCTCCTTTATGCCCCTCGTGCTGAAGCTGTCGACAAAGAGGACGACGTAACCCCAGGAAGACAGCCGCTCGGACCAGGCTTTCCTAACACTTGGAAACAGACCCGTGCATCCGTGGAGAACGACGATAGCCGGGAACGGCCCCTCACCCGGCGGTCGCGTCAGATACCCGTTCAGTGGCGTGCCGGGAACATCTTTCAGGACTTTGCCGCTTTCTCGCGCAATTCGTTGCTGAAACGGCGTCGGCGTGACAGCCGCGCTTTCGAGTTGCACCGGCTGGTCGGCGCTTGCCAGCGCAATATTGACATTGCCAGCAATGCCAAAGCACATCAGCCAGACGATCTTCTTGAGCACTCCCGACAGTTTCCACGCCATGGGTCAGTCTCCGTCACCTGGCCACAGGGGGCGCCCACAAGCCAAGCACATCAGGCTTTGTCAGGTGCTCTTTGTTCGGCGTTCTGGCGTCGTCACATCGGCCGCCGGATCTGCTGCGCCCGTTCCGGCTCGACCACCTTGCGGTAGAGATGCCAGGTGGCGTGGCCGAGCACCGGCATGACCACTGCGAGCCCGGCAAACAGCGGGATCGAGCCGATCACCAGCAGCACGGCGACCATCAACCCCCACCGCGCCATCTGCAGCGGGTTTGCCATCACCGCTCGCGCCGAGGTCTCGATGGCCGAAACAGCGCCGACATCTCGGTCGAGCAACAGCGGGAAGGCAACCACAGTGGTGGCGAGCACGACAACGGCGAAGACAAAACCGGCGGCATTGCCGGCGAGGATCAGGGTCCAGCCCTTGCCGGTCGTCAGCACCTCGCGGACAAAGTCGCCGATCGATGCCGGCGGCTGGTCGCCGAACAGACCGGTGTAGATCGACTGCGCGGTGTAGAGCCACAGCAGGAACAGCGCCACCAGCATGATACCGATCGCCGCGATCGACGGAATCGCCGACGAGTGGCGCACATCGAGGGCATGCCGCCAGGAGGTGTTCATGCCGAGTTCGCGGCGGCGGCTGATCTCGTAAAGACCGATGGCGGCAAACGGGCCGACCAGCGCGAAACCCGACATCAGGGGATAGATGAGCTGGATGGCATTGGCGCCGGACGTCCATCGCGTCAGGATCAGGCCGACAACGGGGTAGATCAGGCACAGGAACACGTAGTGCGATGGTTTTGCCCAGAAATCCTCGGCGCCGAGGCGCAGCGCATCCCTGAGATCCGCCGTGGTGATGCTGCGCACCGTGGGCTGTACGTGCGCCCCGTGTGCGTCCGCCATGACATGAAAGCCGGCCATAACCTTCCTCCCGTGTGTCGGGGACGGTCACCGCCCGGATGGCCGCCCGCAGCTGCCACTAGTAGATGTAGCACCATAGCCGATTTGCCAGGGGTTGTCGCCGCGTCAATAGGTTGAAGCTGCTCCTCGTGCTCATCTCTCGCTGTCACCTCTCATATGGCCGTGCGTTGGCAGGCTTTCGTTTTGGTCGGCCATCTTGCTGCATTTAAGCATTACAAATTTTAGTAATTACTGAAATAGCGCGTAGAGGCCCCTGGAGTATGACTTGGGCTTTACAGGTTTTGGCGAGGGGCGATGTTCGCATTGAAGGGCTTCTGGTCTTCGGAGCGCGGCAACTTTGCAATGGCGACCGCCATAGCAATGCTGCCGATAATGCTTGTCGTGGCCGGTACCATCGATCTGACAGGCACGAGCGACGACGCCGCGCAATTGCAGAATTCGCTGGACGCGGCTGGGCTTGCCGTCGGCACAAAGTACCTACCCAGCATGACCGCGAGTGATGTGCAGGAGCTTGGGCTGGCATTCTTTACGGCCAATATGAGCGTCGCCGACCAGCAGGAGTATGCGGGCAGCGTCTCCGCCTTTTCGGCAAGCGCCAGCGGCGACCCGAGTGCCTATTACATCTCGGTTTCGTCCAGCATCAGCCGTCCGAGCTTCATCAATGGCGCGGCCCCCTGGCCAGCCCACCGCTCGGCCACGGTCAAGATGGACCCCGGCGCGCAGGCCTGTGTGCTGGCGCTCGATTCACATGCGTCGGCCGCCGTGAGCCTGCAGGGCTCGACCGATGTCTCTATGAGCAGTTGCGTGATCGCGGCAAACTCGGATGCGTCCGATGCTGTCAGCAGAGGCGGTTCGGCGCAGGTGTCGGCGGGCTGCGTCTCGACCGCCGGTGGCACTTCCGGGCTTTCGCCGCCCAACGCCAATCTTACCTGCGGTGCGCCGCTCGAACATCAATATGCATCTTTCGATCCACTGGCAGACGTCGTCCCACCCACCTACACATTGTGCCTGCCCGTGCCGAACGGCAAAACTTACACGCTGTCGCCAGGCACATATTGCGACAAGACCTTGTCAGGAAACATCACGCTCAATCCAGGCGTCTACATCCTGCGCGGCACCACCATAAAGCCGGGCGGCAACGGCAGCCTGAACGGCCAAGGCGTGACCATATTCCTCATGGAGGACGCGCAGATCTACATAAATGCAAATGAAGTGGTGAACCTTTCCCCTCCCACCAGCGGTCCATACGCTGGCATTACCATTTTCGAGAGCCATGGCAACACTTCGGCCTTGACGCTGAATGGCGGCGCCAATTCCGTGATCAGCGGGTTCGTCTATGCGCCTGACGCGCCCATTTCCTTTGCCGGCAACTCAGATATGAGCGGTCAGGGCGACTGCCTGAGGCTTGTTGGCCTGACCGTACTGATGACCGGCAACTCATCCATCAAGACCGACTGCACAGCCGTGTTTGGAAATCGCGAGATGTATGCAAGCCGCCTCATCACCCTGGTGAAATGAGCGGGCAACTGCCGTCCCGATTCCAGATTTCCACCGCCCTGCCCGGCAAAAGCCATGATCGCGACTATCTCAGGCAGGCATGACCACTTCGGGAATCGAACACGACCAGATCGCGAACTTGAACAGGCGCAAATGGCTCAAGGCAGTGGGCCTTGCCGCCCTGGCCGGGCTTGCCGCCTGCAGCACCGTTTCGCTGCCGACCGGCGAAGGCGCCGGCGTCTCCTCGTCCGCCACCGGCACGCTGGCCAGCATCCGCGCCTCGACCGGGCTTCCGCCGCTGGTCGCCGACTCACAGCTCGAGCAAGCCGCCCTGCAGCAAGCCGGCTACATGGCGCGGCGTGGCCGCATGAGCCACACCACTGGCTGGGGCAAGGATTTCGCCTCGCGCGTCAAGGACAATCGCATTGCCGGCGCCGCCGCAGAGAATATTGCCGAGGGCCGTTTCGACCTGCAGAAGCTGTTCGACATATGGGCGCATTCGCCCGGCCACCGGCGCAACATGCTCGACCCACGCTTCACCCGCTTTGGCCTCGCCTATGTGCGCGACGGCCGCGATGGCGCGCTGCGCTACTGGAGCCTTGTGCTGGGAAGGTAAGGGGATTCCTCTAGCTGGTCGTCGCCTTGAATTTCGAGGGCGACGACATCTAGTCCATGTGTGCGGTTGGTGCGCCACCGGACGGCGCCTGTTTTGGCTTGCGCAGTAGGAAAACAAACGGAATGGAAATCAGCGTCATCACCATGAGTATTTTGAAGTCATTGACGTAGGAGATCATCATCGCCTGCAGATTGACCATGCGATCCACCTCCGAAAGCGCCATTGGATCGCCGCTTGCGGCCGCCGGCGATACCGCCCACAGATTGGGGTTGAACGGATTGATGAACGCCGAAAGCTCGGTGTGATTGACCTGCGTGTTGCGCACCATCAGAACAGTCACGACAGAAACGCCGATGGACGAGCCAAGATTGCGCACCAGGCTGAACAAGGCCGTGGCATCGGTGCGGAAGCGCACGTCAAGCGTGGCGAAGGCCACGGTCGACAGCGGCACGAACACCATTCCCATTCCCAGGCCCTGGATGACGCCGGAGCTGATGATCAGCCAGTTGTCCATCTGCGGCGTGAAGCTGGACATGGTGTAGAGTGATTGCGCGGTCAGCAGAAAGCCGATGACGACGAGGATCCTGGCGTCGATCTTGCTCATGAGCCGCCCGACGACGAGCATCGAAATCATGGTGCCGATACCACGTGGCCCAAGGACAACGCCAATGGTGATGGTCGGATAGCCGAAGATGGTCGACAGCATTGGCGGCAGCAGCGACATGCTCGCCAGGATGAGCACACCAATGACGAAGATGAACGCCAGGCCGGTCACGAAATTACGGTCGAGGAAAATCTTGGGATCGATGAAGGGATGTTCGGCCGTCACCGTGTGGATGATGAACACCCAGAAGCCGGTCAGCGAAAGACCAAGCTCGATCCAGATCTCATTCGAGGAAAACCAGTCGACCTCGCCGCCCCGATCGAGCAGCAGCTGCAGCGCGCCGACCCCAAGCGATATCATGGCGAAGCCGAAGAAATCGAAACCGCGTACCCGCCGGGCAACAGCCGGCAAATAGGCGGCCATGCCGAGGAAGGCGACAATGCCGACCGGCAGGTTGATGAAGAACACCCAGCGCCAGTTGAAATTCTCGGTCAGCCAGCCACCGAGCGTCGGGCCCAGAATTGGCCCGAGCATGATGCCGGCGCCCCAGATGGCCATCGCCTGGCCGTGGCGTTCCCTCGGGTTGATGTCGAGCAGGAAGGTCTGCGACAACGGCACGATCGCGGCGCCGAACACGCCTTGCATCAGCCGGAAGAACACTATGCTCTCCAGGCTCCAGGCGATGCCGCACAGCATCGAGAACACCGTGAAGCCGACCACCGCCGTCAGGAACAGTTCCTTGCGGCCGAAGCGGTCGGCCAGCCAGCCGGTGACCGGCGTCATGATGGCTGCTGCAACGATGTAGGACGTCAGCACCCAGTTGATGTTGTCCGGCGAGGCGCCGAGATCGCCGGTCATGGTCGGCAGCGCGACGTTGGCGATCGTCGTGTCAAGCGCCTGCATGATCGTCGCCAGCATGAGCGCGACCGTGATCAGGCCACGATGCGGCACTTCTTTGAAGGGTTCAGGCGTGCTCATGATGCGGAACTTCCGGCAGGTAACAAAATCGTGTAGAACAGGTTTCCGGGCGGCAAGGCCTTCCGTTGAGAGACCTCATTCGTGGTGGGACGCGATGGTCGATGTGGGGGTTACATCGACCGAAAGTCTCTGATGAGCGGATGCCTGCCGCCCGGAAACATGAGGACCGAGGGGTCCGTGTCGAAGATTTCAGATTCTGGTCGATCCGCGACGCGGCTCCAACCAAACGCTGATTCTTCCCACTCCTCCCATCAGACCAATCCTGCACCTGGCTTGCACCCGCTTGGTTCCCCACGGGCTTGCGCCGATTTTACTCCGCCGCCTAGCCCGCCGTAGCGTGGCTGAATATGGCGGGAAACCCACGGGCAACGCCGGTGTCGACGGTAACGGTCGCGCTCATGCCGGTGCGCAACGCCATCTTGGCGTCGGCATCGGTCAGTTCCAGGCGCACCGGAATGCGCTGCGTGACCTTGACCCAGTTGCCTGTGGCATTCTGGGCCGGCAGCAGGGAGAATTCGGCTCCCGTGCCGGCGCCGATCGCCTTGACCGTCGCCTCGAAGGTTTTGCCCGGATAGGTGTCGACCATGATCTCGGCCTTCTGGCCGGGCTTCATGTGGGTCAACTGGGTTTCCTTGAAATTGGCTTCGATCCAGGTGTCGCCGGTCTCGACCAGCGAAAACAGCGGTGTGCCGGAGCCGACATACTGACCGACCTTGAACGACGAGGCCTGGCTGACGACGCCGTCGGCCGGCGCCTTGACTGTGGTCTGCGCCAGATCGTAGGCCGCCTTGTCGCGCGCGGCGAGCGCGGCCATCACGGTCGGATGCTTGTCGGTCTCGATGTCGGGATTGCCACCAAGGGCCGCCTTGGCGCTGATGATACCTTGCTCGGCAACGGCAAGCTGCTGCTTTGCCTTGTCGAGATCGTTCTTGGCTTGGTCGAGCGACGACTTGGCGTTGATGCCCTTCTGGGCAAGGTCGGCGGCACGGTCGAACTGGGACTGGGCGAAGTCGACCTCACTGGCATCGGACCTTTGCTGTGCCATCGACTGGCCATAGGCCGCGCGCAGCTGCTCGACATTGAGACGCGCGCCCGCCACCGCCGCGTCGGCCTGGGCCAGCGCGATCCGGTAGGGCTCCGGGTCAATGGCAAACAGCACATCGCCCTGCTTGACCAGCTGGTTATCGGCGATGTCGACCTGAACGATGCGACCGGCCGTGTCGGAAGCGATCGACACCTTGGCCTGCTGCAGATTGGCGTTTTCCGTCTCCTGGTAGCGGCCGCCGGTGACCCAGACGTAACCGCCGCCGATAGCCAGCACCGCAGGCAGCGCAACCATCAGCAGGGAGCGGCCCAGCCGGCGCTTCTTCTTCACCGGCGCCGGGGCCGGCTGCATCGGAGGAGCAACCGCCACCGGGGCCGCGGCCGGCTGCGCCGGCGCGTCCACTTCCAGCTCGGTCACCTTCTCGTCTATCTTGGCTACCGCGTTCATGCTGCTGCGCCTTCTGTACTCTTCACTTTTTCAACGGACGGCGTCTCGTCGTCAGTCAGGTTGCGGACCATCGCCTCAAGTCCCTCGATCAGGACGCGACGGGCTTCCGGTTTCACGCCGACCAGCGATTCTTCATAGACTTCTCCCGCAATGCTCTTGATCACGGCGTAGGCGTCGCTCGCCTTGGGCGTCAGGAAGATCATGCGGACGCGGCGATCGGCTGCGTCGGAACGACGCTCGATCCAGCCACCCTCCTCCATGCGGTCGACCAGGCGCGAAACGCTGATCGGCTCGATTTCAAGAAGTTCGGCCAGCCGCGCCTGCGCGACACCATCTTCCTTGGCAACGCGGACCAGAAGCCGCCATTGCGCCGAAGAAAGCCCCAAGCCACTGGCCCTCGCCTCGAAGCGCTTGCGCATCAGGCGCTGCACGTCGTGGATCAAGAAGCCCAATCTGTCTATGCCATCAGAAACCATGAGCGGCATATATAATAAGCGTGCTTATTATTCAAGATGCCGGGTTGCACCAGAAACCGGCAAATGTGCATGACGGCCGTGCTTCGCAATCATGGTTAGCGGGTGGTGAACGTCTGCTCGGTGGCCATGGCAGTCGGCATGACCGCATCCACCACATCAGGATGTGCGCGCTAGAAAGGCGCCGCTTCGTGCCGCTGGTCGAGTGTGACAGATTGATGTACAGCCGCTGTCAGGATCGGGGGATCAACGAAATGCCGACGCTCTACGCTCTCAAGCCAGCTTTCCAGGGAAGGCTGCGGCCGCTGGTCAATCGGCTGGCGGCGATCGGAGTCACAGCAAACAGCATAACCATCCTGGCGGCCCTGATGTCGATCGCGGCCGGGACGTCCATCGCGATCTGGCATGAATGGCGCTCGCTGCTGCTGCTCGTTCCCGTCGTGATGTTCGTGCGAATGGCGCTGAACGCCGTCGATGGTATGCTGGCGCGGGAACACGGGCAGGCCTCGACGCTCGGCATGTATCTGAACGAGTTTTGCGACATCGTTTCGGACCTCGCATTGATCCTGCCTTTCGCCGCCTTCCCACAATTCAGCCCATGGGGCGTCGCCGCCTTCGCCCTCACCGCTGTGCTAACCGAATTCGCCGGCGTGCTCGGCATCGCCGCCGGGATCGGGCGAAATTATGCCGGGCCGTTCGGCAAGAGCGACAGGGCGCTGGCGCTGGGCGTGGTCGCAGTGTTGTGCGCCGCCGGGCTCTGGCCGGCTTCCATCGCGCCGCTTGTGTTTCCGGCCATGGCAACGCTTTCACTGTTGACCGCCATAAACCGGATACGCGCTGGCCTTATTGGCAGCGCCAGCTAAGCATCGAGGCTTCGCCATGCCGCCCGAGGGAGAGACCATGATGCACGAACCGATCGCCGCGGAAAGCCTTGAGCGGCAAGCGCAAGAGCGTGTCTTCCGCAGCCATGACGGGACGGAGATCTTCTACCGCTTCTGGCCGGCAACTTCCACCAATGCCAAGGGCGCGGTGGTGCTCTTCCACCGCGGCCACGAGCATGGCGGTCGCATGGCCCATCTCGTCGACGAATTGCAGATGCCGGACCACGCCTTCTATGCCTGGGATGCCCGCGGCAATGGCCGCTCGTCCGGCGAGCGCGGCTATGCCCCTTCCTTCTCGGCCCTGGTGCGCGACATCGACTGTTTCATGCGCGAGATCGCCGCCCGGGATGGCTTCGCCACGCAGGATATTGCGCTGATAGCGCAATCCTTCGGCGCCGTGCTCACTGCGGCCTGGGTGCACGACTATGCACCGAAACTGCGTGCCATGGTGCTGGCTTCACCAGCCTTTTCGGTCAAGCTCTACGTGCCCTTCGCCAAGGAAGGCATCGCGTTCTGGCAGAACATCAAGGGCCGCTTCTTCGTCAATTCCTACGTCAAGGCGAAGTTCCTGACCCACGATCCCGTGCGCATCGCCTCCTTCGAGAGCGATCCGCTGATCACGCGGCCGATCGCCTCCAACATCCTGGTTGAACTCTACCAGCACGCGGCGCGCATCGTTGTGGACGCCCGCGCCATAACCGTGCCGACGCAGCTTCTGCTTTCCGGCAGCGACTGGGTGGTGCGCCACGGCCCGCAGCACGAGTTTTTCGTCAATCTCGGCAGCCGCACAAAGGAACGCCATGTGTTGCCGGGTTTCTTCCACGATACACTGGGCGAGCGCGACCGGGCGCAGGCGCTCGATCTGATCCGGCCGTTCCTGGAAAAGCAGTTCGCCTCGCCGGATGCGCCTGTCGACCTGAAGCAGGCTGATATCGCCGGCTACACGCGCGACGAGGCCGACAGGCTTGCGTCGCCGCTCGATCTTTTGTCGCCCAAGGGCCTTTATTGGGCATTCAGCCGCGCCTCCATCCGCATGGGCGCGTGGGTCTCGTCGGGCATGAAGGCGGGCGTCACCACCGGCTTCGATTCCGGCTCGACGCTGGATTATGTCTACGAGAACGACGCGCGGGGTCTCACACCGCTTGGCCGCTTCGTCGACCGCATCTTCCTGGAAGCCATCGGCTGGCGCGGCATCCGCCAGCGCAAGCTGCATCTCGAAGAGCTGATCGGCTCTTGCCTGGCGGCGCTCAAGGCCGTTGGACGGCCAGCCCACATTCTCGACATCGCCGCCGGCCATGGCCGCTATGTTCTCGACGCCATCGTGAAGAGCCCCGAACAGCCGGCGAGCGTGCGCCTGCAGGATTACTCCGACCTCAATGTCCAGCTTGGCCGCAAGTTGATTGCCGAGCGGCAATTGCCGGCGAGCGTCTCGTTCCAGCGCGCGGACGCTTTCGATGCCGACATGCTCGCCTCGATCGATCCGGCGCCCGACCTTGCCATCGTTTCCGGCCTCTACGAACTGTTCTCGGACAACGCGATGATCGCCCGCTCGCTCGGTGGATTGGCCAGCGCCATGCAGCCGGGGAGCCTGTTGCTCTACACCAACCAGCCCTGGCATCCGCAGCTTGAGATGATCGCCCGCAGCCTGACCTCGCATCGCGGCGGCCAGGCCTGGGTGATGCGCCGGCGCACGCAAGGCGAGATGGACCAGCTCGTCGAAGCCGCCGGTTTCGACAAGCTCGAGCAGCGCATCGACCAATGGGGAATCTTCACCGTCTCGGTCGCACGGCGCCGCTGAACAGGATGGCGTCATCGCTTGCATCCACGGTGCGCGCAGAACCTTATGGCCGGGTGGTCGTCAGGGCAGCCCTTTGGCTGGCCTTCCTGGCGCCGTTCTTCTACCTCAGCTACGGCTTCGCCAATTGGCTGGCGTCGCGGCGCGACGACGTCGGCAGCATCATGTTCGCCTGGGAACACAGCATTCCCTTCCTCGCCTGGACCATCGTGCCCTACTGGTCGATCAACCTGTTCTACGGCCTGTCGCTGCTGCTCAACGACAGCAGGCAAGGGGTCGACCGCCTGGCCGGGCGCTATCTCACCGCGCAGATCGTCGCCGTTGCCTGTTTCATCCTGTTCCCGCTAACGCTGACGTTCGTGCGGCCTGCAACGAGCGGCCTGCCGGGCTTCCTGTTTGCCGTGCTTGGCGGTTTCGACAAACCGTTCAACCAGGCGCCCTCGCTGCACATCGCCCTGCTGGTGATCATCTGGGATCACTGGCGCCACCGGCTCGGCGGCCTCCTCCTGCCGCTCTGGCATGGCTGGTGCTTCCTGATCGGTGCTTCGGTGCTGACGACCTGGCAACATCATTTCATCGACATCCCGACCGGCGCGCTGCTGGGGTTCTTCGCCCTGTGGCTGTTTCCGCGCGCCGGCGAGTTGCCGTTTTCAGGCGCCCGGCTGACCAGTGATGCCAAGGCGCGCCGGTTGGCGCTGTTCTATGCGCTGGGCGCCGTCCTTGCGCTGGCCGGAGCCGCGCTTAGCGCCTTCTTTTTCGCCACCGCACTCATCCTGCTTTGGCCGGCACTTGCACTGGCCATCGTCGCCTTCGGCTATGCCGGGGCCGGCGCAAAGGTATTCCAGAAAACTGCGGAAAGTCATGTGTCCCTGGCAAGCCGCGTCCTGCTTTGGCCCTACCGGCTGGGCGCTGGGGTGAATGCCGCGATTTGGACGCGTAATCTCCCGCCGTTCGTGGCCGTCAGTGACGGTGTCTTTCTCGGCCGCTTTCCGACGGCAAGCGAGGCCAGCGGCTTCGGCACAGTGATCGATCTCGCCGCCGAACTTGAAAGACCAGCGGGAACGGATTGCCACTGGATCAGCTTTCCGATGATCGACCTGTTGCCGCCACCCGTGACGATGCTTGAGCAGGCAGCCAGCGCGCTGGAGAGCGCGCGCCGCGACGGCACCGTGCTGGTCTGCTGCGCGCTCGGCTTCCAGCGCAGCGCCGGCGTTGTCGCCCAATGGCTGTTGACAACCGGCAGGGCCAGGACGCCGAAGCTTGCCCGCGAGATGCTGATGGCGACCGGCCGGCCGGTTCATCTTGCCGAGGCCGAGGAACGGGCGGCATGACGGGCAATGCCGATCAGGAACGCGCCGGTCGCTTCGCCCGTATGCTGATGCGGCAAGCCGCATGGCCGGCTGCGATTGTGGTGGCCGCAAATATCCTCGCGCCTTTGGCTGCTTCGGCGCGAGGCGCCTTCGAGACCTTGCCTGCGGCCATTGCGCTGTCGGTCACAGCCGTGAGCGCGGTTGCCGTGCTGGCGCTGTCGGCGCTTCTGGTGTTCGACGCGCTGTTGTTCCGGCTGATGGCCAGCCACGACGAGGCTTCCGGTGGCGCCGCGGTGGATGACATACTGGCGCGCATGCGCCTGAAACCCTCCCCATCCACGACACGCCCGCTCGATGACCGCATGGCCGGCACCCGCCGCTTGCTGTTCAAACAGCGCGCCGCGCTCGCCCTGTTTGCCGCAGCGCTTCTGGCGGCGGGGTTTTGGGCGCCGCGATGAACAAGCTTTCGCTCACGACCTTCACCTTGCTGCAGACGGTAACCTCCGTCGGCCTGTCGGCGCTGGCCTGGGTGGTGACCGGGGTGCGTCCGATCTGGAACGGCAGCCTGCCGTCCGACCGGCAGCGCATCTATTTCGCCAATCACACCAGCCACGGCGACTTCATCCTGCTGTCGGCCTGCCTGAGCGAGAAGGAGCGCGCGGTCACCCATGCGGTTGCCGCCGGAGAGTACTGGGGAAAGTCGCGGCTGCGACGCTTCATCGCCGAGGACATGCTGTCGTCGGTGCTCATCAACCGGCAATGGACGAGACCTGAAGAAAACCCGATCGAAATCATGTTGTCCGTTCTCGACCAGGGCCATTCGCTGATCCTGTTTCCCGAGGGCACGCGCAACATGACCGAAGAGCCGCTGCTGGCCTTCCGCTCCGGGCTCTACAATCTGTCGATGGCACGGCCTGAGGTCGAGCTGATCCCCTGTTGGATCGAGAACATGTCGCGCGTGCTGCCCAAGGGCCAGTTCCTGCCGGTGCCGCTGCTGTGCCGCGTCGTCTTCGGCGCGCCGGTGGCGGTGGCTCCGGGCGAAGAACGCCGCGCCTTTCTCGAGCGCGCCCACGCCACGCTTCTGGCGCTCAACCCGCGCCCCGAGCGAGACGATTGATGCGCCACGAAATCTCCATTCTGATCGTCGGCCTGCTGGCGGTGCTGACCACCGCCAGCATCGTCGCCGCCATACTTTCGGCGCGGGCGCCGAAGCCGCTCAGTTCAACCCTGGTCAACCTCACCCAGCGCATCAACGCCTGGTGGGTGATGGTGGTGCTGATAACGGTCGCCTTCTTCTTCGGCCGCGACGGCATGACCATCCTGTTCGCGCTGATTTCGTTTGCGGCACTGCGCGAATTCGTGACGTTGACGCATACAAGCCGCAGCGACCATTGGGTGCTGCTCGGCATGTTCGGCATCATCATACCGTTTCAATACTGGCTGGTGTGGACCGCCTGGTACGGGCTCTTCGTCATCTTCATTCCGGTCTACTGCTTCCTGCTGATGCCGGCCATCACCGCGCTGCATGGCGACACCGAACGCTTTCTCGAGCGGATCGCCGCCCAGCAATGGGCGGTGATGATCTCGGTCTATTGCGTCAGCCACGTTCCGGCGCTGCTGACCCTCAATGTGCCAGGCTTCGAGGGCCGCAACCTGTTGCTGATCGCCTTCCTGATCATCGTCGTGCAAGGCAGCGACGTGCTGCAATACATCTTCGGCAAGCTGTTCGGGAAACACCGCTTCTCACCGAACGTCTCGCCTTCGAAAACCTGGGAGGGCCTGATTGGCGGGCTGGTGTCGGCGAGCCTGCTCGGCGCGCTGTTGTCGTTCGTGACGCCGTTCTCGCAGCTGCAGGCGGCAGCCGTGGCCTTCGTCGCCTGCTCGATGGGTTTTCTGGGTGGACTGGTCGCCTCTGCCATCAAGCGCGATCAGGGCGTCAAGGACTGGGGCCATCTGATCGAAGGTCATGGCGGCATGATGGACCGCACCGACAGCCTGGTCTTCGCTGCCCCGGTCTTCTTTCACATCGTGCGCTATTTCTGGACGGTGTGAGCGCCTGTTTGGAAACTCTACGCTGGGTCGGCTGAGCGCCAGATGCTTGACGGCGTAGATGCGGCAGTCTCTTGTCCCGACAGGCTCGGCCGGCAAAAGAGGTGCCACATGGAAAAGATCATACTGGACTGCGACCCTGGGCATGATGACGCTATCGCCATCCTGCTGGCGGCAGGCAATCCACGGATCGATCTCCTCGGTATCACCACGGTGTCGGGCAACCACAATGTCGAAAACACCACGCGCAATGCCCTTTCGGTATGCACCGCCTATGGCATCAAGGTGCCGGTGGCGAAGGGCTCTCCCGGCCCGCTCCTCATCGATCAGGTGCTGGCCATCGAGATCCACGGCGAAACCGGGCTCGATGGCCCTGTTCTGCCGCCCGCCTCGTTCGAGCTCGACAAGCGGCATGCCGTCGACTTCATCATCGACACGGTCATGGCGCATGAGCCGAAGACGGTCACGCTGGTGCCGGTCGGTCCCTACACCAATATTGCACTTGCCGTGCGCAAGGACCCCCGCATCGTCGAGCGGGTGAAAGGGGTCATCGCGATGGGGGGAAGTTATACCAGAGGCAACATCACGCCCGCGGCGGAGTTCAACGTCTATGCCGACCCGGAAGCCGCCGACGTGGTGTTCCGGGCCAACTGGGACGTCACCATGGTGGGGCTCGATCTCACGCACCCTGTCCTGGCCACCAAGGGACTTCAGGACAGGGTGCGCGCCCTCGGCGGCCCAATGGCCAAGTTCATCCTCGATATCTGGGAGTTCATAGCGACCACGCATGGGGGCCTCCTGCAGATCGAGTATCCTGCCATCCATGACGCATGCTGCGTCGCGGCGATGATCGACCCGACCGTCTTCACCACCGAGAAGGCCGACATCCGCGTCGAGCTTGCCGGCCGATGGACCAAGGGCATGACGGTCTGCAATTTCGAGAGGATGGGTGGCATGCACCATTTCGGCGGCACGGCGAGCGAGCAGGTCGACTTCCGCCACACCGTTGCGATGAAGCTCGACCATCAAAAATTCTGCGATTTGATCGTGGATGCGCTGGAGCAGCTGACGAGGCAGAAGGGGTGACACACCCTTCCTCCGGATAGTCGTCGTAGCGATATCGCTATCTTCGTCCGTGACGTCACGCGCCCCGTGTGATCCAGCGAACTCTTACCCACCGCGATCAGAGCCGGTCGACTTGCCGGTGTGGGTTGCGAACGCGCGCAGGGCGGGGTCTGGACCCCGCCCTGGACAGTCTACAAGAGCTTACTTGCCGGCGAGCTGCTTGGCGTTCTCGGGCGTGATCGCGGTGGTGTCGACGGTGACGGTCGAATCCACCGATGAGGCACAATCGAGCAGGATCTTCTTCGACATCTCGATCGCTTCCTTGGCACCGGTCGGATAGGTGAAGGTCGCGGCCCAGTCGCCTTTCGCCACCGCCTCGATGCCGCCGGCAGGTCCCGGCAAGCCATCGGTGCCGATGATCTTGACGTCCTTGCCGGCGCCCTTGGCGGCGAGCAGCGCGCCGGCCGCCATCATGTCATTCGAGGCATAAAGCACCTTGATGTCGGGGTGCGCCTGCAGCATGGCCGAGAAGGCGGTCTGGGCTTTGTCCGGCACCCAGTCGGCCGCTTGCTCGGCGACGACCTGGATCTTGGCATTCTCCTTGACGCCATCCTTGAAACCGTTCAGCCGTTCGACCGCGGGCGTAGAGCTTGGCAGTCCTTCGAGCACGGCTGCTTCGCCACCATCGGGCAGCAAGGTCTTGGCAGTATACTTGCCCGCCTCGAGCGCGATCTTGTAATTGTCGCCGCCGATGAAGGCGGTGTAGTCCTTGCCGGGATCGCCGACCGTCTTGCGATCGAGTTCGATGACCGGGATGCCGGCATCCATGGCGCGTTTGACCGCCGGCGTCAGCGGTGCCGCCTCGAAGGGCGAGATCAGCAGAAGATCGACCTTCTGGGTGATGAAATTGTCGACCTGCGAGGTCTGCGTGTTGACGTTGCCGGCGCCGTCGGCGATCTGCAGCGTGAAGCCCGGCACTTCCTTGGCCGCCGCGGTCAGCTCGTCATTGACGTGCTGACGATAGGGTTCGGCATTGTTGGCTTGCGAAAAGCCGATGATGAACTGGCCGTCCTTGGCGCAGGCCTTGACCATGGGATCGGCAGCCTGGGCGG
Organism: Mesorhizobium waitakense; assembly: GCF_056431085.1. Classification (NCBI taxonomy): domain Bacteria; kingdom Pseudomonadati; phylum Pseudomonadota; class Alphaproteobacteria; order Hyphomicrobiales; family Phyllobacteriaceae; genus Mesorhizobium; species Mesorhizobium waitakense. Next base: position 13,992 of record NZ_JBWKME010000049.1, on the reverse strand, counting down.
CTCCCGCGATGCACAGGCCAGCGCCTGCCAGAAGCACGGTCTTGAGGGCACGCCTTTGTCTTGTGGTTTTCATACTCACTCTCCTCCTCGTCGGGCCGGGGCCAGACCTTGGTTGACTTCGACTTGCTGCCACCAACCTCCTAACGACCCAAACCCTCGCGGCGGCGAACGAGGGATTGAAGCACTGCCGCCAGCACGATGATCGCGGCGGTCGCGAGCAGCTGCATGGCGGGGGTGATGTTGTTGAGCTGAAGGATGTTGGCGAGCGCGCCGAGCATAATGGTGCCGGCGACGGTGCCGACCATCGAGCCGGCGCCGCCGAACAGGCTGGTGCCGCCGATGACCACGGCGGCAATCGCGGTAAGCTCGTAGCCCATGCCGTCATTGGCACTGCCAAAATTGAACTGGCCAGCATGCACGATGCCGGCAAGTGCGGCGGCAAAGCCGGTGATGGCGTAGACCGATATCTTGACCATCGACACCGGCACGCCGGAAATACGCGCCGCGCGCTCGTTGCCGCCAACGGCAAAGACATAGCGGCCGAAACGTGTGGTGTTGAGCACGATCGTGGCGATCGCGGCAAAGACGATGAACACGATCGTCGCCACAGGCACGGTGTTGTCGAACAGCCGTTCACCCAGCACCGCGAACACCGGTGGCGCCAGCCCAGGCCCGTCGCCATAGGAAATGTTGATGTACTGATTGCCCGACACGACCAGCGCCAGTCCGCGCGCCGCCTGCAGGCCGGCGAGTGTCACGATGAACGGCTCGAGCCGGAAGCGGCTGGAGATGGTGCCCTGGATGACGCCGAAGGCGATGCCCATGACGAGCACCGCGAGGATGGTGGGGATGAGCCCGAAGCCGCCCGAGATCATCATCGATGCGGTGACGACGCTGGAGAGCCCGAGCACCGCGCCGACAGAAAGGTCGATGCCGGCGGTGATGATGACGAAGGTCATGCCAATGGCGATGATGCCGGTCTCAGACACGGCGCGAACGATGTTGGCGATGTTGTCGGGGTTGAGGAACAGGACTTCGCCATGACGGCGCGGCGAGAAGATGACGCCGCCGATCGCCACAACGACGAGGCCGATCAGGCTCTGGAAGCGCACCACCAAGGCTAGCGGATCGCGATGCACCGGTGCTGCGGCCACCGGGCCGCTTGCCGTCGAAATCTTCTGCTCAGACATCAGGCCTCCCTGCCATTTGCCGCGTCAAGCACTGTGTGCTCATCGACGCCGCCGATGAATTCCGCCACGTTGCGCCCTTGGCGCAACACCACGATGCGGTCGCACAGGCCGATCAGCTCCGGCATCTCGCTGGAAGCGACCAGAATACCGAGGCCCTGTGCTGCCAGTTGCCGCAGCCGCGTGTAGATCTCACCCTTGGCGCCGACATCGACGCCGCGCGTCGGTTCGTCGAGCAGCAGCAGCCGGGGATTGCCGAGGATCTCCTTGGCGAGCACCACCTTCTGCTGATTGCCGCCCGACAGCGCGCCGACGGCGATGTCAGGATTCTTCGGCCTGATATCGAACTGGCCGAAGGACTGCTTCACCGCGTCCGCCTGCCGGCGCGCCGACATCAGCCCGAAGGGTGAGATGCGCCGGATCACCGACATGACCAGGTTGAGGCCCACCGCCATCCTCAGCATCAGACCGCTGCCGCGCCGATCGTCGGTGACGAAGGCGATGCCGGCGTCGCGTGCGGCCTTGATGGAATCGAGCTTCACCGGGCGGCCGTCGACCGCGACATCACCCTCCCAGCGGCCGGCAAGGCCGGTGCCGTAGAGCGCGCTCAGGAGCTCGGTACGCCCTGCCCCCATGATGCCGGCGAGCCCGACGATCTCACCCGCCTTGACGTCGAGCGAGATGCCTGTCGGCGGCTGCCATCCAGCGCTTTCATGGGCGAGCCTGAAGCTCGCATTGCGCAGGCTGAGCAGCGTCTTGCCAGCCTCCCTTGCGCGTTCGGGATAAAGCTCATCCAGCGGTCGCCCGACCAGAAGGCGCACCAGCTCGGCCTGCGGCGCATGCGGCTCGGTGACGCCGGCGACGCGACCGTCGCGCATCACCGTAACCCGGTCGGCGATCTGCGGCACCTCTTCCAGGCGATGCGAGATATAGACGATGCCGACGCCGCTGGCGGCGAGCTTGCGCATGATGTCGAACAGCCTTTCGACCTCGCCCACCGTCAGTGCTGCCGTCGGCTCGTCCATGATCAGCACGCGCGAGGCGTAGGACAGTGCCTTGACGATTGCCACCACCTGGCGCTGGCCGATCGACAGGTTCGCCACCATGCTGGCGGGATCGATGGCAAGCTCTATGGCTTCGAGCCGCTTGCGGGCCTCGCTGCGCATCGCTGGCACGTCGAGGAAGCCGCCCGGCCGCATCAGTTCGCGGCCGAGGAAGAGGTTGGCCGCCACGTCGAGCGTTGGCACCAGGTCGAGCTCCTGGAAAATGGTGGCGATGCCGGCCGCCTGCGCTTCACGCGGGTTGTTGAAGCGCACTGGCTTGCCGTCGATCTGGATGGCGCCCTCGTCCGGCGCATAGACACCCGACAACAGGTTCATGAGGGTCGACTTGCCGGCGCCGTTTTCGCCGAGCAGCGCGTGGATCTCGCCGGGTTTGAGATCGAAATTGACGCCACGCAGCGCCTGGACACCGCCAAAGCGCTTGACCGCGCCGGTGACCGACAGCAGCGGCGCACTCATGCCGGCCTCGCGCAGGATTGACGGACCTGCAGCGCGGCCTGCAGCCGCACCGCCTGCGGCTCCAAACCGGTGGATGCGATGCGGGCGCAGAGCAAGGCAGCCGCCTGGCGTCCGATCTCGGTACAGGGCTGCGCGACAAGCGTCAGGCGCGGCTCGAAGCAGTCTGCCCATTCGAAATCGTCGAAGCCGGCAAGCGAAAGGTCCGCCGGTATCGAGAGGCCTCGTTCGCGGATCGCCCGCACCGCTCCGATCGTCGTCATGTTGTTGCCGGTGACCAATGCCGTGGGCGGCGAAGGCAATGACAGGATGGCGTGGGTCGATGCCGTTGCGCTCGCCGTGTCGACGTTCTCCTGCGAGACATAGTGCGGCAGGCACTCGAGTCCATTGGCGGCCAGCGACACGCGAAAAGCGTCGATGCGTTCGCGAGTCGTCGCGAGATCCGGCTGGCCGGCGATGTAGCCGATGCGTTTGTGGCCAAAGGAGGCGACATGATCGATGAGCGCGCGCATCGACGACTGGTTCTCGACGCCGATCTGGTCGAAGCGGTCGTCGGCGAAGCGGTCGATGAGCACGCAGGGCAGCTTCTTCTCCGCCAGATAGTCGATCGCCCGCTGCGGCGCGCCCGACGGCGCCAGGATGACGCCGTCGACCCGCCGCTGGTGGAAGGCGCGCACCACCGAAAGCTCGCGGTCGGGATCCTCCTGCGTATCAGAGAGGAAGACCATGAGGCCAAGGCGTGCGCATTCGGCCTCCACCGCGCAGATGATGTCGGTGAAATAGGGGTTGGAAATCGCCGAGATCGCCAGGCCCACGCTGTTGGTCGAGGCTACTTTCAACGATCGCGCCAGCTCGTTGGGCTGATAACCCATGGCGGCGATCGCATCATTGATGAGCTGCGCCTTCTGCGGCGAGACAAAGCGGGTGCGGTTGATAACATGCGAAACGGTCGAAACCGACACGCCGGCGCGGCGCGCGACCTCAGCCATTGTCGGCATGGTGACTCAAACGGAGTGCTGGCAAGCGCTCCTCCCTGATGATGCGTTCCAGTCCGCTCTCATTGGTCTTGGCGGATTTTGGGAAACCATAGGACCATCGAAACGTTTGCGCAATCGCTTCGATAGCCTTTTCCGGCCCAATTCTCGTCGCCCCCAAAAGATGGGCGTCTTGCAGGATCGGCCGATCACCTTCGTTTCGATTTTGCTCGATGCGCATTCGATGAAACTGACCGGGGTATCCCTTGGCGCTGTCAAGCGACGCTCTGCCGAGGCTTGTCCACTCAAGGCAACATTCCCGGCCCGCCGTGCCGCGATCCTTGCCGCGCCGATAGCTCGAGGCGGTGGCGATGCCTGCACAAGCAGACGACCAACTCAACCAAACATCGGAAAATTTTCAGAAACGAATCGGGATTTTTCGGCCCCGAAATCGCAAGACCATGCGGCTGGCGAAAAAGTCCGCACCGTTCAAGGAGAAGAAAAATGAGCATGTCAAAGACCAAGGTCCTCATTGCCGGCGCCGGGCCGACCGGGCTGACGCTTGCGCTCTGGTTGACGCGGCTCGGCGTGCCGGTCCGCATCTTCGACAAGGCGTCCGGCCCGGGCGAAACCTCGCGTGCGCTGGCCGTCCAGGCACGTACGCTGGAGTTCCATCGGCAGATCGGCATCGTCGAAGACGTGCTCGCCGCCGGCGTGCGGATCGAACAACTCACCGTGCACACGCCGGCCGGCATAGCAGCCAGGTTGCCGCTCGCCGACTTCGGCCGCGGCATCAGCCCCTACCCGTTCGCTTTCGCGTTGCCGCAGGACATCCATGAGCGCGTGCTGATCACGCACCTGGAACGTGCCGGCGTCGAGGTCGAGCGCGACACGGAGCTGGTCGCCTTGGAGGACAAGGGCGATGCTATCGTCGTTACCTTGAATAGGGGCGGCCGCACTGAAACGGTCAGTGCCGCCTACCTGGCCGGTTGCGATGGCGCCCGCAGCGCCGTGCGCCACGGGCTGAACATCGGCTTTCCCGGCGGCACCTACGAACAGTCCTTCTACGTCGCCGACGTCGACGGTCGCGGCGACGTCACACGCAATGGCATGGACACTGTCATCAGCGCCTATGGCTTCGCCATCGTCATGCCGGTCCGGCAATCGGGCTCCCTGCGCCTGATCGGCATCGTGCCGAAAGCGCATGAGGCCGACGAGTCGATCACCTTCGAGACGATCCGCGCCGATGTCGAGCGTGACACCGGCGTCAAGGTTCATCAGTTCAACTGGTTCTCGACCTACCGCGTGCATCATCGAGTCGCCGGGAATTTCCGCATCGGCCGGGTGTTCCTCGCCGGCGATGCCGGCCACATCCACAGCCCGGCCGGCGGCCAGGGCATGAATACCGGCATGGGCGATGCGGTTAACCTCGCCTGGAAACTGGCCGCCGTGGTTCAGGGGCGCGCCGACCAGCGCCTGCTCGACAGCTACGAGCCGGAGCGCATCGCCTTCGCCCGCAAGCTGATCGACAGCACTGACCAGGCGTTTCGGGTCGCCACCAGCCGCTCGCGGCTGGTCGGGCTGTTCCGCCGCTACCTGATGCCGAAGATCCTGCGCATAGCGCTCGGGACGACGGTGGGATCGCGCGCGTTTTTCGGGCTGATTTCGCAGACCCGCATCCGCTACCGCGAAAGTCCGATCAGCAGCGGCAAGGCCGGTAAGATCGAGGGTGGCGACCGCCTACCCTATATCGCCGGCACGAGGGACGACAATTTCGAGCCGCTGCGATCGCTGGATTGGCAGGTGCATGTTTATGGAGAACTCAATGCCGAGTTCCGGGCGATGCTTGCGCCCGCGGGCATCCCAATCCATGCCTTCGCTTGGTCGGACATGGCCAAGGCCGCTGGCCTGCAACGCGACGGCGCCTATCTGGTGAGGCCGGACGGCCATGTCGCGCTGGCCTCACCCGTCCAGGAAGCAGCCTCCTTCCAGCGGTACATCGCAGGCCTCGCCATCAGGCCTCGGATCGCCGAGCGCGCGCCCTATCGCATCTCGGGCACCATGCACAGCCTGGCTTGAATGCGCCAACGCAACGGCGTGCGCATTCGCGCGTACTGAAAAGACGTTTCATCATGACCAAAATCAGGAGAGAGAAAATGCCTATCGAATCCGTGAATAAAATCAGCCTGATCGCCACGGCGGCCGCAATTGGCCTCGCAGTAGAGATCATCGGCAGCACCCTGCCGGCGCTGTCATTCGTCAGCCAGGCCGAAGCGCGTATCGGTCAGCCCTGGACGCCCCGCAGTGCCGCAGGCGTTGCGCGGCGGACCACAGCATGGCGCGTGCTGAGACACACCACGGCTTGGGTCGCCACACTGCCGGCAGGCTGCGTCCGCACCAAGGTCAACGGCTTCGACGTCTGGGTAGTGGGTCAGTTTGAAACTACGCCATGCTGATCAAGCTCTATGGCGCTTCGCCTGACAGCGCCAAGGGCCCTACAGCCCAGCCGAATGCACTGGCGCACGGAAAGAGCGGATCGAAGGAAACCCCGACATTAAGCATGTCAGCACGTCTTTTGCCCAACGCCAGAACCTCACCATGCGGATGCACATGCGCCGCTTCACTCGCCTGACCAATGGCTTCTCCAAAAAGGTAGAGGCCCACGCCAACGCGGTGGCGCTGCATTTCATGTACTACAATTTCGTGTGCATCCATGCGACGTTGCGCGTGACCCCGGCGATGCCGCTGGCGTGACTGACAAGCTTTGGGAGATCGGTGACATCGTTGCGCTGATTGAGGCGAAGGAAGCCGAGAAGCCAATGGTGCGCGGCACCTACAAAAAGCACGTAGCGAGAGCCATATAATCCGCTTGCGTTTGCAGCCTGCTCGCCCAATAGTCCCCGGTCAGGGGTGCGTGAAAGTGATCATGGCCGGCAAGTATTTGGACCATCTCTTGGAGTGCCCCTATTGCGGCACGATCCGACTGCAGATTCCAAAAGACGCCCAAACTTACACGCCGATCACCTGCGCCGATTGCGGCAAGTATCTTGGCACATGGGATGAAATCCAGACTGATTTCGAGAGCCAAGGCGGAATCAGCGGGGTGTTCCAACTCGAAAAGGGGCGCATCCAGAAGCTGGAATGAACTTACGGGGCCTATCCGTATTAATTTCAAACTGACCCACTACCGACGTCTGGCGTTGCGGCGGCACCTACTACCGTGCCTATCAGCGTGGTGGTCGTCGATTGACCGGCCTCGGACGTGGTCTCGCCGAGGGCGAGTCTGACGCCTTCGGCGAGATGCTCGGCGTCGACCTTGTTCTCGAACGAGAGCATAGTCGATCGGCGAAAACGGATCGCCCTGCTCGATGAGGGCGATCTGCCGCCGCGCCCGTTCCATGTCGCCTATCTGGGCATAGCAGGCTGCCAGCCTGGTGCGTATCCAGGGTGCCGGACGCGTGGCTAGCTCCAGCGCCTCCGCCGCCTGCCGGTAGTCGCCCATCATGTAGAGCGCCAAGGCGCGATCGAACTGGTACCAGTGCGGGTGCAAGGGGTCGATGCGTATGCCTCGCGCCAGCCATGTGAGTGCATCAAGGGGCGCCCGCGCATGGTGAGCAGCATGCCCATCTGCTCGATGCAGTCGGCATCGTAGGGATTGAGCTGCAGCGCGATACGCATATGATGCTCGGCCGCTTCATGGTCGCGCATATACAGCCTGATCAATGACTGCACACGGTGGCCGGTCGGCTGGTCCGGCGACAATGCCAGGCCCTTGTCGGCGAGATCGCGCGCATTTTCCAGCACTGCGTCGCTGGCGCGCCCGAATTCTCCATCCAGCGCCCGAGTCAGAGCGAGATAAGTGTAGGCCAGTCCATAGTTCGGATCCTTTGCGATTGCCGCCTCGAACATTGCCTCCGCACCTTTCTGGTCGGTCTGGGCTGGATCGCGCAACAGCGCAAAGCCACGCAACGCCAGTTCATAAGCCGCCAGGCTGGTGACCGGCTTGCGCGATGCCTGTTGCAGCCCTGCATTGGTGACCCGCGTAACCAGCCTGCCGACGATCTGCTCGACAACCTCATGCTCGATCGCAAACAGGCCTGTGCCCTGCGACTGGTAGCGGTCGCCCCAGAGTTGGCTCGCAGTCGCGATGTCGATCAGGTTCACGGCTGTTATGACTTGTTCGCCTTGGCGTCGCAGCGATCCTTCGACAAGATAGTCGGCGCCGATGCGGGCGCGGATTTGAGGCCACTCGTCGCGCCCGAAGGAGGCGAACGAAAAACTCGAATTGCGGGCGAGCACCGTGACCGTCCCAAAGCGCGCCAGGCCGTTGATGATATCCTCGGCAAAGCCGTCGACCACCGCCTCGTCGGCCGGATCACCGCTGTCGTTTCGAAAGCGTATCACGGCCACAACCGGCTGCGCCCCGATCTCCGGCGCAGTCTCGGCTTCGGCGGCGAGCATAGCCGCGCTTGGATACTGTGCGCACCATGTCATCGCCGAGCACCTTGCGGATTTCGCGGATCGACTGGGTCAGCGAATCTCGGTGACGTAGACACCCGGCCATACGACATCCATCAGTTCCGATTTCGGAACGACGCGGCCCATGTTGCGGGCAAGGTGCGAAAGCAGCGCGTAGGCCTTCGGGCGCAGGAACAGCGGCTCGTTGACGCCACGCAACGTTCCCTTGTCGAGGTCGAGAGTGTATCCGCCGAACCGGAAAAGCTGACCGGCAGTCGCCGTCGTCATTGGGACCCCTCCCCGGACACTGCACATCATGCCGCGTCGAACCCACATCACGCGGCACGGGATTTGGTGCATTATTGCCCAGTGCGCAATTTCAATCAAACTGGCCGCTTGGAGAGACAGCAAGATGATCTGGCCAACGCGGGAAGGAACTCGATGAATCCGACGGAAAAAGCGCTGTGGTTCGTCGAGAGCCATCTGCCCGAAGCGGTCTCGCTCGACGATATCGCCCAAAGCAGTGGCGTGTCGCGCTTTCATGTGACGCGGGCTTTCGGGGCCGCCACCGGCCGCTCGGTGATGGGCTACATGCGCGCACGCCGGCTGACCGAAGCGGCGCGCAAGCTGGCCGGCGGGGCGCCCGACATCCTCTCGCTCGCGCTCGACGCCGGCTACAACTCGCATGAGGCGTTCACCCGCGCCTTCCGTGACCAGTTCGGCACCACGCCGGAACTGGTGCGCGCGCAAGGCACGCTCGACAACCTCGATCTCGTGGAGCCGATCCTGATGGACCAGTCCTTCCTTGCCAACCTCGAACCGCCGCGCTTCGAAACCAGCCGGCCGTTCTTGATCGCCGGCCTCGGCGAACGCTACAGCTGCGAATCGAGCGCCGCCATTCCCATGCAGTGGCAGCGCTTCGTTCCCTATATCGGCAACATTCCGGGCGAGACCGGCAACGTCGCCTATGGCGTCTGCGTCAACGGCGACGATGCCGGCAATTTCGACTACATCGCCGGCGTCGAAGTGTCGGATTTTTCCGACCTGCCGAAGGAGCTCAGCCGGGTGCGCGTGCCAGCGCAGAAATATGCCGTCTTTGCCCATCGCGAGCACATCTCGACCATCCGCCGGACCGTCAACACGATCTGGAACAAATGGCTGCCGGCCTCTGGCCACGAGATCGCGGATGCTCCCGAATTCGAGCGCTACGGCCCCGAATTCGATCCGCGCAGCGGCAATGGCGGGCTGGAGATCTGGATACCGGTCAAGGCGTAGTCGTTCATCCCATCGGCAGAGCGGGCCATCGCTCGGCGATCCTGCCGCCGGAAAACACCGCGATCGATCCGAACTGCTGCAGCACGGCTTCGCTCTGCGTCGGGCGCAGGAATGCGTAGTCACCGGGCCTTGCGGTCGCGTCAGCCGGCAGACCCATGAATTGCTGGTTCGAGGAGAGGCCGAGCAGGCCGTTCGTCTTCATGCCTTCGGGAAAGACCGGCTCGGCCATCCACTTGCCGCCATAGAGATAGCAGCCCTTGCGCGGAAAGCGGCCGAGCGCCTGCAGCAGGCGGGTGACGGCCGGCGGGCCGGGCAGCCTCGGCTCTACCACTTTCAGGATCGGCGTCGCGATAAAGGCCGCCGGCTGGAAGCCTTCGAGGCCGGGCGTATCGAAATCGCTCGGCAGCACAAAGGCCGAGCCCATCGATACCTCGTTGGCGGCGCTGCGATGGTGTAGCAGCGCGGTCTTGCTGCCGCCGATGTTCAGGATAAGGCGCTGGCCTGCGCCCAGACACGCAGCGAAGGCGGCGGCCCGTTCCGAGGCTTGAGCCAGCGCCTTGGCCGGCCCGCCGAACAGGCCGGGGATGAGCGGCGCATGCGCCTCGTAAGCCATGACGCCTTCGCAATGCAGCCGTTGATGAGCCGGCAGCGCGCCTAATGCTTTCGACAAGGCCTCCGGGCTGGCAAAGCCGCCGCGATGCAGCCCGACATCGATCTCGAAGGCGACGCGCAGCTCGACGCCGAGTTCGTCCGCGAGTGCGCCATACTCGGCCAGCCTCTCCTGGGTATCGATCAGCCAGCAGACACGCGACCAGTCGGCGTCCCCTTTCACCAGTGCCGCCCTTGCCGCTTCGACCGGCATCGGCTTGCCATAAAGCAGATCGGCATCTGGAAATGCCTTCAACACCGCTCCGCTGATCGGCGGATGGAAAGTCATGAATCGATTGGTGCCTAGAGCCTTGCCGATGTGCGACAGCAGCGGCAGGCAAGCGAGCGACTTGTCGACCAGCCGCACGGCAAGGCCGGCGTCAAGCCTCTCTTTCACCAGGTCAATGTCGCGGTCCAGCCGATCGCGATCGAGCAGCAGGCAGGGCTGGAAGATACCGGCTTCCTTCAACGCATCCGAAAGAGCGACGAAATAGGCGCTCATTGGTCGATGCCGAACAGGCCGGCCATGTAGGGCGATATAAATCGGTTTTGCGGGTCGATGTCGCGGCGCACCGCCATCGCATCGTCCCAGCGCGGATACAGCCTCTTCAGGTCCGCCGCCTTCAGGCTGTGCATCTTGCCCCAATGCGGCCTGCCGCCATATTTGCGGAAGATCGGCTCGGCCGCCCGCATGAACGGCAGTGGATCGCTTGCCGCGTCATGGTGGATGGCGATCGAGCAGGTCAGCCTGTTGTGGAATGGCGAAAGCCAGAACTGATCCGGTGCGACCGAGCGCGCCTCCATCGGGAAATAGACCTCGGGAAAACGCTGTTCCGTCAGTTCGATGATCTCGGCCAGCGCCTTCGGCCCCTCCTCGAACGGCAGATGATATTCCATCTCGTTGAACTTGGTCTGCCGGTCGCTGGCATAGACGTTGAGCCAGTCCTGCACATAATCCTCGGCGGGCACTTTCGCGACGGCGCCGCGGATCAGCCGGCGGCGGAGCGACGGCAGCCAGGCGAGCCCGGCGCGCAGCCGGCGCAGCGTCCTCAACCCGCCCTCGTCATCCTCGGTCGGGCGCGTGGTGGTCGCCGCAGTGCTAAAATCGCTTGCGATGAACTGCGCGTAGCCGGAAAACGGAATGTAGTAGAATTCGGCCGAACGATGCGCGGCCATCATCGTTTCGAAATCGCGCAGCATGTCGGCGATCGGCAGCACCCATTTGCGGCGGCGCAGCCGGTAGGTCGCAATGTTGTTCAGCGTCACCTCGGTCATCACGCCGAAGGCACCAAGTGCGACGCCGACGGCATGGATCATCTCCTGATCCCCTGCCCGCTTGAAGTCGCGGAGTTTGCCAAGCCCGTCGACGATCTGCACCGTTTCAAGCTGCGTGTGGTAGGCACCGAGCGTCGGTCCAGAGCCATGCGTGGCGGTGCCGAGCGCGCCACCGATCGCCTGGCGGTCGATGTCGCCCATATTTGGCAGGCCCTGGCCGATGCCTTGCAGGATGTGCATGAGCGGGCCGAGCCGGGTCCCTGCCCGCACGCTTGCCTGATGTTTTTCGACGTCGTGCGAGACCAGCCCTTCCAGTCTCTCCAAGGACAGGATCGTGCCCTCGGATTTCACCAGCGGCGTAAAGGAATGGCCGGCTCCGACGACGCGGACCGGACCGGGTGCGGTGAGAACGAGATCACCAAGTTCGCCGGCGTCAGTTGGGGTGGCAATCAGCTGCGGTTCAGCGCTGACGTGGCCGGACCAGTTGCTCCAGGTGTTCGACATGTTGCCTCCTTAGGCAACGGCGCGGCGACGCCGGGACACAAGGATGAACAGGCCAAGCAGCGCCGCGCTGGCAATGGCGCTGGTGGCGGCGAATTCCGGCACGGGGCGAAAATCCTTGCCGTCGATGAGCAGCGACGCCGCGACCGGCCCGATCGCCAGGCCAAAAAGCTGCGCCGCCGGCACCAGCAGCACGGCGGTGCGCGTCTCATCGGCGGTGATCGCCAGCCGTATCTGGTAGGGCACGATGAACAAGAGGATGAAACCCATGACCAAGGCGGCAACCCAGAATGTGATGAGGTCAGGTCCGCTGGCGAGGACCAGGGAACTGACAGACGCGACGGCGCCGATCGCGGCGATGGCAAGGCGGTAATCGATGCGTGCCTCGAACACGGTCGCTGTCATCGCACCCAGGACCTGAACCGCGAGGCTGGCCGAGACGATCAGGCCGACGGTGCGGCCATCGATGCCGTATTGTGCGCCAAGCGGCTCCAGAAAGGCCCACACCGCGCCGAAGAACATGAAGTAGCAGAAGACCGACAGCAGCGCAGTCATCGAAGGGACCGTCAGCACATTGGCCAGATTCTCTTCCTTGGGCAGATCGGCATAGTCACTGGGAACGGTGAAGGCGATCGCCACCGAGGCAACGCAGACGACGGCGAGAACGATGAAGCCGCCCGCCGACCCGGCCGCCGGGATGACATAGAGCGCCAGCAGCAGGGCAAGCGCACATTGCGCCAGCGTCTGCATGGTGACGAAATAACCGCCGATGCGCTCGGCCCGCCGCGAGCGGGCAATGAGTTCGGTGGCGACCGCCACCAGGCCGCCCTCGGCCAGGCCTGCCAGGGCGCGAGCCGCAATCAGCATGTTGGCGCCGGCGGCATAGGCCGTCCAAACATTCGCCATCGCCAGCAGGAGCAGAAGGGCCGCACTTTTCCAGCGCATGTTGTGGGCCGAAAGCAGCATCGCCACGATTGCCGAGCCGATGGCAATGGCGATCATCTCGGCGGTGGCGACCAGCGCCAGCTCATCGCCGCTGACATGGCCCTCGGTGAAAAGGGCGCCGAGCAGCACCGGTTGCAGTCCGAGGATGAGCAGGCCGACCGAACCGATCCACAAGGCCGAGGCAAGCTGCCTGCCGGTCGGATTGCCGACCAGCCAGTCGCCGCTTCCGGTGTGCCCGGTATCTGTCGAAGTCAAAGGCGCCTCCCAACGTCCTTGCCGTGCGGCCAAAAAACTGACAATCTGTCAGCATTTCAGAAACTGATACTTGATCATATTTTTTGTCAATAAGAATTTGGAAACTCGTGCGAAAGACCAGTGCGTGATGGAAGCGACGCGAACAGCCACCGAACCCAGGCGCAAACCCAAGCAGGAGCGCAGCCGCGAGCGCATCGACGCGATCCTGTCGACGACCATGCGGCTGATCGGCGAAAAGGGCATCGACGCCGTCACCATGAAGGAAGTCGGCATGCTGGCGGGCGGACCGATCGCCACCGTCTATCATTACTTCCCCAACAAGTCGGCGATCCTGGCGATGCTCTACGAGCGGTTTTCCGAGGTCAGCCGCACGCGGCTGACAGCGATCATCGGCGACATCCGCGAAGCCAAGGACGTGATCGTGGCCGCCGACCGGCTGCTTGACGACTATCACAGCCGTGTCGCAGGCGATCCGGCCATCCAGGATCTGCAGAACGCCATCCAGGCCGACAAGGCGCTCAAGAATCTCGACATCGCCGAAACCCGGCATCAAGCCAAGATGTTCTGCGACCACGTGATCGGCCTGCTCGAACCCGAGAAGCGGGTGCAGTTCGAACGCATCGTTCTGCTGATCTTCCAGCTAGCCGGTGGTGTGGTGCGCCTGGCGCTTGCCGAGGGCGAAGCGGAAAGTCGACAAACCATCGAGGATTACCGGTCGATCATCCATACTCAGTTGCGGCTCTTTCTCTAGCCACCGCCTCATGCGAATTTCGCGTGTTTCGACAGCGTGTCGCGCCTTGACTCTGGCAGGCCGGCGGCCTATTTCAGCGCCACGTTAGCACTCGCCATTGGTGAGTGCTAACCATGTGTCCGGCGTCGCCGGACGGAGGAACTGTTCTCACCGTTCTCATCGAGGAAGAAAAAATGGCAAAGTCGAAGTTCCGCCCGCTTCATGAC
>NZ_JBWKME010000048.1:0-1080 GCF_056431085.1 Mesorhizobium waitakense | reverse complement strand
CGCGCACTTCATCGAGCACGAGGCCTACAAAGACATCGCCCTCGTCATCCCCGCCCTCCGCGAACTCCACTACGTCACCCACTACCATCAGTGATCGACGCCGGCGCGCCGGCCAACGAGCGACCTACCATAGACGCATCACAAGACGATTTTGGGAGGTGCCTTGGCGCACCGCTTACGATGATGCGTCGAGTTGGAATGATCTGGGATTAGCGGAGCGTGACCGCCAATGGCATGACAGCGTCGAATGCATTTCAGCGCAACAGCGCGACCTGCCGTCGGCCAAACGCTTCTTCAGAAAGGCGCTGGAGCCTCATGGCCAACCGGATTGCGTCGTCATCGACGGTAGCCAGAGCAATCGAGACGGGATCGTTTCCTGCAAGACCACAAATCGCTTGCAGGATCGCTCCTGGAGCCGATCTGGATCCGCCGGAGCCAGTATTTGAAGGATCGAGCAGGACATCGGCACTCCAAGCGCCGCGCCCGGCCGATGCTCGGCTTCAAATCGGCGGCCACCGCCACAACCATTTTATCCGGCATCGAGATGATCCACATGATGCGCAAACGACAGGCGAGGCACAGCTACAGTCCGAACGCTTCGATCGCCGAGCAGTTCGAATCCTGCCTACTGATAGACCTCGCATCAGTGCCTCTCTGCGCCCCTCTTCAGCCGTTGCAACAAGACCCTGCGAGGGCGCTGATTACGCTCCTCGTCGGCGAGAAGCGCTCTGCCAGGCTCTATGAGAGAAGGCCGAGAGGGGACCGCGCCGGGTTGTTGGCCGCGCCCCTCAGCCGTATCGCAATCAGCCCCTGAGACGGTTTTGCAGTGCCCGCCGATCTGCGACGAGGTTGTCGAGGTTCCGCAGGTCTGCTTGCCGTCTTCCCGCCAATCGCCTAACCAGCGCCCGTGTGCCATCCACTGCAAAGACGCCGCAATCATAACCGTTTTTCTGCTGAGCCATGCTGGCGTCTTGTAGGTCGGCGCCCAGCCGTGCTGCGAGCCGTGCTGCAGGTTCATCATTGTGTCCCCGGAGGGAGTCGTAGTGATAGGCGACCGGCCTTTCCTGATTGCGGCGATCA
>NZ_JBWKME010000047.1:0-1158 GCF_056431085.1 Mesorhizobium waitakense | reverse complement strand
ATGTTGAATCAGAACCGCGATGATTTGGGAATCCTACGACTCCTATAAAGCTCATCCCGCTCTAGCTAGCGCCTGGGGCAGATGGAACCATCGGGCTTGTTGCCAGGCAGGCTTGTCGTCACCTTCACATTTGCGATACGAAATTGTGCATTGCAATATCGGCGGCCCGTGGGTATCATCTTGCTGTCGGCCATCTACTCCTCCCAGATGGATGCCGATACTGAATGCGGTGCACCTCCTCCCGCGCCGTATTCGAAAATCGAGCCCGCTGCCACCTCCTCCCGGCAGCGGGCTTTTCTTTTGTATGAAGGTAGTTTCGGCCAAGGCCGATCTATCGCCGCCTGGACCAGGCGAATGCTCCGAACCTCCAGGCCGTTCTTGCCTTGCCCGTATTGGAAAGACACTTTCTGCCCCTCCATCAGCACGCTTAGCCCTGAGCGGATCAGCGCAGTAGCGCGAACGAAGGCGTCCTTTTCACCGTTCTCGGGAGCAATGAAGCCGAAGCCCTTTTCGGGAATAAACCACTTGACCGCTCCGCTCCATAGGTGAGATCGAGGCCAGCTTGCAGGGCGCCAAAGGCGATCTCAGCGTGGTTGTCCGCTTCGATGGTGATAGTGGCGGGATCGACAAGGTCGTTGCCGAGACCATCGTCTGCGACAGGTTCGAGGGCAGGGTGAAGTGTATCCGAAAGCCGCCCGTTCTTCCCCCTTAAAGGCGTTTGCGACAGATCCAGCCGATCTGCGTCGGTCACGTCCTGGTACCGCGGCGGCTATTCTTGTCCGATTCTCTGCCGGCGAGAGCCGCTCCAAACAACTTGATCAGCCCAATCATCGAGTTCGCTAAGGGCCAGCAGACTGGTCTCGCGGAGGCGGCTGAGCCATGAGCCGCTCCTGAAGTGCCCGCCGATCGGCGACGAGATTGTCGAGGTGCAGCGACTCGCGGCGTGGCCGCGGTTCTTGGGCCAACCGTCGAGCCAGCTCCCGCGTGGCATCCAGCACAAAGACGCCGCAATCAAAACTGTTCCGCTGCCGGGCCATGCCCATTGGTTGCAGGCTGCTGGCGCCCAGCCGTTCTGCGAGCTCTGTTGCAATGGTGTGGTGGAGCGGGCGGAGGGAGTCGTAGTGATAGGCGACCGGCCTTTCCTGATTGCGGCGATCA
>NZ_JBWKME010000046.1:0-43176 GCF_056431085.1 Mesorhizobium waitakense | reverse complement strand
GGGTTTGGGGAAGCTCGTCTACCGAATTGCCTTCAGGCAGCGGTCACGGACGTTCGGCCCGCCGCCGAGCCGAGCTTCGGCTCGGCGCATGTCGAGCTGCTCGAGGGTCGCACCCATCAGTGGCCAGCCTTGCCTTCGAGCGCCTTCCAGGCCGCCGGGAACAGGATCGCGGCCAGCACGGCCTTGACGACGTCGCCAAGGATGAAGGGATAGAGGCCTAGTTGCAGAACCGGCTTGTCGAAGCCGATAACCGCGCCCAGCCACAACAGCCCGGGCACGTAGATGACCGCGCCGGAAAGCAGCGCGGCGACCATGCCGCGAAGCGGATTGCGGTCCCAGCCATGCGCCGCCAGCCAGCCGCCGATCAGCGCGGCCGGCACATAACCCAGGAGGTACCCCCCCGTCGGTCCCATCATATAGGCAAGGCCGATGCCCTTCTCAGGCGTGCCGGCAAAGACGGGCAGCCCGACCGCGCCCTCGGCCAAATAGAGCAGTATCACGGCCGACCCCCGCCATGGCCCAAGCGCCAGGCCGAGCCCGATGACGGCGAAGGTCTGCATGGTCAGCGGTACCGGATAGAACGGCACGGAAATCTTCGCGGAGACGGCGAGCAGCAGCGATGCCGCCACGACAGTAGCCGCGTCCATGGCGAAGCTGCCCACACCGCGCCGATCGGCGATGGCGTTGAAAAGGGTCATTGTTTCTCTCCCGATCGGACTCGAATGGCGGATGGGCCGTCGGGAGGCAATTAGCCTAAGGAAGGCAGAGAGAAAATGGTTGAAAAGGTGCAAAGGCATAATATACAAAAAAGAATATTGCAAAATGCGAATTTGTGAAAATGGCACCTCCGAAGCTCTATATCGGCCGAAAGATCCGCGAACTGCGCGAGGCCAACAAGGCTACGCAGGCTGCCTTCGCCGATCGGATCGGCATTTCGACCAGCTATCTGAACCAGATCGAGAACAACCAGCGGCCCGTTTCGGCTGCGGTCCTGCTCGGGCTGGCGGAGAAATTCAAAATCGACATTGCTGAAATATCCCAGGGTGAAGGCGACCGGCTGTTATCATCACTGTCGGAGGCCTTGATAGACCCGCTTTTTGAGACCTATTCTCCGACCCTACAGGAGTTGAAGCTGGTCACGCAGAACACGCCGGGACTAGCGCGGGCGTTAATCTCCTGCCACCAGGCCTATCGGCGCAATAGCGAGCAATTGGCGAGCCTCGACGACACGCTCGGTCGCGGTGCATCGGCCACCGAGCTCACACCCTATGAAGAGGTGCGCGACTTTTTCCACTTCGTCGACAACTACATCCATGGTCTGGACGTCGCGGCGGAAAGGCTGGCGGCGGAGCTCGGCATCGGCGAGCGCGAAGCTGGTACCGTGCTTTCCGATCATCTCGAAAAGCGACACGGCGTGCGTGTAGCCCGTGCTGGCGCCGATGAGGACATCATTCGGCGCTTCGACGCCAAGTCGAAGCTGCTTTTCCTCAATCCGTATTCGCCAGCCTCGACGCGCAGCTTCCAGGCCGCCTTCCAGATCGCCGAGTTGGAAATGGAGCAGGAAGTGACGGAGGTGGCGCGCAAGGCAGACTTCCGCTCGGCCGAGGCGTTCGAGATCTGCAAGATCGGTCTCTACAACTATTTTGCCGGTGCACTGATCCTGCCATACCAGCTGTTCCTTACCGCGGCACAGGAGCTGCGCCACGACATCGAATTGCTCGCCACGCGCTTCGGCGCGAGCCTCGAGCAGGTCGCTCACCGTCTTTCGACGTTGCAGCGGCCTGGATTGAAAGGCGTGCCGGTGTTCTTCGCCCGCATCGATCGGGCTGGCAACATCACCAAGCGCCATAGCGCCGCCAAACTACAATTCGCGCGGTTCGGTGCGGCCTGCCCGTTGTGGAACGTACACCAGGCATTCGAAACGCCCGGCCGCATCATCCGGCAATTGGCCGAAACGCCTGACGGCGCGCGCTATCTCTGTATCGCGACCGAGATTGCCAAGGGCGGCCACGGTTTCAATGCTCTGCAAAGACGCTATGCGATCGCGCTAGGATGCGAGATTACCTATGCGAACGCCTTTGTTTATGTCGATGGTCTCGAACTAACCAACCGACGTGCGTTTGATGCGATCGGAATCTCATGCCGCATTTGTGAGCGCTCCGCTTGTCAACAACGCGCTGTGCCGCCGCTCAAGCGCAGGCTTGTGGTCGATCACAACGCGCGCGACGCGGTACCGTATAAAATTATCTAAGGACCAGCTCAGCGTCGGCTGCCATCGATCACATATGCCCCTAGTCGCAAAATCAAAAAACTGACCTGCCAGCCAACCGCTTTTCGCGTTGTCTCCGTGGATCAATGGCAGATTGCGGTGAAACAGGAGGGTGTAGGCTGCCGAACTGGATAAGGCAAGGCAGGCTGGCTGCCGGCTGCACAAAGCAGAGCGGCGGGACAAGCCCGCCGCTTTGAGGTCTTTCGGAAGCTTGCGATTAGCGGCCAAACAGGTTGCGGTCGCTGCCCTGCGTGACGGGCTTCTGGACAGGCGCGTCCGAGTTCTTGATGGACGTTGTGAACGAGGTGTCGACCGAAGCAGCCGGCTGGTTGGACTTGTCGGCGTTGTAGTGGTCGGAGCCGGCGAAGGCAGTGCCCGTGGCAACGAGGATGGCAACTGCAGTGAGAGCGATCTTGGTCATTTTAGGTATTCCAGATTTCAATGGTTGATGATCGATGGTTGGGGGACGGAACCGGCTTAGCGGCCAAACAGGTTGCTGTCGCTGCCCTGCGTGACGGGCTTCTGGACAGGCGCATCGGACTTCCGCACCGAAGCGGTGGTCGACTGGTCGATGTTGGCGACTGGCTGGTTGTTCGAGCCATAGTGGTCGGAGCCGGCGAAGGCAGTGCCCGTGGCAACGAGGATGGCGGCGGCGGTGAGAGCGATCTTGGTCATTTTAGGTACTCCAGATTACAAGTTTTCCGTCCGTCTAGCGGCGCGTCCTGGTAGGAATTCGCGTCGCTCGGAGACCACTCTCAGATCAGTCAGTCTCGCTGCCATTTCCAGTCACGAACTTGTGACTTACAAGAATCAGAGAAAGTATTGAATTTCGGCATTTGTCTCCTCACGCCACAATCTTTTTGATATTTATCAATTGGTTATAGGAACACCCCGAAAGGGGCGTCAGGCTCCAACGAGCCTGTGTTCACCATTTGCATACGGTCTGTCAACGATATCGAACCGAACGGTTCGGTTCGATCGCGACGAAAAACCCTTGCTGACGACGCTGTTCGGAAAGCAATCACATCTCGTGAGCCATCCGACCTGGTTAAGGCGATGTCGCTCGTCGTGATCTGCCTTGAGGAAGACGCCCCCCAGTATGGGTTGCAAGAGGCGCGGACTGCGCTACGTCATGGACCCACGCGATTTCCATACGGGTCGGTCTTGGGGCGTTTCAGGCTGGCCTCGATGCGTGGCGTCTTCCGAATAGTCGTTCAGGATCCTGTTCGGGCGGCCATGTTTGAATACGCCGCCTTCTCGCCCAAGTCGCGCGCACGGACATCCTCAACCTCGTCGAGGATGATGCGACCGACCTTGGTGCTGATGACACAGCCGCCGCGCGGTCGTGCCGCGAGCGCATCGCCCATCCGGATCTCTGCGAGGCCCGCCCCATAGATAGGTGCGTTGTCGTAATAGCGAATGCCGTCGTTCCAGGCAGCATCGACAGTCGCGGGCGTTTCGTCTTCTGGAATGTCGCGGAACATGTTTCCGAGCGGCGCTGCGCCGAAACCAAGCTTGCGGGGGAGGATATCTTTGAGTGCCATGGTCTGTTCCCCTTCAGGCGTGCGCGACAGGCCATCGTGCACCGCCACCCCGCTAGTCTAGTTCGACGCGCGAGCGTCTTCGATAAAAGAGGCGACTTTCCGCGGATGGGACAGCATCAGAGCATGGCTGCTGTCGATCTGCACCAGCTTGCCGCCTGTACGCTTCGCCATCACCCGCTGGACGCTCGGGGGGATCATGTGGTCCTGCGCCGTCAGAAGAAAGAAGGTCGGTTTGACCTTCTATGCCGCCTTGGTGAGCTTAGTCTGAGGTGCCTGCAGTCCCCAGGGCATCTAAGCCGCAGCCATGAACCGTGTCGTCGACGGATTGACATCGGCGGCGAACGCCGAAGGGAACTTCGCTGGGTCCACGATCAGATAGCCGTCTCTCGGCGGCAGCACCGGCGCACTGGACTCGCCCGGAGCCGGCTTCTCCGCCAGCTCGATCACCGACTCACCGACTCACCGACGTCCGGCGCGAAGGCCGCCAAATAGACATGGCTGCGGACCTTGGGATTGTCATCGGCTTCGCTAATCACCGGGCCTCCACAAGAGTGGCCGACGCGAATGACGGGATGCTTCGCCGCGCCGATGACGCGCTCGGCCGTTGATACGTCGTCATCGAGTGAGCAGGTCGGGTTCTGGACGATAAGGGCATACCAAAATCCTTGATTTTATTGAGTTTTTGGGGCCAGAATTAGAAATATTCCCGTATCGTTCCGTATGGTCTCGCCCAGCAGGCCCGCGCTGGTACGAGCCCATCGCAATATCCTCGGTTCAACGATGCCTCTGCCCACTGCCAAAGCAAGTGGGCGCCACCTACGATTACAGCAGTTCCAGGAGCGCCGGAATCGCCGAGATAGATCTGTTTGCGCTAATTTTGTACCGCCGCAACCGCCCGCCGGGCTCGCTAAGCAAACATCAGGACAACCGGGATATCGTTGACGTACCTTCCAGGCTCTGCCACCTTTTCGACGCCGAGACCGGCGAACGGCTAGCCATGCAATAAATTGAGCACTGCACGACGCTGACTGGGGTGGCCGAAGCGACATTCGAACTTGAGGAACAGCGGCAGCGCTCGCTCGCTGTCATCGCTCCCCGGAAGGGAGGCGCGGTGGCAAGGCCTTCATCGACAAGATTCGAGAGATAGCCCTCTATGCGGATCCCCGACGACGCGGAAGGCACGCAAGGGACTGGCGCCACTTTGCACTAGCGGCAGCCAGGGCGCTATCTGCCCGGAGAGTTGAGATCAGAACGCCGGGTATGGATCACCTTCACAGCTTAAAGGCAGGCTTCTGGCAGCCCGCTTCATCGCCGGCTTGTCAGGGGAATGTGGTACTCTGTTTTTCTTTTCCAGAAGGGGATTCGAGTCCACGTTTTGGGCCAATTGAAAAAAATATAAAGAAATCAATATATTAGGCTGGTATTTTGGTGGGCCCGGAGGGTGTGAGACTTCTCAAGAAAATCAATGGCTTACAGGATGGTTAGCCAACCCATATCCTTCGTATGATCTCGTATGGTCTGGCGAACCCGATAGCAAGGACACTGACTGATGATCCGCCGCGGTCGACATTTCGTCGGCAGCAACTGGCGACGCTGACGCCGCCACCGTCAGAGATACAGCAACTCCTAGCTTCGTCCGGATGAACGCTGGGACGATCTCGCCGATAGAATTCTTTTCGCTCGAGAACATCGCGGCAATCATGGCGACGCCGCAGACCTCGGTCTAACAAATTCTGGAAAGCTATCGTTGTGCCGCACGACATCGCACCTCACCAAGTAGTAAAACGCGCCTTGTTCAGCGCCTTTTGCCCTACGCCTTCCATTGCGTTAACCTGCGGACATGTCGTAATTCCATTCCGATCATTTCGCTGAGGGGGCGAAAGTTCATGGAAATGCAGCAGGTCCGCTATTTTCTGGCCCTGTCCACCACCCTGAATTTCACCAGGGCGGCGGAAGAATGCAATGTCACGCAGCCGGCGCTGACACGGGCCATCAAGACGCTTGAGGACGAGCTGGGCGGCGAGCTTCTGCGGCGCGAGCGCCAACATTCGCATCTGACCGAATTGGGGCGCCGTATGCTGCCCTTGCTGCAGCAATGCTACGAAGCCGCGAGCTCGGCGAAGTTGCTCGCCAAGGCGGTGCAGAGCAGCGACGTTGCGCCGCTCAACGTCACCATTTCCAACAGCATCAACATCGCGCTGCTTGTGTCGCCGTTCACGGAGCTGTTCCGCGCCTATCCAGGCGTGCACCTGAAGATCAGCCGCGGCTCGCCGACGACGGTGGTCGAAGCGCTGAAGAACGGCGACGTCGAACTCGCGGTGGCCGGCCCGCTGGGGGCGGCCTGGGATCGTCTCGACACCTGGCCGCTGTTCCAGGAAGAGATCGAGTTGGTGGTGAATTCCGATCACCCGCTCGGGCGCCGCAACGAATCCGACGTGGCGCTCAGCCAGCTCGCCGGCGAGCCGGTGCTCAGCCGGATAGATTGGGAGACAAGCGAGGAGCTGGCGCGCTGCCTAGCGGCCAAGGGGCTGACGCCGAGGACCGCGCATGAGGTCGAGACCGATCACGACCTGCTGGCGCTGCTGGAGGCGAATGCCGGTGTCGGCTTCGTCTCGGTGACGGCGCCACGGTCGCCGAACATCCGCAGGTTGAAGCTCAGGGACGTCGATATCTCACGGATCGTCGCCGTCTATGCGGTCGCCGGTCGCCATCGCTCGCCCGTCGCCACGACGCTGCTCAACCTGCTGCGGTCGACCGACTGGTCGCCGTTCGGCGTCAGCGAGCCCGCTTGAGTGCCGCGATCAGGTCATCGATATCCATGCGCCGGCGGTAGTCGGGATCGACGAAACGATCGCTGATGATCCCGTCCGTGCCGACAATGAACGTCGCCGGAATCGGCAGGAACCAGCTGCTGTTGCCTTGGTAGTTCGGCAGGTCATAAAAAACTCCCATCAGCCGCTGCATTTCCGCCCCGATCCAGATCGCAAGATTGAGCGAAAGCGCATAGCCATTGTCCATGTCGGTCAGGAAGGGGAATTGCGCGCCCACCGCATTCTTCATTGCCGCAGTGAACTTGCGCCGTTCAGGCACGATGGCCACCACCTGGCCGCCCATCGCGACAATCTCCCGCTGAACCTCGACAATGCCGACCGCATTCAAACGGCAATAGGGACACCAGTGCCCCCGCTGGAAGGTGACCACCGCCGGGCCCCGCTTGAGAAGATCGGCCAGACCAACCAGCCTGCCGGCCTCGTCAGGCAGCAGGAACGCCGGCATGGCGTCACCAGGCGCGGGGGACATCGTCCCTGCCCCTTGCTGCTGCAGGCGCACGATCAGGCGGTCGACCGCATCGGCAAAATCGGGGTTAAGGCGGCGAACGGCCCCGGCGATGACGTCCAGCCGCTCGTTCAGCGGCGCATCGAGTTCGACCGCCGCCTGCACGGACTGTTCGAACGTCATACCTTCCGTATCGCCTGCCATTCCGGCACTTTCACAATTCGCACGCAGTCTAGCATCGACGGCAGGTGATCAGGATCATGCCGTTTCCGCATGATTACCATTAGCCGGATGCATCGTCGCATCCCACCCCTGTTCCGTGTTCGCGCCTTGCCACCGATCCGTTACAACATGTTGTTGATATCAGACGAAAATGTCGAGAACCCGTAGACTGCTTCCGACAATTGCGAGGCCGTGATGCCGTTTTTCATCGCTAGCGCGAAAATATGGATCAGTTCCTCGCCCGTATGGCTCACGATATGTGCACCACCCAGGATCACCACATCGTATTTTTCCATGCCGCCCTCGCAAGGGTCAGTGCAGCTTGACCTGCGGCCTCGTGCGGCGCGCTAGGAGGTCGGCGACGGTGTCCAGCACGGTCTTCGCCGTGCCGTGCACGGCCTTGAGATGCATCTTGTAGAGCGAGCGGTACATCAGCCTCGCCATCAGGCCTTCGATCTTCAACCCGCCGATCAAACTGCCGAACGTGCCATAGTCGGCGAGCGAAACCAGCGAGCCGTAATCGCGGTAGCGAAACGCCGGCGCCGGCTGCCCTTTGAGACGGGCAGCGACGATCCTGACCAGATGATCGGCCTGCTGGTGCGCGGTCTGCGCCCGTGGCGGCAAGGGGCTGTCCTGTCCGGGTAAAGTGCAGTTGGCGCAGTCGCCGATGGCAAAGACGTTCTCGTCGCCCTTGGCCTGCAGAGTTTCGCCCACGACCAGGCGGTTAATGTGATCGGTCTCGAGACCGTCCAAGGTCTTCAGAAAATCCGGCGCCTTGATCCCAGCCGACCAGACGACAAGTTCAGCCGGCACGAACAGCTTTTCGCCGAGCCTCACCCCCTCGGAGGTGACTTCGGTGACCTTGACGCCGCATCGTATGTGGACGCCGAGATCGCGCAGCAGATGTGCCGATTGGCGCGAGAGATGCTCCGGCAGCGCCGGCAGGATGTGCGGCCCGGCCTCGATCAGGGTGATGCGGATCAGCTTGTCGAAATCGATGTTGTCGAGGTTGTGCGAGGCGATCTGGCGCATCGACTTGTGCAGCTCGGCGGCGAGCTCCACACCGGTCGCTCCGGCGCCAACGATGACGCAATGCAGCTGCCCCGGCGAAAGCTGGCCGTATTGGGCATTGGCGCGAAGGCAGGCATCGATCATGCGGCGGTTGAAGCGTGCGGCTTGACCGACAGTGTCGAGCGAAATCGCGTTTCTCGTCGCACCCGGTGTGCCGAAGTCGTTGCCGACGCTGCCGACGGCGATGACCAGCGTGTCGTAGCCAAGCACGCGCGGCGGGATGATCTGCCTGCCGTCCTCGTCGAAACTCGGCGCGACAAAGACCTGGCGTTTGGCGCGATCGATGCCAACGACCTCGCCGATCCGGTAGCGGTAGTGATGGCGGCTGGCATGGGCGATGTATTCGACGGCATCAGTGGCTGCGTTCAGCGTGCCCGAGGCCACTTCGTGCAACAGCGGCTTCCAGACATGCGTGCGGTTGCGGTCGACCAGGGTGACCGAAGCTCGCTTTGTCTCGCCGAACTTGCGTCCGAGGCGGGTGGCGAGTTCCAGCCCGGCCGCGCCGCCGCCGACGATGACGACACGGTGCAATGAGGCATCGGCATGGGACGGCGTTTCCGGAGTTTTGCGGAAGAGTGCTGCATCATTGGCCAGCACCGCTTCCGGCACCAGCCGCATCCCGGGCGTGATGATCTGCATCTGATGTCTCCGTCTTTCAGTCGGCGCGGCAAGCGCCCAAGATGCTCACTCTTGCGACTCGTGGATGACGATGCCTTGCAGCATGTCGACGTCGCATTCCCACGGCTTCTCCGACAGCACGCGCCGGGCGTGCTCGTAGCCGGCCTGCCAGCGTGTGCGGATGCCCGAGCGGGTGAAGTCGATATCCTTGGTATGGTCCTCGCCGTCGAGGCGCGGTGACAACAACCGCACCAGATGCATGACCGACGGGCAGCCATAGGAGGCGAGCTCCCTGAACATCGGATCGTCGCGCTGCGCTTCCGGCACGAGCTTGCCGAGTTCGCGCACGACATGCCGCAACCGGTGCAGTTGCTCCTGCCGCGCCACGTGGCTCTTGCCGCGGCTGGCATATTGCAGATCCTTCTGCCGGCCCATGACTTGCCAGATCGACTTCGGCTCGGTTCCGCGCGGCTGCCACATGTTGACCGCGAAAATCAGCGCGTCGCGGCGGGGACGCTCGTCGAGCACGACCTCGATCGGCGTATTCGAATAGATGCCGCCGTCCCAATACGGCTCGCCGTCGATACAGACCGCCGGAAAGGCCGGCGGGAGCGCGCCCGACGCCATGACGTGAGCAGCCGACAGCGGCATCTCGCGGGTGTCGAAATATTTGAGCTCGCTGGTGTTGACGTTAACGGCACCGACGGTCAGCCTTGTATGACGCTGGTTGAGATAGTCGAAGTCGATCAGATTGCTCAGCGTCTTCTTCAGCGGGTCCGTGGTGTAATAGGACGCCTTCTCGACGCCCACCTCCTGGTTCACGCCGAAGAGTGCGTTCGGATTGGGTTCGAAGAAGCCAGGGATGCCGCGCATCACCGTGCCCATATTGGCGAAGATATTGCTCGGCATCATCATGGCGAAGAACTCGTCGAGCGGGCTCGAGCGGCCAAGGCCATCCCAGAATTCCTTGAGACGAGGCAGCCGGTCCTTCGGCTCGTTGCCGGCGATCAGCGCGGCGTTGATGGCGCCGATCGATGTGCCGATGACCCAGTCCGGTTCGATGCCGCCCTCAACCAGCGCCTGGTAGACGCCGGCCTGATAGGCGCCGAGCGCACCGCCGCCCTGCAAGACCAGCACGGTCTGGCGTTTGGCGTCACGCTCCGTCAGATGGACAACGCTAGAACCTGCCTCGGCGGCCGGCGGAATCCGATTGATCTTGTTCATCGCTCTTGCTCCTGATTTCGGAATTAATGAGCCGTCCAGCCGCCCTCGATCGGCATGATGGCACCGGTGATCGAAGCCGCGTCGTCGGAAGCCAGGAACAGGCAGAGTGCCGCGACCTGGTCGACGGTGACGAATTGCTTGGTCGGCTGCGCTGCCAAAAGCACATCCTTGATGACCTGCTGTTCGGTGATGCCACGCGCTTTGGCGGTATCCGGGATCTGCTTTTCGACCAGCGGCGTCAGCACGTAGCCGGGGCAGACGGCGTTGACGGTGATGCCTTGTTCGGCCACTTCGAGCGCGACGGTCTTGGTCAGGCCGGCAACGCCGTGCTTTGCCGCGACATAGGCGGATTTGTAGGGGGAAGCGACAAGCGCATGCGCCGAGGCGACATTGATGATGCGGCCCCATTTGCGCTCTTTCATCGCCTTCAGCGCGCGCCGGATCGTGTAGAACGACGACATCAGGTCGATCGCCACCACCGCTTCCCATTTTTCGATCGGGAATTCGTCGATTGGCGCGACATGCTGGATGCCGGCATTGTTGACGAGGATGTCGATGGCGCCGAACTCGGCGATCGCCTTGTCCATCATGGCGGTGATCGCATCGCCCTTGCTCATGTCGGCGCCGTCATAGCGCACGGTGACGTCATGAGTGGCGGCGATCCGGGCGCGCAGCTTTTCGATTTCGCCGGCGTCGCCGAAGCCGTTGAGCACGATGTTGCAGCCCTTGGCCGCGAACGCCTCGGCGATGCCCTGGCCGATGCCGCTGGTGGAACCGGTAATGAGTGCCGTCTTTCCTTTGAGCATGATCCTGTCCTTCGATCTGGAGGGCCGGGCTGATACAGGGCAGCTGGCTACCCCACCTGTCCGCTCTCCGTTTGGTGTTGAGGATAAGTATGCCGACCAGCCTGAAGCATCGGAAATGCCGTTGAGACATAGATTCGATAGCCGGGCATCGTTGCAGCGGAAAACCATCAACCTCGGCCAACGGCCGAACTGCCGATCCTCGGCACATCGTTAGTTCTTCTTGATCGCCGAGGTCACCGACTGGATGACTTCGGTCGCCATCTTGAACTGGGCAACGCGGTCGGTGATGCCGTGGCGCTTGGCGATCCAGTCGAAGTCGGTATAGGCAGCGTAAACCTCGCCATCGGCCTTTTGGTAGACCAGCACGCGCACTGGCCAGTCGAGACCGGCTTCCGGATTGGCGGTGATGAAGGTCGTGCCAAGCGCCGGATTGCCGAACATCACCAGCCGTGACGGCAGGACGTCGTTGCCGGCCTTGTTGCCGAGCTTGGCCTGATCGACGACGCCGAAGAACATGATGCCTTTCTTGAGCACATCCTTCTTGATGCGGGCGACGGTCTCGGCGACCGTGTAGTCGCTCTTGACCGTGACGACGCCATCCGAGGCGGCGGCAGGGACGACCACCGCCATCAGCATGGCGGCACCGGCGATCATAGTTTTCAGAAAAGTGGTCATGTCAGTCTCCTTGGGGTTGTGACGACGGTTGAACTTCGAAACTTTCTCGGCGGTCAGGTCTTCGGCGTCTTCAGCACCTGCGCGACAGCGATGGCGCAGGCGAGAACCACGACCAGCACGGCGACGCAGGCGGTCCAGCCGATCCGGTCATAGACCTGGCCGAGCACGAAGCTGCCGGCGAGGCCGCCCGCATAGTAGGATGCAAGGTAAATGCCGCTTGCGGCCGTGCGGTCGCGTGAGGCGGTTCGGCTGACATGCCCGGTCGCGATCGCCTGTGCCAGGAAGGTGCCGATGGCGATCAGCGCCATTCCCGTGAGAACCACCGGCAGGCTGGTGGTGAGCAGCAGCAGCAGTCCGACGATCGCCAGCGCCAGCGAGGCGGCGATGCCCATCCTTGGACCGAGGCCGGCAGCGACACGACCGGCCAGCGGCGTCGTCAGCATCGAGGGCAGGAAGACGAAGTAGACCAGGCCCAGTGCCATCGGCGACAGCGAGATCGGCGCGGCGGTCAGCCTGAAATTGACGTAGGTGTAGGTGCCGATGAAGACGAACAGGATGAGAAAACCGATGGCGAAGCAGGCGCGCAGTTGCTCGTTCATCAGCGGCCCCCTCCAGGCCGAGCGCGGCGGCCCGCCAGTGGCGTCGGCACGCATCGTTTCTGATGTCTTCTGCAGCGTGAACCAGACCAGCGCGGCGCCTGCCAGGTTGAGCGCGGCGAAGGTGAGAAAGTTGGCCGAGATACCGAATGTGTCGGCGACGGCGGCCGACATCAGCCGGCCGAAGAAATTGCTGGCGACATTGCCGGTGACATAGGCGGCAAGTGCGCTGGTCGCCTGGCGCGAGGAAAAATGTTCGGCGAGATAGGCCATCGTCAAAGTGAAGGCCGTCGACATGCACAGTCCCTGGACGACGCGCAGCAAGGCAAAGACCAAGATATTGTCGGTCTGCGAAAGCAGGATCGTCGGGATCGCCAGTATGGCGAGGCTGATCCAGATGCCGTTGCGGCGATCGATGCCGCGCCCGAACAGAGCGACAGCCATGCCGGCCACCGCCATGCCGAAGGTGCTGGCATTGACGGCAAAGCCCATTGTGGCGCGGCTGACGCCGAACTTGATCACCAACGACGGCAGTATCGCCTGGGTGGCGAAGAGATCGACGAGCGTCAGAAAGGCGATCAGCGCGATCAATCCGAAGCGCCGGCTGTCAGCGACCGCCATGTGCGGCCGCGTCGGTGCAGTCTGTTCCGTCGTCGTCATGGCAGGCTCCGTTGATCAGGCGTCCCCAAGCCATCGCTTGAGGACGCAGTTTCAGTTCGCAAGGCGAACTCACATCATGTGATCGTCGTGCATCGCCGGCGGCAGCACGTCGGCCGAGTAGAGCACCGCCGGCACCTTGCCGTTGTTCTTCCACCAATGAGCGAGCTGGCCGAATTCAGCGGTCACATCGCCGGCCGGATGTTCGATGCCGACCTTGCAGGTGCTGCGGTATTCGGTGATCGAACCTTCGACGATGAGGATGTTGGCCGGGCGCACATCGTGCTCATGCCACGGCACGACACCACCGGGCTGCACGACGAGCTTGCGCAGGCGCAGCATGTTGCCTTTCCAGGCTTCGCCCTTCGAGCTGAGATCGATCGCCGACAGCACGTCGTCGGTCACGCCGACCGGCTTGCTCGGATGCTCCTGGATGTCGGTTGTCGCCGCCTGGCCGGCGGGACAGTCTCCGGCAAATGCCGGCGCGACGGAAAATGCCGCGGTTGCGGAAAGAAGCCCAAGCGCGAGAGCCAGATTGAGCGGCACGCGGGAGGCAAGTGCTGCGGAAGCCATTTCGTTTCTCCTTTGTCAGTGCCCAAACGCGAAAGGCGGGGCATGACGAGGAGAGTGACGGAGCCGGCGGCGAAAGAGAAATGCCACGTGGCTCTCAATTCGATACCGGAAAACTATCATGGAATTATTGGCGCGATCCTTGTCCCACGAGGCGAGGTGGGAAAATCAACGCAGGAAGGCGAAGAAATACTTCAGGCGGCGCTCTTGCGCAGATCCGGCTGAATGGCGCTCATCGCCCAGCCATGCGCCTTGACGCTGCCGACAAAGGCGGCGACCGCCGGCGAAAACCTGCGCCCGGCAACGATCACCAGCGACACCTCGCGCCACACTTCCGGATCGATGACCGGCCGCACCTGCAGACCGGGAATGACGGCGCTGAATTCCGGGATGAAGCAGATGCCGAGGCCGCCGGAGACCATGTTCTGGATCCAGTCCTCCCGCTCGCTGGCGTAGGAAATTCTGAGCTTCACGCCGCGCTCGCTGCACAGGCAGGCCAGATGGTCGCGGTATTCGCAGTTGAGACGCCTGAGGTAATTTTCGCCATCCAGTTCGGAGATGGCGACATCGTCGTTGCGGGTGAGACGATGCCCGGTCGGAAACGCCAGGACGAAGCGCTCGCGATAGAGCGGAGTGACGTCAAAGCGCTCTGGAAAACTCTCGCTCGAGGCCATGATGGCGACATCGATGTCGCCGGACTCGAGCAGCTTCGACAGCGTCGCCGGCACGCCTTCGACCAGTTGCAGCTGAATGCCCATGTGCCGCCGGTTGAAGTCGGCAAGCAGGCCGGTGAAGCGGCGCGGGCCGATCGTGCACATGACGCCGACTTTCAGGTTTGCATTTTCCAGGCAGAGAAACCGCGAAGCCTCCTGCCGTACGCCGGACAGTTCGTCGAGGATCTGCTGAAAGCGCGGCCGCAACAGCGACCCGAGATCGGTCAGATGCGTCAGGTTGCGCTCGCGGCGGAACAGCAGGCCGCCGACCTCTTCCTCCAGCTGCTGGATGGCGCGCGACAGTGCCGGCTGGGTGACGTTGCACTGCTCGGCGCCGCGCGTGAAATTGCGCGTTTCGCAGACAGCGAGGAAGTAGCGGATGTGATGAACGTCCATGCCGATTGCCTCGAATTGCGTGCGTTTCAGTTGCCAGAGCTTGCCGCAAAGACCACTACGGCGCCAATGCACTGCCGCTATGAAGTTCATAGCGGACCGTCATCAAGCGCAGGCCAACTTGCGACACTCGGCTCTGAAGCGCTGTTGGGCGATCGTTAAAAAAATGATGGCGGGCAAGGCGCCAGCCATCATCTAGTATCTGGTAGTTCGTCAGGACTGGCGTATCACTTGTTGGCGCCGCCGAGGGCCATCAGGTCGGCGCAGAATTCAGCATGAGGCTTGCTCATCGCGGCGTCCTGGCATTCCTTCATCATGGCGCCCTGCTTGTCCTTCGACATCGCATCCCAGGCGGCCTTGAACTCGGCCTTGGGCTTCATCGTCTTCATGCCGGCGTCGGTGAAGAACGGCTGCATGTTATCCGGCTCGTCGAGCGCGCCGGCGAAAGCAACGCCGCCGAGAATGGAGAGAGCAAACGCGCCGAGGCAAATGGCTTTGATGGTCTTCATGGTCATGGTCCTTCTCTGGAGTTTGGCGACCGTCCCATCGACAACCGCGGTGATGATTGGCAGCAACTAAAAACCTTGCGGGGGTCCTCTTTGCTGTTACGAAGCTTGCGGCAACGGACGGTCTCAATGCCAATGCAATATGCGTATGGTGTTTATGTCGGTTGGGCATTCGCCGCCGGCAATTCCGGCTAGTTGGCGCCACCCAGCGCCAGCACGTTGGCGCAGAACGGTGCATGAGCCTTGCTCATCGCCAGGTCGTTGCATGCCTTCTTCATCGCGGCCCGATCGCTTTTGCGCGTGGCCTTCCAGGCCTTCGTGAACGCGGCCATCGGCTTCATCTTTGTCATCCCGGCATCCGTGTAGAATGTCGGGAACGACGCCAGATCGCTGAGCGGATCGGCGAATGCGTTTCCTGCAAGAAGGCCCAGAGCAATCGCCCCCAGACACACAGCTCGTAGTCTCATGACGTGTTCCTCTCTCTGTTGAACGATTGCCCAGACGACCGTCGTGGCGCTGGTCGAAGCAACCGAAAGCTCGGCTTTGGTTG
This sequence comes from Mesorhizobium waitakense, assembly GCF_056431085.1. Taxonomy (NCBI): domain Bacteria; kingdom Pseudomonadati; phylum Pseudomonadota; class Alphaproteobacteria; order Hyphomicrobiales; family Phyllobacteriaceae; genus Mesorhizobium; species Mesorhizobium waitakense. Next base: position 27,486 of record NZ_JBWKME010000046.1, on the reverse strand, counting down.
CCTGATGAAAACTTGCCGCGCGCGAGGGTCTGCAGCCAATGCAATATGCCTATGGAGTTCATGCCGCATCGGCATTTCGTAATCAGAGGCAAGTGCAGCACCCTCTAGGCCGACATCACCGAGAAGCACCCTGATGCAAACGGGAGGAAATGATGAACGCGCACAGTGAAATCATGATGCCGGCCGCTGCCGGGTTCATGCCCGGCCTGGGGATGAGCGTTCACGGCAGACGCACCCTCACCCTTGATCTTTCGGGCGGCACCCACAGCGCCTTGACATGGGGCATGCTCGACCGCCTGCTCGACGAACCCGGCCTCTTCCTTGCCAGCATCTCTGCCTCTGGCTTCGACGCCTTGAATGGGGCGGTGCTGGCGTATGGCCTGACCCTTGGCGGCCGGCGCGGCGCGCAGACAGCGTTGGCGAATTTCTGGCGTCGCATCAGCCATGCCGCCACATCAGGCCCGCTGCAGTTGAGCCTGCATGATCAGGCGGCAGGCCTTCGTACATCCAGTGAAGTCCGCCTGCTGACGCGCCTGGAACGCCCTTCTTCCCTTCACCCCAATCCGGTGCGCTCCTTGCTGCGGGCAACGATAGGTTTCGACGCCGTGCAAACGGCACGCCAGCCGGCTGAGCTCAGCGTCCGTGCCTGCAATGCACGGACCGGGGCTGATAGGATCTTTGCCGACAGCGAACTGTCGATCGACGCCATTGTTGCGGCGGCCACGGCCCCATTCCTGTTCCAGCCCATAGAGATCGATGGCGAGCTCTATTGGAGCAGCGGCGCCGACGCCGCCATATTCCCTGCGGCGCGGCCCGACGAAGTTCCGGATCTGCTGGTCGCTTCCGACGCGGTTCTCGAGAGCCGGATGCCTTCCGGACACAGGTTGCAGCCCGGACGGGAAACCGACTGGGGCTCGCTCATCGAACTGCGCGATGTCGGACGCGACCGGGCCGAGACCTGGCTCGCCGCCAACTGCGCAGGGACAGCCGCGCAATGACGAACTAGACCTGTAGCCGACACGACCCCAGGCGCTCCCTCCCGCCTGGCCCTGCCTGCACCGCAGCCCCCTCTCGAATGCAGGCGCAAAGCCCTCCGGTCTCCCCGACCGGAGGGCTTTTTTCGTTCCGTTTCAGCAGCATAGAGCCTGCGTATCAAATCTATGCCGAGACAGCATTTCAGCTTGCCGGCGCGATCGCGGACACTGCTTGCAGACGGGCCACATGGTCGGTCGTTCCCTCGAAACGCACATCAGGAGATATCAAAATGATCAACACCAGAACGCTCATCGGATCGGCTCTCGCGGCCGCAACCTCGCTCGCCGCGACTGCCGCCTACAGCGGGCCGGCCGCTCAGCCCAACTTCTCGTTCGAGAAGTGCTACGGCGTCGTCAAGGCCGGACAGAACGACTGCCAGACCGCGACGCATTCCTGCGCCGGCACCTCGACCGCCGACAACCAGGCCGACTCCTGGGTCTACATACCGGCCGGCACCTGCGGAAAGCTCACCGGCGGTATGGACAAGCCGAAGGCCTGAGCAAGCCAGAACTTCCAACCAACTTGAAAGGAGCAGACCGATGTTTCGCACATTCCCGTCACTCACCATCCCCGCCAGCGCGGGCATCGGTCTGCGCTCCCCTCATGTCAGTGAGATGCTGACGCGCCGGCCCTCGGCCGGCTGGCTCGAGGTTCATGCCGAGAACTACATGGGTGACGGCGCCGCCGTCGAGGCGCTGGAACGACTGCGCCAGACCTATCCACTCTCGGTTCACGGCGTTGGCCTGTCCCTAGGCAGCGCCCAGGGCGTCGACCGCGGCCATCTCGAGAGATTTCGCAAGGTCTGCGAGCGCTTCCAGCCTGACCTCGTTTCCGAACATCTCGCCTGGAGCGTCGCCGACGGTGCCTATCTCAACGATCTGCTGCCGCTGCGATATGACGAAGAGGCGCTGGCAATCGTGGCCCGCAATGTCGACACGATCCAGGACGCCTTGAAACGGCAGGTGCTGATCGAAAACCTCTCGGCCTATCTGGCCTTTGCCGGTTCCTCGATGAACGAGGCTGAATTCCTGACCGAGTTGGTGGCACGGACCGGCTGCGGCCTGCTGCTGGATGTCAACAACGTCCAGGTCTCTGCGCACAATCTGCAATATGACGCCAAGGCCTTCATCGATACGCTGCCGGCGAACGCCATTGGCGAGATTCATCTTGCCGGCCACGCCACCAATGAGGTCGGCGGCGACACCGTGCTCATCGACGATCATGGCTCGTGCGTGCCGCCTGTCGTCTGGTCGCTTTACCAGCACGCCATAACCCGGCTGGGGCCGCGTCCGACGCTGATCGAATGGGACACAGATGTGCCCTTGCTGGATGTGCTGCTCGGCGAAGCAATGTGGGCCGACATGCTGGCCGCGTCGATCATGTTCCACCGCAAGCAGGCGGCGAGACAGAATGCCGCCGCCAGGACGGAGGCTAGACCGATCGTCTTGCCTTTCGAACGAAGCGGCATGCCAGTGCTTGCGGCCTTCGCTGCCGCCAGGCTTGGGCCGACAGTGCCGGCGTTGCTTGAGAAACAGGGAGGATATCATGCTGCCGCTTGAACACCTGCAGACGACCCTGGCGCGCTCGGTGCTCGCCGTGGAGCCTTTCACGTCAGCCAAACTGCTGACCGCCGGCAACGCGGACCCGCTTGCCCGCCTTCGCATCTACCAGAACAACACGCGCAGCTCGCTGACTGCCGTGCTGATGGCAGTGTTTCCGGTGACGGTCCGCCTCGTCGACGAGCGCTTCTTCCGTTTCGTCGCGAGCGAATTCATTCGCCGGCATCCGCCGGTCGAATCGAGACTGGCACGCTATGGTGCCGGCTTTCCCCGGTTCCTGAAGTCGATCGACACACTTTCCGACATGCCTGTCGTCGCCGAGACGGCACGTCTCGAATGGGCCATCGCCGAGGCGCTGGATGCCGCCTCCCTACCGCCCCGTACACTCGCCGAATACGACAGCACGGATCTTGGACCGTCACCCGACATCGTGCTGCAGCCGTCGCTGCGGCTGATCCTTTCGCACTGGTCGATCCTGTCCGTCTGGACAGCACACCAGCACGGTGGCGCGATCGCTCACCACAATGCCTGGACGCGGCGGCCCGAGCGCGTGGCGCTTTGGCGGGCCGGCGACAGCGTAAAACTGGCGCGTCTCGACCGGGCCAATTTCGCCTTTCGCCATACCCTGAAACACGGCTTTGGCCTCGACCACGCCGTCGCCCGCGCGCTTGCCCGCGATCCCGCGTTCGACCTCGTGGCCGCATTCGTCAGCCTGTTCGGCGACGGGCTCGTCACCGATGTGCGGATACCCGCACCAACACTGCCAATTTGACTCTGAAGGAGATGATCATGACCGCGATGCAGGAATATTCCTCGACCTCACCCGCCGGCCTGGCCGGTCTCTACAGACGCGTCATCAGGCTGCCCGAGCACATCCCGTTCTCACTCGTCCAGCTAACTACCCGCGTCGCCATCTCGCATGTCTTCTGGCAATCGGCGCAGACCAAGCTGGCGTCCTGGCCGGTGACGCTGCAGCTGTTCGCCAACGAGTACAATCTGCCGTTCATCGACCCGTCGATCGCCGCGCCGATGGCAACCGCCGCCGAGATCACTGGTTCAGTGCTGTTGTTCTTCGGCCTATTCTCGCGGCTGGGCGCGCTGATGCTACTCGGCGTCGTATCGGTTATCCAGATCTTCGTGTTTCCCGAGAACTGGGCCGAGCACTTTTTGTGGGCGTCGCTGCTGCTTCTCGTGCTGACGCGCGGCGCTGGCGTCTTCTCGCTGGACTATATCGCCGACCGCTTGTTGCGCCGGAGCGCGTGAAGGAATGGGCCTTTGACATCCCGATCACCAGCTCTTGCCCGCAGCCATTCGTTTCGGCTCAGGTACATGGCAATTTCTAAGTCAAACCATCCCTTTCGCACGCCGCAGCCGCCGATCACCGCATCTATAGGTCGGAGGTCTTTCGGAGCCGAAATATCTGGACTACGTGTGGCTGGTCGCCGCCAGAAGGAAAAAAACGGAATAGGATTAAGGCTCAAGACCATTGTCGCGCTCAACAATCTGACCGTCTCCAGTTGACTCACCCCATAAAGGAGAAGTCATAAATCATTGATATTGTTGACATGGTGGGCCCGGAGGGTGTGCTATAAACATTGATTTCATTGGCTTTTTCGTGGGCCGAGATCATCAACAGTCCCGCATCGTTCCGTATGGTTCCGCACCATGCGGCGAGGTTCACGCCTTCTTCAGGAATGCTGTCTTCAGGACAACACCCTTCACCTGTCTCGTGTTGCATTCGATTTCTTCTGGATTGTCGGTAAGGCGGATGTTCTTGACCAGCGTACCGCGCTTGAGAGTTTCTGATGTGCCCTTCACCTTCAAATCCTTGATCAGCGTCACCGAGTCACCATCGTTCAGTGCAGCGCCGTTACTATCCTTGGCCTTTTCAACCATCTTTCTGGTCCTTTCCGTTCAGGTGCGGAACACGTCGCCGCCGGCGGCGATCAGTCCCCGCTCCCGTTTCATTGAGATCCATCCCGGCCGAGAGCGTCGATCCCGGCCAAGATCACGTTGATCAGGGTCACGTTGAGCTCAGCGAAGCCTTCAAGCACGAACTAGTCGCCGATCTCGAGATGATAGCCGACTGTCAGGAGCGGTAGTCTCGCCGCTGTCGGAGGAAAGCGCGACTAAAGCCTCCGCCGTATGCTCAGGTCGGCAACCAAGCATCATGCTCTTGATATGAACAGTCATGCATGAAACGTGATATAGGATGATCCACGTATTTACTGTCAAGCCCTGAACGGGAGCAGCCGACTGCTCCGCGGGCCAATGAATGGTCACCTTATCTGCGGCGCGGGATGCCGAGGCCTGAGCGTCAACAGACCAAGGTCGCGAATTATGTCGTCAATTCCAACCGACGGCGGCATCAACAACGATGGTTCTACGAAGCCATGGACATTGCCCGCCATGACAAGCACATTGCGATCGGGTGTACCGCGCATATCGAGAAGCCTTACGTCAGCCCAGATGCTGCTCATTTTTCCCGCAACACGATCCGGCATCATGTCAAGGTCGTGGCGAGCGTGAACGTTGGCGATAAGACAGCCGCGAGAATTCCGCAGGCGTGTCTGGGCAAGGCCGAAGAATGTCTCAGCGCATAAATGTTCTGGAATACGACCTCCAGAATAAGCATCCAAGACGATCGCGTCGTAGCGATGCCGATCGGCGCGAAGAAAATCGCGCCCGTCGGCGACGCAGCAGTCAATCTTAGGAGGAAGTCCAAAATACCGCCGGGCAATCTGGAACGCCCGTGGATTTACGTCGACGATGGTAACGCGCACGCCATGTCGATCCAGCATGGTGCCCAAGCTGCCGCCGCCACAGCCGATCATCAGTACGTCTAAGGCTTGTGCTTGCACGAGAAGACCAAAGATCGCGTGAATGTAGGGGACGATACTCACACCCTCAGGATCGCTCTCACTTTGAAAGAAGCCACCCTGCCGATAAATGACTGACCCGGTGTCCTTGGTCCGCAGAACCTCGATGTTTCCGAAATCGGTTCGATATTTGGCAATCCGGATCATAATCTGTCGCGATCACCAATTTCCTAGTCTGACGTTTCGCCGTCATGGCCTGACCCAGCGGCACAGCTAACTGGGCTGAAGCTTAGGGTAGCAGGAGGCGACATCGTCGGCGCTTCGGTTTCACCGTGCACTCAATCGGCATCGAATACCGCAAACCTCAGACAGCTCATTCATCGCAGTGCCATGGCAACAATGATATCTCAAACATCACTAATTGACTATGACACATTTCAATATATGCTGCAACGTGTAGAGATCATATCTCAAGGCTAACAAAGGAGGGCGATATGTTAACTGCTCCCCAGTTGCGTGCAGCAAGGGCGCTCCTCGGTATCGAACAGCGCAGACTTGCCGAATTGTCCGGTCTCTCGGTGCCGACAATCCAGCGCATGGAGGCCAGCGACGGTGTGATCCGCGGCAACGTCGATTCCCTGATGAAATTGATTGCGGCACTCGAAGGCGCCGGCGTCGAATTGATCGGAGAAGGCATCGCCAGCTCCGCTGGTGGACGCGGTGTGCGGCTGAAAGCGGACTTTAACCGCGCCCGAATTTTGGGCAGCGGCAATGCAGAAGCTAAATTCGGTGTGAGGAGCGTGGCGTGATTTCGGGTGTCACGCTCCTTTTGTGGGGTGTCGCCGCGCTTCTGGGAATTGCCGTGCTGGCTATTGTCGTCGGTCGACGAGATTCGGCAACCGGCCTGATCTATAGCGCGACGCTTGGCATCTCAACGCTCGCCTTCATCGTTGCAGCAAGCCACCTTGTCGTCGATCCCACCGCTGCATCGGTGGTGACGCTGCCGCTTGGGCTGCCCTGGATTGGAGCGCATTTCCGCCTGGATGCGCTCTCGACCTTCTTTCTTGTCGTCGTTAATTTCGGCGGCAGCGCCGCCAGCCTGTATGGACTTGGTTACGGCCGTCACGAGTCCTCACCGCATCGGGTGCTGCCATTTTTTCCGGCATTCCTCGCCGGGATGAACCTTGTCGTGCTGGCGGATGATGCCTTCACTTTCCTGCTCTCCTGGGAATTCATGTCGCTCGCCTCGTGGGCGTTGGTCATAGCGCACCATCGCGAACAGGAAAACACAAGGGCGGGCTATATCTATCTTGTGATGGCGAGCTTCGGCACGCTGGCGCTGCTGCTCGCTTTTGGCCTGCTGTCCGGACCAGGTGGAAATTATACGTTCGAAGCGATGCGCGCCGCCGGGCCTACGCCGCTTGTCGCGACGGTTGTTCTGGTTCTCCTGCTGCTAGGCGCGGGGTCGAAAGCCGGCCTCGTCCCGCTGCATGTCTGGTTGCCTCTCGCTCACCCTGCAGCGCCAAGTCATGTTTCGGCCTTGATGAGCGGCGTCATGACCAAAGTCGCGGTCTATGGTTTCATACGTGTTGTTTTCGACCTGCTCGGCGCGCCGACTTGGTGGTCGAGCGTCATCGTGCTGTTCCTTGGCGGTTTGACTGCGGTTCTCGGCATCCTCTACGCATTGATGGAGAAGGATCTAAAGCGTCTTCTCGCCTACAGCACCATCGAAAATATCGGCGTCATTTTCGTGAGCCTTGGCCTGGCGCTCGGCTTCAAGGCGAACGCCATGCCTTTGGCAGCGGCGCTGGCCATCACCGCCGCTCTCTTCCACGTTCTCAACCATTCTCTTTTCAAGAGCCTGCTTTTCTTTGGTGCAGGTGCCGTGCTGACGGCAACCGGCGAACGGAACATGGAGAAGCTAGGCGGCCTCATCCATCGCATGCCGTTCACCAGCTTCGTCTTTCTCGTCGGCTGTGTCGCGATCTCGGCGCTGCCTCCCTTCAATGGGTTCGTTTCGGAATGGCTCGCCTTCCAAGCCATATTGCAAAGCCCCGATCTGCCTCAATGGGGTTTGAAGATCATGGTGCCCGCTGTCGGTAGCCTACTGGCTCTGTCAGCAGCATTGGCCGCGGCCTGCTTCGTCAAGGCGTTCGGGATCACATTCCTGGGTCGGGCAAGAACCGCGGCAGCCGAACAGGTCGAGGAGGTCGACCGCTTTTCGCTGACTGCGATGTTCATCCTCGCGGGGCTTTGCCTGCTTGCAGGCATCCTGCCGGGTTTTGTCATCGACAGAATTTCATCTGTAACGCTTTCGCTCGCCGACAGTCGCATGCCTGTGCAGATGGCCGAACCCTGGCTGTCGATCGTACCGATCGCCGAGAGCCGCAGCTCGTACAACGGTCTGCTGGTTTTTATCTTCATAGCGATTGCCGCATCGCTCGCAGCCCTTGTGATCCACCGTTTTGCTTCACACGCGCTCCGTCGAGGCCCCGCCTGGGGTTGCGGCTTCCCGGACGTGACCCCAGCCGCTCAATATTCGGCGGTGAGCTTCGCGCAACCCATTCGTCGTGTGTTCGGGACATACGCCTTCCGCGCCAAGGAAACCGTCGACATGCCGCCGCCCAGCGAGGTCAGTCCGGCGCGTCTGAATGTTGAGATCCATGATCTCGTCTGGGAAACGTTTTATCAGCCGATCGCTGGTGCCATCGGCTTTGCAACCGACCGGCTCAATCATCTCCAGTTCCTGACCATCCGGCGCTATCTGACGCTGGTCTTTCTCTACCTCGTCGCCTTGCTTCTGGTGCTGGCGCTATGGCCCTGATCCTCGCACTGGTCGTTCAAGGTGTGCAGATGGTGCTGGTGCTGGCGCTGGCACCGCTGCTGACCGGCTTTGTGCGCAAGGTAAAAGCAAGGCTGCAACGGCGCCAGGGGGGCCCTCTGGTCCAACCCTATCGCGATCTCCTGCGGCTGATGCGCAAAGAGGTCGTCCTGGCCGACAACGCATCCTGGCTGTTTCGCGTCACGCCCTACCTGATTTTTGCCGCCACCTGGGTCGCCGCCGCTCTCATCCCGACCTTTGCCATCGGCCTCACCTTCAGCTGGAGCGCCGATCTCATCGCCATTGTCGCCCTTCTTGGAAGCGCTCGCTTCTTCCTCGCACTGGCAGGGATGGATGTCGGAACGAGCTTCGGCGGCATAGGTTCGAGCCGTGAGGTCATGATCGCATCGCTGGCCGAACCTGCGATGCTGCTCATCGTGTTCAGCCTGGCACTCGTTGCCGGAGCCACCCAGCTCTCCACGGTAGCCGCTTTCATGAGCTCGTCCGAGGTTGGTCTGCGGGTGTCGCTCGGGATGTCACTCATCGCTCTCATCATCGTGGCGATCGCAGAAAATGCCCGCATACCGGTGGACAATCCGGCAACGCATCTCGAGCTCACAATGGTCCATGAGGCGATGGTGCTGGAATATTCCGGCCGCCACCTGGCCATGATCGAGTTTGCCGCTTTTCTAAAACTCCTACTTTACGTGTCGCTGATTTCCTGTGTTTTCATACCTTGGGGGCTGAAGGCCGACGGGGCTGGTGCGGGATCCTATGTTCTGGGTGTCGCCGCCTACATCGCCAAGCTTGCAGCCTGCGGCATTCTTCTCGCTGTATTTGAGACCGCCATTGCCAAGATGCGCGTTTTCCGGGTCCCGGATTTCCTGGGAGCGGCACTGATGCTGGCCCTGCTCGGTACACTCCTGCTGTTCGTCTCACGGAGCCTCTGATGGACGGCCTTACCTTCGACATCGCTCATCTGCTCGCCGGCAGCCTGGTGCTGGTCAGCTTCATGATGCTCTATCAAGACCGCCTCTTTGCGCTGATCAATGTTTTCGCACTTCATGCCATCGTCCTCGCCCTTTCCGTGGCCTGGCAAGCCTATATCCAGGACGCGCACCACCTTTACGTCACCGCGGCGATCGCTCTCGTCTTCAAGGCGATCGTCATTCCCGTGGGGCTTCACCGCATCATTCAGCGGCTAGGCATCCACCGCGACATCGAGACCGCCGTCGGCATCGGCCCGACCATGCTCGCCGGAATTGGCTTGGTGGCCCTGTCCATGGTCTTGATGTTGCGGGTCACGTCCGCCGCCGATCCGCTTGCCCGCGAGGATCTGGCGTTCGCGCTGTCCATCATCCTTCTCGGGCTCCTGGTGATGGTCACCCGGCGCAATGCCGTCAGCCAGGTTGTCGGATTCATGTCGCTCGAGAACGGTCTGGTTCTCGCTGCCACGGGTGCAAAGGGTATGCCGCTCGTCGTCGAGATCAGCGTCGCCTTCTCGATCCTGATTGCTTTCATCGTCATCGGCGTTTTCCTGTTCCGCATTCGCGAACGGTTCGACTCGGTCGATGTCGGCGCGCTTGATGAGTACCGGGGGGAACGCCGATGACAGCGCTTCCCTTCGATGCCGTGGCTGCCATCTTGCTGGTTCCCGTCGGCGCGGCGGCACTTCTGGCTGTATTGCCGAACTATCGGCTGGGCGCACGGATCAATGTGGCCGCGAGCCTGCTTACCTTGCTCGCCGCGCTGTCGCTTTTCGTTACAGGGCGACCGCAGCCGGGTCAGTATCTGCTAGTCGACGATCTCAATATCGTTTTCATCGTGCTCAACACATTCGTCGGCTTCACTACCAGCGTCTTCAGCGCCTCCTATATCGCGCACGAACTGGACACCGGAAGGCTGACAGCAACGAACCTGCGATTCTACCACGCAATGTATCAAATCATGATGTTCGGCATGAACCTGGCGTTCGTGTCGAACAATATTGGCTTGATGTGGGTGGCGGTCGAGCTCGCCACGCTATCCACCGTGCTCATGGTCGGCATTTACCGCACGCATGAGGCGCTGGAAGCCGCGTGGAAGTATTTCATCTTGGGAAGCGTTGGCATCGCATTGGCGCTGTTCGGTACCATCCTCGTCTATATGGCCGCCCAGCCGGTTGTCGGCGAAGGGACGAACGCGATGGTCTGGACGGTGCTTATCGAACGAGCGAAGGACTTCGACCCGGCCTTGCTCAACGTTGCTTTCGTCTTCCTGCTGCTCGGCTACGGGACGAAGGTCGGGCTGGCACCCTTGCATGCCTGGCTGCCCGACGCGCATGCCGAAGGCCCAACGCCTATCTCCGCTGTGCTGTCGGGATTGCTCCTCAATGTCGCCCTCTATGCGGTGCTGCGCTTCAAATTGCTGCTTGCCGCAAGTCCGGAGGCAATAGCACCGGGGCCGTTGATGGTCACAATGGGGCTTACATCGCTGATTTTCGCGGGTTTCATGCTCTACCGCCGCCGCGACATCAAACGCCTGTTCGCCTATTCTTCGATCGAACACATGGGCATCATCGTGTTTGCCTTTGGCATGGGGGGTCCGCTCGCCAATTTTGCCGGACTGCTGCACATGGTCATGCACAGTTTGACCAAGTCAGCGATCTTCTTTGCTGTCGGCCATATCGCCCAGGTCAAGGGGACGCAGAAGATCGCCGATATAAGAGGACTGACGGAAACGCATCCCGGCCTTGGCTGGGCGCTCGTCATCGGGGTCGTCGCCATTGCCGGTCTGCCGCCACTCGGCATTTTCATGAGCGAATTCCTGGTCGTCAGTTCGACGTTCGCGCGGCAACCATTTCTCGCCATTCCCCTGGTCTTCGGGCTTCTAGTCGCTTTCGGCGCGTTGCTGTTGCGGTTGACCGCCGTCGCCTTTGGCGAGCCGCGTGGCAGCACCGCGCCTGCCGAGGCATCCTATGTGCCGATGTACTCGCATCTGGCATTGGTGTTCGCGGCCGGGATCTACCTACCGCCACCGCTGGTCACCTGGTTCCAGCACGTCGCCGACATTCTGGGATGAAGCAGATGAGGAGACAACCATGCCCGCATTGATCGATCTCATCCTTGCTAGCCACTGCGTCGAGCATCATATGCCCTGGGCGCGTGCGGTCGTTACTCCGAAAATCTGGAATTTTGCGGCAGAACAGCTAGCCGAGGGCCACTGGACCCTGCTTGATCTCTGGGGCGAACCGGGAACCGTCCACATGGCACTTGTCGACGGAAATACCCGGGACGTTGGGGTCGTCAGCCTCGAATGCCCGCACGGTCGCTATCCATCGGTCGGCCGCCTGCATCCACCCGCGATACGTCTTGAGCGGGCAACCGCGGATCTGTTCGGGCTGCTGCCACAGGGGTTGCCCGACACGCGGCGGTGGCTGGATCACGGCCAATGGGGTGTCAGCTATCCGATGGCGGTGGGTGCCCACACCGCGGCTACCCCGCTGCATCCTTATCGTTTCCTTCCCGCTGAGGGCGAGAGCCTGCATCAGATCCCCGTCGGCCCTGTGCATGCCGGCATCATCGAGCCCGGGCATTTCCGGTTCACGGCAAGCGGCGAAACGGTCGTCCGGCTGGAGGAGCGTCTCGGCTATGCGCACAAAGGCATAGAAGGTCTGATGATGGGGTTGGCGCTAGACCAGGCGGCCGAGCTGGCAGGCAGAGTCTCTGGCGACAGCACGGTAGCATATTCTTTTGCTTTTGCCCGGGCGGCCGAAGCGGCACTGGGTGTCGAGGTGCCACCGCGCGCAGTATGGTTGCGGGCGCTTATGGCCGAGATGGAGCGTCTGGCCAATCATCTGGGCGACATCGGTGCCATTTGCAACGACGCTGCCTTCGCGCTCATGCATGCACATTGCGGCGTGCTGCGCGAACGCGTGTTGCGCGCGAGCGACATAGCCTTCGGCCATCGTTTGATGCGCGATCGCATCGTGCCGGGCGGAGTAGTGAACTACCTCAACGATGAGGGGACGAACGCAGTTCACGCATTGATCGCGGAAGTCAGGCAACGCTTCCCCGCTTTGGTTGACCTTTACGACAACACCGCGTCGCTGCAGGATCGGACTGTCGCGACCGGTCGGCTCAAGACCGAACTCGCACGACAATATGGCGCCGGCGGCTATGTCGGACGAGCGTCCGGCCGGGATTTCGACATGCGGCGCAATCTTGGCTATCCCCCATACGGCGAACTCACCTTCGATGTACCTCTGCTCCAGGAGGGCGACGTGAACGCACGTGTCTGGGTACGCATCCACGAGGTCAATCAGAGCCTGTCTCTGGTCGAACAGATCCTGGAACGGTTGCCAGAAGGCCCTATCCGTGTCGATGTTGCAGACGCAGGAGAACTGCGCGAAGGCATGGCGCTCATCGAGGGATTTCGGGGCGACGTTCTGGTCTGGCTCCGTATCGCTCGAAACGGCGTGGTCGAGCGATGCCGCCTGCGTGATCCATCGTGGTTTCAATGGCCGCTGCTCGAAGCGGCGATTGAAGGAAACATCGTGGCCGATTTTCCGCTCTGCAACAAATCATTCAATTGCAGCTATTCCGGTCATGACCTTTAGAGACGGGTTGTCATGCGCAAGCACCTCTTCCAAGGCCTGATACGGCCTCCCCTCACCGAACGGCCGCCGGAGGCGAACCATTCGGCGATCGATGAACTCGCCCGCGCGCTCGATGGCGCCGCTCGCAAGCGGCTGGGGCGAAGTCTATCGATTCGGGCGATCGACGCTGGCTCCTGCAACGGCTGCGAGCTTGAAATGCACGCGCTCAACAACGCCTTTTACGACATCGAACGCTTTGGGATCCGTTTTGTCGCCTCGCCGCGACATGCCGATGTGCTCATGGTCACAGGTCCTGTCACCAAGAACATGTGCGAAGCGTTGAAACGAACCTATGACGCAACGCCCAACCCCAAATGGGTGGTCTCGATCGGCGACTGTGCAAAGGATGGCGGTTGCTTCGCAGGCAGCTATGCCGTCGTCGGCGGAGTATCCGATGTGATACCTGTGGATCTGCACATCGGCGGTTGTCCACCGCCGCCGATCAAGATTCTGCAAGGACTGCTCGCGCTGATCGATGGCGTGAATGCGAAGGCGGGCTCTTCCTGACAAGCGTAAAAAATTTGGAGACCAGAAGTGACTACAGCCTCGCAGATGCGCGCTGCCAGAGCGTTGCTTGGAATTGACTAGAAAGCCCTAGCTGCGCGTTCGGGGGTCTTCCGCGCATCATATTTCCAAAACCGCTCAGACGCATGACTGCTGCCTAGTCGAATCGTCCTATTCGCAGGTGGTTGCCGCCGATCACCGCACGTGTAGCTCGGAGGTCTTTCGGGGCTGAAATATCTGGATTATGTGTGACTGTTCGTTAACAGCAGAGAGTTTGGAACCGAACAGATACGAGTCCGCTTCCCTTGCCCTTGGGAACTGCCCGGTCGCGACTAATCGCTAATAGGCCCAGATTGATCGAATTTTGATCGCCAGGGGCTAAACTATTGATATTGTTTGTATGGTGGGCCCGGAGGAACGTCGTCTTTTCAACAAAAACAAACAGTTAGCGGGTGGTTCGCCAAACCGTATCCTTTGGATGTTCTCGTATGGCCTGGCGACCCGAAGAAGAGACCCGACTAATGCAGACCAAAAAAGCACTGCCCGCCGGCTCGCGCTCTCCGGGACCAATATTTTACTGATACGGCCCTTTGAGGTTCGATTTTTCAACTGCAAGGCAAAGGCGATTTATCAGCCGGACAAGCTCTTCGCCTTGTTCAGCGACGATCTCGCCGCGCTCACGCAGACGCGCGTCCGCAAGAGCCCGCCACAACCGGGTTTGCCGCTCGCAGAGATCCGCGAGGTCGGAGCATTCCTGTTCATTCAATTGCAAAAGGTCGCGCGCTGTCACTGGTCCGATGCCCGAAGGCGTGGTTGCGCCCAGTGAAAGATACTCTGGCGGCACGGTGCCTTTGGCGTTCGTCACCGATTTTTGGCAGATGACGTCGAAGATCTGGTCGACGGCCTGCCTGGCGCCGGCGACGCGCGAAGGGTGATCCGTATCGGCCGCGGCATGCGGCAGAAGTTCAAGCTTGCCGCCATGCCTCTCGACCAGGTCGAGATAAGGTAGCATAGGCCCGGAGAGGCTGCCGGTCGTCGCATCCCTGAACAGGTCGGCATCGATTGCCGCATGGCGCACAAGTCCTGATGACAGGGCGTCGTCAAGAGCCCGAACGTCGACAAGCTCACCGCGATCGTAGTTGACCAGCACCGCGCCCTTGTTCATGCGTGACAGGACATCCGCACCGACGAGCCCGGCGTTGGCGTAGCGCCCGGTTTGCGCGTCCTGCTTGCCCAGTCCGACATGGACACTCAGTACATCGGCGCCTTCAGCCGCGGCGCAGAGATCTGACGCACAGACAAAACCCTCGGCTTCTATCCAGTCTCGATGGCGTGGCCGTGCGTGGATCACCACGCGCATGCCGAAGGCGCGGGCGAGCTTGGCCACCTCGCGGCCGATATTGCCGTAGCCGATGATGGCGATCGTCTTGCCTTCGAGCTTCTCGGTGGGAAAGCCGCGCAGGTCCCTGCCGGTGTCGAAAGCGCCGCGCACCACTCGGTCGTGAAGCCTGTCGACCGGAAGGTCCGGCAACACTTTGAGGATCGCCTTCATCACCATCTGCGCCGTGGCGCGGCTGTTGATGCCGGGCGTGTTCATCAGCACTGCGGTGCCACCCTCGCCGTTGCCGCCGCCCCACGAGCGTGAGCCCATATTGCCGGTGCCGGCGCCGATCCGCACGCCGGCGAGCGGAAAGACGGTCTCGGCAGGCAGGAAGGTCGCTGCCGCGATGACGGCGTCATAGCGCCCGTCGCCGGCGGCTTCGATAAGCTCTTCTCGCGTGCTGAGATCCGGCTGATAGAAGAAATGGACCCGGCCAGGTTCGAGGCTGGTCTTGTCGCCAAGCGCTGTCGCATGAAAGCGGCCGCCCTTGGCTTCGATATGGCTCTGCACCTCGCTGGAGTCGGGCTTGCCGTCGGGGCCGAAGAGCAGGCCAACCAGATCGCAGATCAGTACTGTGTAGGCGCGTTGCGGATCGATCAACCCGACCGATTCCAAATCTGCCTTTGCGTCTGGGGTCACGTCGTCGCTTCCTCCTGAAAGAACGGGTAAAGTCGGTTATCACTGGTGGGAACGGCTTCTCAATCTTGCCAGTGAACTGTGATCAATCAGAACCTATCAGCCCGGAAAGGCGTCAGATCGATTACCGGCGGCAGACCGGAGGCAAGCTGCGACACGATCTTGCCGGTGACAGCCCCTCCGATCAGGCCCTGATGGCCGTGGCCGAAGGCGTAGATGACGTTCTTCGCCCGCGACGCGCGGTCGATGACCGGTATGCTATCGGGTGTGCCGGGACGATGCCCCATCCAGCGTGTGACCTCGCCTACCTCCAGTTTTCGGAACATCGGCCGCGCCTGTTTCAGGAGAACATCCGCCCGGTTCATGTTGGCAGGCGCCCTCAGGCCGGCGAATTCGACATTGCCGGCGATCCGCAGGCCCTCCTCCATCGGCGACGCAACGAACTTGCGGTCAGCCGAAATGGTCTGGATGCGCAGGCCGGTATCGGCACCCCTGACCATGATGTGGTAGCCACGCTCAGTTTCCAACGGAATGCGGTCGCCGAGCTTGCGGGCAAGATCGCCCGACCAGGCGCCGGCGCACAGCACCACGGTTTCGACCGGCATGCGCCCGCCGCCTTCCAGCCTCAGCGCCGAGGGACCATTGGCCCCATATCGAAGCCGAGCACTTTTGCCCTGATGAAGCGGGCGCCCTGACGTGCCGCATGTTCGGCGAGCTTGGCGACAAGACGGCCGGGGTTGGGGCACTGCCCTTGTTCGGGCAGATAGGCCGCACTCTTGAAGATCGGCGCCAAGGCCGGTTCGAGCTGGCGGACTTCGTCGGCATCGAGCATGTCGACCTTGACGCCGTCCGCAACACCTTCTGTAGCCTATCGGCCACGGGTCAGAATGGGAAGCGCATTTGAACCTTGTGGTCGGATGGCCAACATCCCTCTCTTCGAACTCACGCTCGTGCTGCCGCATTGGCGACGACAAACACCGAATAGAGCGACTGCCGCGCCGTGATGAACAGGCGGTTGCGCTTGGCGCCGCCGAAGGTGAGGTTCGCCACCGTCTCCGGAATGCGGATCTTGCCGATCAGCGTGCCGTCGGGATCGAAGCAGTGGACGCCGTCGCCGGCGCCCGCCCACACACGCCCGGCCGTATCCACCCTGAACCCGTCGAACAGGCCTGCGCCGCAGGTGGCGAAAACGCCGAGTTCCCCGAGCGTCGCACCTTCGACGGCGAACTTGCGGATGTGCCGCGGCCCGTCCTTCTGGTGCGTGATGCCGGTGTCGCCGATATAGAGGATGGCCTCGTCCGGCGAGAAGGCGAGACCGTTTGGCTTGGCCATCGTCGAGACGACGCGCGCCACCTCGCCGGTGAGGGGGTCGGCGCGATAGACGTGGCAGCCCTCGATCTCCTGTCCGGCGTGATCGCCCTCATAGTCGGTCGCGATGCCATAGGGCGGATCGGAAAACCACACAGTGCCATCCGAGCGCACCACCACGTCGTTTGGCGAGTTCAGCCGCCTGTCCTCGAAACGGTCGGCGATCACCGTGATCGATCCGTCATGCTCGGTGCGGGTGACGCGGCGCGCGCGATGCTCGCAGGTGACCAGCCGCCCCTCCATGTCGACGGTGTTGCCGTTGGCGTTGCTGGAGGGCGCACGGAACACCGAGACCACGCCGTTGGTATCGTCGTAGCGCATGATGCGGTCGTTCGGGATGTCCGAAAACACCAGATACCGCCCGGCCGCGAACCATGCCGGACCTTCCAGCCAGCGCCCGCCAGTCCACAGCCGCTCGACCGCCACATGGCCGACGAAACAGCTCTCGAACCGCTCGTCGAGAACCTCGAAGCCAGCGCCCTCTATGTCTCCGAACATGCCTCATCCTCCGCGAAACCGGAGCTATCGATAGCCTTCGCGGCGACCCATTTTCAAGACTTGACCTGCAAAAATGTTAGCGATAACATCGGTATCAATTCAAACCGTTTTCTTGGCTTGGGAGGAGGCCAAAACGATGCGGCCCAAGCTCATCGAATTCATCGACATCTCCAAGCGCTTCGGCGGCACGCTGGCGTTGAAGTCGGTCTCCCTCGACATCCACGAGGGCGAGATCGTGGCGCTGCTGGGCGAGAACGGCGCCGGCAAGTCGACGCTGATCAAGGCGCTGGCCGGCATCCACAAGCGCGACCAGGGCGCGATCCGCTTTCGCGGCGAGGACTACCACCACCGCCCGCCACGCCCCAACCAGCCGCAGAAGGTCGCCTTCATCCATCAGGATCTCGGCCTCATCGAATGGATGACGGTGGCCGAGAATGTCGGCATGGCGCAGGGTTTCTCGCGCCGCTCGGGCCTGATCGACTGGGGCGACACCGAGCGGCGTGCCGAAAGCGCCCTGGCGCTGGTCGGCTGCACTTTCGATCCGGCGACACGCGTGCAGGATCTGTCGCGCACGGAAAAATCGCTGGTGGCGATCGCCCGCGCTTTGGCCACCGAAGCCGACGTGCTGGTGCTCGACGAACCGACGGCCAGCCTGCCGGCAGACGAGGTCGAGCGCCTGTTCGAGGCGCTGCGGCCGCTGCGCCAGCGCGGAGTCGGCATGATCTATGTCTCGCACCGGCTGGACGAAGTCTTCCGCATCGCCGACCGCGTCGCCGTCATGCGCGACGGCCGCATGGTGGCGGTGAAGCCGGTTGCCGAAACGACGCCGCAGGAACTGGTCGACCTCATCGTCGGCCGCCCCGCGCATCAGATGTTCGCCAAGTCGCGCTGGCAGGACGGACCGGAGCGCCTGAAGGTCGAGGATCTGCGCTGCGGCAGCGTCGGTCCGGTTCGCTTCGAGGCGCGATCGGGCGAACTGCTCGGACTGGTCGGCCTGCGCGGCGCCGGACAGGAAGTCGTCGGGCGCGCGCTGTTCGGCACCGAGCCTTTCGAGGGCAGTGTCTCACTCGACGGCAGGCGCCTCGAGCTGTCCTCGGTCGGCGCCGCCCTTGCCGCTGGTGTCGGACTGATCGCGCGCGACCGCACCGAGGAGTCGGTGGCGTTGTCACTCTCCGTGCGCGAGAACATGTATCTCAACCCGTCGGCGGTCGGCCGCGGGCTGTTTTCCTTCATGAAGCCGGCGCGGGAGAGCGAGCTGACGCAGGCGCTCGGCGCGCGGCTGGGGCTGAGGCCAAACGATCCGCATCTGCCGATCGAGGCGCTCTCCGGCGGCAACCAGCAGAAGGTCGTCGTCGGCCGCTGGCTGGCGACGGGCCGCAAGCTCCTGATCGCCGAGGATCCGACGGCCGGCGTCGATGTCGGCGCCAAGGCCGAGATCTACCGGCTGATCGCGGCCGCCGTCGAGGCAGGACTGGCGGTCATCGTCGTGTCCACGGATTTCGAGGAGGTCGCCCATATCTGCCATCGCGCCCTTGTCTTTTCGCATAACCGCATCGTGCGTGAACTGGCCGGCGATGCCTTGACGACGGCGGCGCTTATCCACGCCGCCTCCGTATCCGAAGCCGCCTGAGGAGGATCCATGAACTCGATCAAATCGACGGCGCTGGAGCCGACCCGCTCGGAACTCTCCGGGCTTAGCTTTGGCCAGAAGGCGGCGCGCTATCTGCCGGTCTACGGCTTGCCGATCCTGACGCTGCTCTTGATCCTGCTGTTTTCGCTGCTCCTGCCGCGCACGTTCCCGACGCTGCTCAATCTGCGCTCGATCATCTCCGACAAGGCGATCATCGCGCTCCTGTCGCTGGCGGCGATGATCCCCATGGCTTCGGGCCGCATCGACCTGACAGTCGGCTACGGCATCGTGCTGTGGCATATATTGGCCATCAGCCTGCAGACCGCCTTCGGCATCCCCTGGCCGATCGCGGTGCTCATCGTCATCCTGCTCGGCGTCCTGACCGGCTTCATCAACGGCCTGCTGGTCGAGGTGGCGCGCATCGATTCCTTCATCGCCACGCTCGGCACCGGCACCGTGCTCTACGCCTTGGCCATGTGGTACACGGGCGGCCGCCAGGTCGTCGGTGTGCTGCCCGACGGCTTCCTCTCCCTCAACGGCACCATGCTGTTCGGCCTGCCCATCACCGGCTACTACGTGGTCATCCTGGCGCTGGTGATGTGGCTGGTGCTCGAATATATGCCGATCGGCCGCTACCTCTACGCCATCGGCGCCAATCCCAAGGCCGCCGCGCTCAACGGCATACCGGTGCAGAAATTCGTCATGGGCGCCTTCGTCGCCTCCGGCGCGCTGACGGCGCTGGGCGGCGTGCTTCTCGCCTCCAAGCTCCGGATCGGCCAGGCCAGCGTCGGCCTCGAATACCTCCTGCCGGCGCTCGTCGGCGCCTTCCTCGGATCGACCACCATCAAGCCCGGCCGCGTCAATGTCTGGGGCACGATCATCGGCGTCGTCATCCTCGCCGCCGGCATTTCCGGCATCCAGCAGTTCGGCGGTTCGTTCTGGGTCGAGCCGCTGTTCAACGGCGTCACCCTGCTCGTCGCCATCGGCATTGCCGGCTACGCGCAGCGCCGCCGCGGCGCCGTCGTGCCGCCCCCATCGATTACCCACCAACCAACAAAGACAAACGACAATGCTTAATGGGAGAAGAAACATGCATCGCAGAACAGTCCTTCAGCTTGGCGTCGCCTGCCTGGCGCTCGGCATCGCCTCGCCGACCCTTGCCGACCCGATGGCCGACGCCAAGGCCGTCGTCGACAAATACGCCAGCAAGGTCGAGAAATGGGACGGTCCGACCACGGGGCCAAAAGGCGCCGCTGGCAAGACCATCGTCGTGCTCGGCGCCGACATGAAGAACGGCGGCATCCTCGGCGTCACCAAGGGTGTCGAGGAGGCGGCGGCGGCCCTCGGCTGGACGGTCAAGACGCTTGACGGCGCCGGCTCGATCGGTGGCCGCACCGCGGCCTTCGGCCAGGCGCTGGCGCTCAACCCCGACGGCATCATCATCAACGGCTTCGACGCCGTCGAGCAGAAGCCGGCCCTGGAGCAGGCCAAGGCGGCCAAGATCCCGATGGCGGCATGGCATGCGGCGCCGACGGTCGGTCCGATCGACGATCTCGACATCATCGCCAACGTCTCGACCGATCCGATGGAAGTGTCGAAGGCGGCGGCCGACTGGGCCTTCGTCGACGCCACGGGCAAGCCCGGCGTCATCATCTTCACCGATTCCACCTACCAGATCGCTATCGCCAAGGCGGACCGAATGAAGAAGGAGATCGAGGATCTCGGCGGCAAGGTGCTCGAATATGTCGACACGCCCATCGCCGAGACCTCGCAGCGCATGCCGCAGCTCACCACCTCGCTCCTGCAGAAATACGGCGATGCCTGGACCCATTCGCTGGCGATCAACGATCTCTATTTCGACTTCATGGGCCCGTCGCTGGCGGCCGCCGGCAAATCCGGCACCGACGCGCCGATCAACGTAGCCGCCGGTGACGGTTCCGAATCCGCCTACCAGCGCATCCGCTCCGGCCAGTTCCAGAAGGTGACGGTGGCCGAGCCGCTGAACCTTGGGCTGGCAGCTCGTCGACGAGCTCAACCGCGGCATGGCCGGCGAGAAATGGTCGGGTTACATCTCGCCGCTGCACGTTGTGACGTCGGACAATGTCGAGTTCGACGGCGGCCCGGACAACCGCTTCGATCCGGGCAACGGCTACCGCGACCAATACAAGAAGATCTGGGGCAAGTAAGCTCGACAGGGCGGTAACCGGGCAACGGCCGGCGGTCATCCCGCCGGCCGTTCCTTGTGCTGTCGGCCACTCAGGCCGTATGGCGCACGATCACCTGGGGTGTCATGCCGACCACCACCCGGTCGTCGGCCGCGCGGCGCCCGTTGAGCAGGTCGAGCACCAGCTCGGCGACGCGGATGCCGATCTCGTGCGCGCCGACATCGATCGTGGTGATCGAAGGCACCGACTGTTCGGCGAGGTCATAGGCGCCGAAACCGGCAATCGCGACGTCGTCGGGAACGCGGATGCCGCGCCTCACGCATTCCATCAGCGCGCCGAAAGCCGAAAGATCCGACACGCACATCACGGCTTGCGTGTCCGGCCAGCGCGAGATCATCTCGACCATGGCGGTGGCGCCCTCGCGCATCGAGATCGGCGGCACGCCGGAGGCGATAACGCGCGAGGCGTCGAGGCCGCGGTCCTGCAGCGCCGCGACGAAGCCGCGCCGGCGGTCGAGGCCACGCGTGTCGCGCGACGTGTCGCCGCCGATGAAGCCGAGCCTCGAGTAGCCGCGCTGAATGAAATGATCGACCATCAGCCGCCCGGCCGCGGCGTTGGAGAAGCCGACGACGTGACCGATCGGATCATCCGGCAGGTCCCAGGTCTCCACCACCGGCACGCCGGCATTCTCCAGCATCTTGCGGCAGCGCGGCGTGTGCCGGCCGCCGGTGACGATGATTGCTTCCGGCCGCCGCCTGAGCAGTTGGCCGACCAGGCGCTCCTCCTCCTCGACATTGTAGTCGGTGAAGCCAAGCAGGATTTCCAGCCCGCTGTCACGCAGGCCCTCGGTCATGCCGCGCACCGTGTCGGCGAAGTTGGCGTTGTTGATCGAAGGGATCGTCACCGCCACGAAACCGGAGCGGCGCGACGACAGGTTGGCGGCGATACTGTCGAAGACATAGCCGAGCTCTTCCGCCGCCTGCAGGATGCGGTCGCGCGTGTCGGCGCTCACCGACGCGTCGCTCTTGAAGGCGCGCGACACCGTCATCGTAGAGACGTTGGCGCGATGCGCGACATCGGCCATGGTTGGGCGTTTGGGCGAAGGCTGCATCGCCGTACGTTATCGATATCACTGCGGAATGCAACGCGCCGCGATGCTTATGCGAAGGCGATCTGAACCTTCATCGCCCGGCTGCGGTCATTGGCAAGTTCGAAGCCGGACAAGGCCTCGTCGCAGGCCACGGTGTGGGTGATCAGCGGCTTGACGTCGATCAGTCCCTTGCGCATCAGCTCGACCCCGACGGCGAATTCGGGGTGGAAGCGGAACGAGCCGTTGATCGTCAGTTCCTTGGCGGTGACTGCCGACATCGGCAGCGCCATCTCGGCACCACCGAGGCCGAGCTGGACTATCGTACCGCGAGGACGCAGCGCCGCGATGCCCTGCGCCAGTGCCGCCGCGGCACCCGAGCATTCATAGAGGATGTCGAACGTCCCCTTGTCGGCGAGATACGGCGCCAGCCCTTCCGGATCGGCTTTTGTGTTGATGGTCTTGTCGGCGCCGGCGCGCATTGCCATCGCCAGGGTGAAGTCGGTGATGTCGACGGCAACGATTTCGGCCGCGCCGGCGCGTCGCGCGCTGACGATCGACAAGAGGCCGATCGGTCCGCAGCCGGTCACCAGCACGCGCTTGCCGAGTATTTCGCCGGCCCGGCGTGTGGCGTGGAGACAAACCGCCAGCGGTTCGGCCATCGCCGCCTCGCCGGCGCTCAATCCGTCGGCCGGCACGCATTGCAGCGCGTCCGCCACCAGCATTTCGCGGAACGCGCCCTGGATGTGCGGAAACGGCATCGCGCTGCCGTAGAAGCGCATGTTGAGGCACTGGTTGTGCATCCCTTCGCGGCAGTAGCGGCAGCTGTAGCAGGGCCGCGACGGCGACACCGCGACCAGTTGGCCGGGCTTGAGCCCGCTGACGCCAGAACCCAGCTTTTCGATGACGCCGGACACCTCGTGGCCGAGAATCATCGGCTCCTTCAGGCGCACCGTTCCGAAGCCGCCATGATTGTAGTAGTGCAGATCGCTGCCGCAGATGCCGCCGGCGGCGAGACGCAACAGCACCTGGCCCGGGCCCGGCTCCTCGACCGGACGGTCCTCGATGCGCAGGTCCTTGGCGGCGTGGATGACGATCGACTTCATGGTCAGCGAACTCCTCGGGCAATTCCAGGAAAAATGTGCAGCGGTTTTCCGTCCGAATCTGCGTAAGACAAGCCTAGAGCACCGGCGTGAGCAATGGCTGGCCGGCGAAATGGGCGGCAAGATTGTCGCGCACCAGTTTGCCCATCGCCTTGCGCGTTTCGATGGTGCCCGACGCATGGTGCGGCTGCAGCAGCACATTGTCGAGCGCCAGGAAGCGCGGATTGAGCTTCGGCTCGCCTTCGAACACGTCGAGCGCGGCGGAGCCCAGCACCTTCGTCTCGAGCGCATCGAGCAACGCGTCCTCGTCGATGTTGGAGGCGCGCGAGATGTTGATCAGCATGCCGTCCTCGCCGAGCGCCGCGAGCACATCCTTGTTGACGATGTGGCGCGTCGCGGCAGACGCGGCAAGCGTCACGAACAGGAAATCCGAACGCCTGGCCAGTGCGACCGGATCGGCGACGAATTCCCAATCCGGGGCGAAATCCTTCGGCGCGACATCGCTGTAGGCGATGTCCATGCCGAAGCCGGCGAGGCGCTTGGCCACCTCGTAGCCGATGCGGCCGAGTCCGAGCACGCCGGCCCGCCGGCCCCAGACGCGGCGCTTCAGCGGGTAAAGCCCCTTCGCCGCCCAGCTGCCGTCGCGAACCCAGCGCTCGGCACCGATCATGCCGCGCGACTGGCACAGCATCATGGCGATGCCGAGATCGGCGACGTCGTTGGTCAGCACGTCCGGCGTGTTGGTGACGCGCACGCCGCGCTCCCGGCATGCCGCGAGATCGACCGCGTCGAAACCGACGCCATAGACAGACACGACCTCGAGCGAAGGGCAGGCCTCGATCATGGCGCGGTTCGCGCCGAGCTCGCCGCGCGTGGCGATGGCGCGCACTTGCGACCCGATCCCGGCGAGGAAAGCCTGCTTGTCGTCGGCCGCGAAATAGCGGTGCACCGTGAAGGCTTCGTTGAGCGGCTCCTCGTCCCATGCCGGATAGGGTCCAACCTGAAGGATGTGAGGCCGCTGCATCGCTATTCTCTCCACTTGACTTGACGGATGATGTTATCGATAACATAAGACGCTCAGCGACGAGAGGCAATCGGAAAAATGTCATCCAATCTGTTCAATCTCGGCGGGCGCACCGCGCTCGTGACCGGCTCCTCGCAGGGCATCGGATTTGCTTTGGCCAAAGGGCTGGCCGAGGCCGGCGCCAGAGTGGTGCTCAACGGCCGTGACGAGGCGAAGCTCACGGTTGCGGCTGGGCAGATTCCAGGCGCCGCGACGCTCGCCTTCGACGCGACCGACCACGACGCCGTCAGGGCCGCAATCGACGCCTTCGAGCAAGCCAGCGAGCCGATCGACGTTCTCGTCAACAATGCCGGCATGCAGTTCCGCACGCCGCTGGAGGATTTTCCCGCCGATGCGTTCGAACGCCTGCTGCAGACCAATGTCGCCAGCGTCTTCCATGTCGGCCAGGCGGTGGCCCGGCACATGATCAAGCGCGGCCGCGGCAAGATCATCAACATCGCCAGCGTGCAGACCGCGCTCGCCCGGCCGGGCATCGCGCCCTACACGGCGACCAAGGGCGCCGTCGGCAATTTGACCAAGGGCATGGCGACCGACTGGGCCAGGCACGGCCTGCAATGCAACGCGATCGCGCCCGGCTATTTCGACACGCCGCTCAACGCGGCACTCGTCGCCGACCCGGCCTTCAGCGCATGGCTCGAAAAGCGCACCCCGGCCGGCCGCTGGGGCAAGGTCGAGGAGCTGGTCGGCGCCTGCGTCTTCCTGGCCTCCGACGCATCATCCTTTGTCAACGGACACATTCTCTATGTCGATGGCGGCATCACAGCTTCGATCTGACCGGCCGCCGCGCATGGTGGTCATGGGCGTCACCGGTTCGGGCAAGACGACGATCGGCGAGGCGCTCGCCCGCGCAATCGCGGCGACATTCGTGGACGGCGACAAGCTGCACCCTGAGGCCAACATCGCCAAGATGAGCGCCGGCATTCCGCTGGACGATGCCGACCGGTGGCCATGGCTGTCCAAGGTCGGCGAAACGCTGCGGCTAGGGCCCGCGCCGGTCATCGTCGGCTGCTCGGCGCTGAAGCGCGCCTATCGCGATTTCATCACCGAGCAGGCGGGTGCGCCGGTGCTGTTCATCCATCTCGACGGCTCGCGCGAGCCGATCTCGAAGCGCATGCATGAGCGCACCGGCCACTTCATGCCGACCAGCCTTCTCGACAGCCAGTTCGCGACACTGGAAGTGCCGGGCAAGGACGAGAATGCGATCGCCGTGCCGATCGACGCGCCGCTCGATGAGATTGTCGCGGACATAACAACGAAATTCGGGGAGCGATCGTCATGACCCACAAAGTCTCATTGATCGGCGCCGGCGCTATGGGCGGGGCGATCGGCGAGCGCCTGCTTGCCACCGGCAATCGCCTCGCCGTGTTCGATCTCGACAAGGCCAAGGTGGAGGCGCTGGTCGCCAGGGGCGCGACCGCCATGGCGAGCGCGGCCGAGGCCGCCGGCGCGTCCGACTACGTGATCCTCAGCCTTAATTCGGCGGCGATCGTGCGCCGCGCCGTGTTCGGCGATGCCGGCGTGGCGGCTGGGGCGAAGCCCGGCACGCTGATCATCGACATGTCGTCCATCGACCCCGACGCGACGCGCCAACTCGCCGCCGACGCCAGCGAGAAGGGTTTGCGCTGGGTCGACAGTCCGCTGTCTGGCGGCGCGCCCAAGGCGCTGACCGGAGAATTGACGCTGATGGCCGGCGGCGAAGCCGAGGACGTGGCCGACGCCCACAAGGTGCTGCGCCACGTCGCCACCAACTACACGCATATGGGCCCGGCCGGAGCCGGCCAGACGACCAAGCTGATCAACCAGGTGCTGTGCGCGCTGAACTTCATGGCCGTCGCCGAAGCGACCAAGCTGGCGCTCGACGCCGGCGTCGACGCGCTCAAGATCCCGCAGGCGCTGAAAGGCGGCCGCGCCGACAGCGCCATCCTGCAGGAATACCTGCCGCGCTTCGCCACCCGCGACTACCGGCGAACCGGCCGCATCGACAACATGGTGAAGGACCTCAACGCCGCCCAGGACCTGGCGCGGCGCACGCACACCGCAATGCCGCTGACGGCCGTCTGCGCCGAGGTGCACCGGCTATTGACGGCCGCAGGGCTGGGCGGCGAGGACCAGGCGGCACTGATGGAATTTTTCCAACGCAAGGATGAGGAACCGAGCAGATGATCACGCGCTATGCGTTGTTTGAAGGCAAAGTGAAGGAAGGTCAGATCGAAGCGTTCCGCAAGGACGTGATTGAGACGGTTCTGCCGAAGTGGAAGGCCTTCCCGGGCGCGCTCGACGTTCGAGTCAGCTTCGCGGAAAAACGCGACGATGGTGCGCCTGAATTTCCGATGATCCTGGCGATCAACTACCCAGATATGGCGGCCGTCGATGCGGCTTTGGCCAGCCCCGTACGCGCTGAATCGCGTGCCGCGACAGAGGCAGTGTTGTCCAGGTACTTCGAGGGTCGCATTCACCACCACGTCACCATCGCCAACGAGTTTTCATTGGCCGGAGATTGACGAATATCAGGACGAAGATTCGATACTTATCAGCGCTCGACAGGAGACGCAGTGTAGAACGCAGTGAGGTCGGTTTGGTGCAATCTTTTGAGTAAGCATGCCAGTCACGCCGAACACCGCCGGCGACGCGAAAGTATGGCCCCATTGCTGGCGAGCACTCCTCAGCACGTATTTTGCCGAACTTTCCGTTGTCGACGCGTTCGACGGACGCTTCGATCGGTCTCAAATTAGCCTTCAGCGGCTGACGTAGCGATGTCGGCTTTTGGACGACGGCAATAGCCGATTGAATGACCGAGGTGCAGGCGCAGAGCTGCCGTTCGCTAGAAGATAAATGCGATCGGCGAGTGGCGGACCGGCTCCTTGAATCGACTTTGGCGAACCTCTTCGTAAGCTATTGATAGATAACGATTATATTAGTCGCTGAGGGTCGTCGTTTTCCACTGGAAATCAATATGTTAGCGTATGGTTAGCCAGCCCATATCCTTCGTATGATCTCGTATGGTCTGGCAAACCCGAAAACAACGAACGAGATTGATTGCTGGCTCGACATACCAGTTTAGCCTGAGTTGGCCCAGGACTCACTTTGTGAATGGCCGAAATGTGGCCGCAGAACGAACCCGCTGCGCGGGAGGGGCGCTTGCGGTTGAGGTAGAGATCAA
>NZ_JBWKME010000045.1:0-54244 GCF_056431085.1 Mesorhizobium waitakense | reverse complement strand
CCTATCAGTCGCCTCGCCATAACCGGGGACAACCTGTTGAGGCTCCACACTTAGCGCACCGCCACACCACCAAGGCGGCGCTGGCCGGCGCGCTGCGCACCTGTCAGGCATCTGCAACCCCAAGCTGGACTGCCGGAGTGCGGGGCAAAGTGCCGCCGGGCGGGCGTCGGGAAGGAGTTTGAAAACAATCGAACGCAACCTGAAGCCAAATTGAGACATAACTGAAACACATCGACGCGACAGGCGACATGCATGCGAAACGCCCCGGGCGCATGGTCGAGGCTCACCCAGACCAGAACCAGAGGAGCGCGCCGATGACACCCGACCAGATTCGACTTGTCCAGGATAGTTTTCGTGAGGTCGTCCCTATCCGTGCCGCTGCCGCCGCCTTGTTCTATGAACGCCTGTTCGCGATCGACGGGAATCTTCGGGCGCTGTTTCCGGTGAGAGACATGACCAAGCAAGGCGCGAAGCTGATGGCGAGCCTGGGCTTCGTCGTGCATGGACTGGATCGTGCCGACACCATTCTGCCCACCGTGCGCGAACTCGCCAAGCGTCACGTCACCTACGGTGTTGAAGAGCACCATTACCCGATCGTCGGGCAAGCGCTGATCGAGACGCTGGCTGGCGGCCTCGGCCCCGCTTTTACACCGGCGGTGCGGGAGGCCTGGGAGGCAGCCTACGGCTTGCTCGCGAGTGTCATGATCGCGGCTGCCCGTGAGGTCCAACTCGCGGCGTGAGGGCTGGCGCGCACGATGTGACGACGCCCCGAATTGTCATGCCGCGCGCGGCGTCGGAATGACAATTTTCGCCACGCCGCCGGTCCCCTGCAGGCAAGAAAGACGAGACGACCGGCAAGCGGCGGAACCTCGGCACGTTTGATACGCGTGAGGCGGCGGTGAAACATGAGCGCGAGATGCAGTATTTCAAGCGGCATTGAGGGGCCCCGCTGTTCGCAGGGCAGGCAAGCCGCAGGCTTGGCGGCGACGCTCTACTGCTGCGTCCCTGCACTGCCCCAAAGCCAGATTGCGAGCGAGCCGGATCGCCCACGGATCTGTGTTTCCACAGGCCCTTTCAGGGTACCGGATTTGAACAACGCGCAGTAGCGGCCGGCGGCATCGAGCATTTTGTCACTCACCGCGACTTCGGCATCCTGGTCGGCTGCGATCTCCATCAAGCGACTGGCAACGTTGACCGTGTCACCTATGGCCGCGATGTGCTGACGGCCTTCGCCGCCGAGCCGAGAGGCTACGATCGTTCCGTGGTGGGCTCCAATCTTGAAGCCGAGCCGGGATGCGGTCGATGCAGGCAACGACGCCAGCCAATCGTTGGTGCGGCTGGAGAGCCCCACGCAACAGCGGGCGGCATTGAAGGCGTCATTTGCCGCCGGTTCCGGGAGGCCGAACAGGATCATGGCTCCGTCACCCATGAAGCTCGTGACGACGCCACCGCAACGCGTCACTTCTTCGCCGACCAACGCGTGAAAACTGTTCAGGAGTTCGCGCGTGGCGATCGGTCCCAATGTTTCACTCAGTCCAGTGAAGCCTGACAAGTCGATGAACAGGATGGCGGCGTCTGTCCGGACGGGCTCCGAGAGGAAGTCGCCATGCTTGGCCAGCCACTCCCCCATGCCTGGGGCTTCAACGCGTTGAAGCAATTGGCTCTGCGTTGCGAAAAATTGCGCCCGGCTCCTGCCCAGCCAAAGCTGCGCGGCGCCGAACAGGATGGCCGGCGGAATGGCGGCGGTCATCGGCAGCGCGGCGCTCAGCCAGATGTGGTGCAGGAAAGCGGTCATGTTGACCACCAACCAGACCAGGACGACGCCGGCGACCGCGGCGAGGCCGCCGGCGTTTCGCCGCCATGCCAACAGACCGACAAGGACCATTGGCAGCACAACCGCAAAGCCGGCATCGGCAAGCCGGACATACTGGTCTCGCACAACTGCATCGCCGGCCATCAGATGGGCAATCGCCGTTGACATGACTTCGACGCCCGGGAGTATGGGATCGAACGGTGTCGGGTAAACATCGCCGGTGCCGGTTGCAGTGGCTCCGATCACCACAATTCGATCCAGGATGGTGCGGGGATCGAGTTGGCCCTCCAGCACGGTCGCCGCGCTGATCGTGCGGATCGTGCCGCGGGGGCCATAGAATGTCAGAGGCAGGATGTGACCAATGTCCGTCCGGATAAAGCGTCCGCCCAGCGATAGATGATCGGCTGCGATTTCTGGATCCCCTCCTGCTGCCATGGCGGCAACACGCAAGGGGAAAGACGTTTCCAGCCGATCTCCGGCCCGAAACAGCAACGGCACGAAGCGGGGCGTTCCCGTCTTGTCGGTGGCCACGTTCACGACGCCGACAGCTGCGGCGTCCGAGAATGCTTTCAGCGGCCACAGAAACCGCTCGGCATTCGGCACGCCGGCGATGGGTCCGTCGCCCTTGGCCACCGTCCATTGTTCGCCTCCGGGATAGACCGCCGCGGCAGCGATGACGCTCGCACTCCCGCTCAGTGAACGCGCGAGCGCCTCATCGTTGTCTTTTTCCCCGGGATCGACCAGCAGCAGGTCGAGCGCAATGGCTTTCGGTCCGAGGCGCGCGATCGTATCGACAAGCCGGGCAAGCGTGGCGCGGCTGAGGGGATAGGCACCCTCGCGCCGCACCGCTTCGTCGTCTATCGCGACGATGGTGATCAGCTCCGGCGGCTTTGCCGTTCCTCGAACGAGCGTTCGAAGATCGGTCATCGTTGCTTCGACGCGATCGAGAAACCACAAATTGCCGCGCCAGTGCGCGAAGCCCAGGCCGGCGCCCCAAAGACCCGCCAGGATGAGCGCGATCAGCGTCGGAAGCGCTCGCCGGCTCACCGCGGCTCACTGGCCGAAACGGGCCAGCAAGGCGGAAACGCGCTTGGCGGGCCAGCGCTTGACGGTCAGCGGTCCTGTTCCGGCCGTGACGTCGACGCCATCGCCCGGCGCCAGCACCACGCCGGCTCTCGACGCGGGCCGGTTCACGGCGACGCGGCCCCTGAGGACGAAGACAGACGTCTTGCCCCCGCCGACGTCGACTGCCCATTTGGTGCCGCGCGCCGCGGCGATCGCCTGCGGGGTGACAACCGCGAAGCCACCCGGGATCGAGCCGGCTGGAGCATCGAGCAGCAGCGCCTTGCGCCGCAACCTGACCGTATCGACCTTGCCGTTTCGATCGCGGTCCGCCAGCGTGAACCGAGCCCCACCTTCGACAATGATGGTCAGGCCCTCCTGACATCTGAGAATCTGTCGGGACGTGCCGCCCATCGGCTCGAACGCACACCCAGCGCCCTGCGCCAGGGCGGCATCCACCCAGAAGACACCGGCAAACAGGCCAGCCACCAGGCTACGGAAAAATCGGTCCCTTGCGCTCATCGATGTCCCCCTTTGCTCTTGCAAAAACCTCCGGCAACAAAATCTTGCGCCGCCAGCCTGGCGGCGTACGTGCGAACCGGCACTTGCAGCCGCGTTGCCCGAGGCAGCAGGGTGCCGACCGGCGATCCTAGCACGACAAACCTGCTCCGACACCAAGCAAGGCCCCGGCCGCGATGCGAATGTCGATCAGGCGGCGACGTTTGCCGCCAACGACACGGTCGAGGTGCTGGAGGGACCGGCAATGACGGAGCGCCCCACGCAAGAAGGGCGAAAAACCCGGCAAGCGGGAGGGGCCTTTCGACACTCGTGAGGCGGTCGAGAAGCACGAGCGTAAGGTGCAGGCGTGTATTGACGTTCGTCGCGGCGAGCGGCGAGTCAAATTTCACTGACCATTATTTTGTTGAAGTCGGTGCCGATCGGAGAGCGTCTACAGTCTTGGGTTCGGACCAAAAGTGGATAGACCGTTGACGGCGGACTGAAGCAACGCAGCATTTTCCACTTTGAGGCGGAATAATTCTCAACTATGGTCCGCCAGGCTTAAGGCAGGGGGGATTGCCGATGGTTTTATCACGCAGGGGTGTCGTGCTCGGCGGCCTGGCGCTGGTCGGGGTCAGTGCAACCGGCAATATTGTTCAAGCCGCGACGGCAAAATCCTTTTTCGCCGGCACCGCCATTGACAACAATTTTGTCTATCGCAAGACCAACTTCGCCAAGATCGACAAGAGATGGCATCGCCAGATCGTCAAGTATTTCAGCAGCGAGCCGGTCGGCACCGTCGTGGTCGATACCCGCCACCACTTCCTCTACCTCATCATGGAAAACAAAACCGCCATCCGCTACGGCGTCGGCGTCGGCAAGGACGGCTTCAAATGGTACGGCCGCGCGACGATCGACCGCCGCGCGCTGTGGCCGCAATGGGTCCCGCCCCCCGAAATGCGTAAGCGCAGGCCGGAGCTACCGCCCATGATCGCAGGTGGCGCGTCCAACAATCCGCTCGGGCCGCGCGCGCTCTATCTGTACCGCGACGGCGCTGACATCGGCTACCGCCTGCATGGCACGCTGGAGCCATGGAGCATCGGCACCGACGCTTCCAGCGGCTGCATCCGCATGTTCCCGGAAGACATCATCGACCTCTACCGGCGGTGCCCGATCGGCACCGCGGTGGAGGTCCTGCCGCACATCGCCGACCAGGCGCCCGCTTCCACCACCGTCGAATGATTGGCGCCTCATGAGCCGCATGATTGAAAACACGCGCCGGCTGCTCGCCGCCAGCCTGCTGGTGCTGGCCGCATCCTGCTCGACCAGCAACACGCTGACCCCTCCCACGCCCGACGTCACCAACGCCGAGGTTGCCGGCTTCCAGAACGTGCAGCCGGGCAGCGAGGAGGATTTTATCCTCAATGTCGGCCGCCGCATCTATTTCACACAAGGTTCGGCCGCGCTCGATTCTGTCGCCAAGGCCACCCTCGACACCCAGATCGCCTGGTTGGCAAAGAATCCGCGCTGGCTGCTCAAGCTGCAGGGTTTCGCCGACGATCCCGGCGCAAGCGAAACAGCGCTGTCGCAGCAGCGCGCCGATGCGGTGATGGACTACCTCGCAGCCGGCGGCATAGACCGCAACCGCATGTGGGCCAAGGGCTACGGCAAGGACAGGCTCGTCCGCGACTGCCCCAACTCCGCCTGCAGGTCGCAGAACCGCCGCGTTGTGTCTAATTTGCGCGATGAGAGGGACGAGTCGTAGGGGCTGCTGTTTTGCTTGTCACCAAATCAGAGTCTCACAACCCGACGACGGCAAGGCTGCTTTGCGCCTCATGTCGGCCGAAGAGATTGGCTTAGCTGCTGCCTGAAAGCAGACGTGGCCAGCGACAGGGCCGGACGTCTTGATTGCACCAATTGCCGACATTGGCATTCAGCTTCCTCAGTGCCGCGAGGCGATCTCGTCGCGGATTGTCGAAATGATCCCGAAAACAGTCATGGTCACCGGCGCCACTCCGAAGTGGGAATTTCCCCGTCTCTGCACTCCTGCTTGTATCATCCGCCGCCGCCCGCTTTGGCTTCCGGCATAACTTGCAGCAACGGCTGCGGCGACACTGCGATCTCTCCCGTGAAGGGCCGGTCGTGGGCGAGAATCAAGAGAACGGATGCCGCCACGCCGGTCGCAAAACTTCCAAGAGCGATCGCCGATGCCATTCGGTTATCACTGTGAACGGCCGCGATCGCGAGAAGAGCACAGAAGGCTTGCAGGATCAGGCAGGCCCACTTCGTGGGGTTGACTTGTGCGGAGCTGACGAGAACCCGTTGGCGCCGCGCCTCGAAGGCGTCTTCAAGCCACCTCGTACTTTCTCGGCCTTTTCAAGGCTATCTACACCGACAAACCAATCATCCTGGAGTCGATCAATGCATTCCTTTGGTATCTTGGAGCACTTACTATGAAAATCCGTATCTATCCTCGAAGATATAAGCTCCGCGACTATTCTGGAACTTTCCGGACCGATTGGAATTCCTATTGTTTGATTACGATTGCATGATCTGACTAACAAGTCGATGCGATCGGCAAGAGACCCTTTATAGCTGTTAAGGTTCCGCTTTACGTTATCTTTTCCGTGTGCCGCCCAAGCAATTGAATGAGTATATATTGTCGGGTAGAACCGCGATATATCCGTTTTGACGACCCAATCCGAAGTGGCCTCCAGGTATGCCTTCTTCGCTCTATGAATTGGGAAGTTTATGCCTTTAATAGATCGTTCATACTGGCTTGAGACGCGTATCTCGTCCTCAGAGAATGTTTGTCGGCAAAGCCATTTCTGAACGGTCTTCCAGTTCCGTGATAACTCATGAACCAAAAGCGCCTGAGGGATCGGATGCGTGATGTGGATATTTCGTCTCTCATAGCCCTTTTTAGGCTTAGAGATAATCTCCGCTTCCGCGTCACGAAGTATGTATGTGTAGGCGTTGCGCCGTATCTTTTTGTCCGTCGTTTTTCCAAGAGATTTGGTGTTCGTCGCAAAGACAGAGCCATCTTTCCATTCAGCCAAGATGGCTGCGGAATGGGTACCGAAGCCGCTCGTCATGAAAACTGCGGGAAGTTCCTTAGGAAAATACCCTTTGGCGAGCAGCGCAATCCGAATTTGATCTTGTCCCAATGATTGCGCACTTTCCAGTTAAGTGAAGTCGGAGACTTCTCATTATCCGCTGGTGGTGGCAACGTCCATCGGAGGCCACTTCTCAAGTTATCCACTGACGCTCTTCGAGCCGATCCGCCGTGTTCGTCGCGTTGACATCCTCCATCTCGACGGTCGCAATCTTGCTCCTTTGCCCCTGCTGCAGCGCAAGCAGATGCTGTGGCAACTGTTTTGAGCCTAATTTAGCGTCGGCAAGATCTAATACAGCGAGCATTTCGAGGGCTATGTGCAAGCGAACATCCGCACCATCGAGAAGATGGGCGACTGCACCTGTGGCTTTGCAGACTTTCAAGATTCCCGGCGGTTGTCAGGAACCACCTTTCCGGCGCTCTTCTTGCCCCCTCGCGTTAACCATTCGTTAACCATTCACTCGCTAGCGTTTACCTATCAGTAAGGATTCGCCGCCAGTGACTTTTGCCGCTCCCTTCGAGGCCAAATCCATTCGCTTTCGCGCCCGCTCCTTCGTCGCTTTCACGCTGACGCCGGAGGCACCTTTGGCGGCCTGGCTGGAGGCGCTGGATCACTGGATCGGCAACTCGCCGGGCTATTTTGCCGGCCGGCCGGTGCTGCTCGATCTGAACACGCTGAAGCCCGGGGCGAGCGAGATCGCGGCGCTGGTGGCGGAGCTCGCCACGCGCGGCATTCGCATCTATGCCATCGAGCTCGAAGGAGGCTCGCTCGGCGCCGAATTGCCGCCGGTGCTGGTCGGCGCCAAGGAGGCGACGACCGATGGCCTGCTGCCCGGTCGCAAGGCGAGGGCGGACGAGAAGGCCGAGGGCAAGGCGCCAGAGGTTCGTGCTGACGCGGGACGCGCAGGTGCTGGACGCGCGGATGTGGGGCGCGCGCAGGCTGACAAGGTTGGCGCAAGCAAAGCGGTCGAGAGCGAGCCGCAGGTTGGGTACGAAGCTTCGGGCACGCTGATGATCAAGTCGCCGATCCGCTCCGGCCAGGCGATCGTGCATCCGCATGGCGATGTCATCGTGCTCGGCTCGGTCGCTTCCGGCTCGGAGATCATCGCGGCGGGCTCGATCCATGTCTACGGCACGCTGCGCGGGCGCGCTTCGGCGGGTGCGCTCGGCAACAAAGGCGCGCGCATCTTCTGCCGCCGCAACGAGGCCGAGCTTCTGGCGGTCGACGGCTGGTACGTCACCGCCGAGGAGATGGAAGGGGTTTCGCGCGGCAAGCCGATCCAGGCATTTCTCGACGGGGACGGGCTGCGCGTCGCGCCGCTCAGCTGAGCGGCCGATATGGGCCGCGCGACGGACAATAACACAACAACAACGGAGGCATTTTCATGGGCAAGGTAGTGGTGGTCACCTCGGGCAAGGGGGGCGTCGGCAAGACGACCTCGACGGCAGCCCTGGGTGCCGCGGTCGCCAAGACCGGCAAGAAGGTGGCCTTGGTCGACTTCGACGTCGGCCTGCGCAACCTCGACCTGATCATGGGCGCCGAACGCCGCGTGGTGTTCGACCTCGTCAACGTCATCCAGGGTTCGGCGAAACTGTCGCAGGCGCTGATCCGCGACAAGCGGGTGGAGACGCTGTTCCTGCTGCCGGCCTCGCAGACGCGCGACAAGGATGCGCTGACCGAGGACGGCGTCGGCGAAGTCATCGACAAGCTGCGCTCGGTGTTCGACTATGTGTTCTGCGACAGCCCGGCCGGCATCGAGCGCGGCGCGCAGCTCGCCATGCGCTTTGCCGACGAGGCGGTCATCGTCACCAATCCGGAAGTGAGCTCGGTGCGCGATTCCGATCGCATCATCGGCCTGCTCGATGCTCGCACCTTGAGGGCGGAGCAGGGCGAGCAGATCGCCAAGCATGTGCTGGTCACGCGCTATGACGCGGCGCGCGCCGCGCGCGGCGAAATGCTGTCCATCGACGACGTGCTGGAAATCCTGTCGACGCCGCTGCTCGGCATCATCCCCGAGAGCCAGGATGTGCTGAGGGCCTCCAACCTCGGTTCGCCGGTGACGCTGTCGGAGCCGCTCAACGCGGCAGCCAAGGCTTATATCGACGCGGCCATGCGGCTCGAGGGCGAGGACTTGCCCGTCGTCGTGCCGTTCGAACGCAAGGGTTTCCTCGATCGTCTTTTGGGAAGGAGGGCGGCATGAACCTGCTCGACATCTTCAAGCGGCGCTCCAGTGCGCCGGTGGCGCGCGAGCGGCTGCAGGTGCTGCTCGCCTATGAGCGCCGCAACCGCAGCCAGCCCGACCTTGTCTCCATCCTGCGCGAGGAGATCATGGCCGTGATCGCCAAGCATGTGCAGATCGACCAGGACTATCTGCAGGTCTCGATGGACCGCGGCGAGACCATGTCGACGCTGGAAATCGATATCCAGATCCCCAACAAGAGCGCCGTGCCGCTGGCGATGGCGGGCTGATTTTACCCTCCCCTTGTGGGGAGGATCGATCCGCAAAGCGGATCGGGGCGGGGGATCGGCGCCAGGCACCCCCACCCGGACCTGCGGTCCGACCTCCCCACAAGGGGGAGGTTGGGAGATCGCGAAGCGGTCGGAGAGGGGGCCTGCCACGCCGGCAAGCTTCCTCTGAATTCATTTGGGGGTCGAGCCTGTCTCCCACTTCCGCAGGGCGAGAAGCCCACATTTTGTGGAGGGTCGGCGCCAACACACCTACGTTTGGTACCTCCACTTTTGGGGTAGCGTGGTCAGTCTCGCCTGCGGCAATCATCTTGCCGTATGGTAAGCCGGAATGAGACAAGTTTTCTCCGAGACACCTCTGGAGCTCACGCGCTGCGGCGCGGGCTTTCCCACGAAAAATGGCGCCTGGCGGCGACGTCAGGCCACTGGACGCAAGCGCGAAATCCCCTAGTTTCAGCTTTCTGCAGGCGGGGCTTCCCATACGGAAGTCGCGGA
This sequence comes from Mesorhizobium waitakense, assembly GCF_056431085.1. Taxonomy (NCBI): domain Bacteria; kingdom Pseudomonadati; phylum Pseudomonadota; class Alphaproteobacteria; order Hyphomicrobiales; family Phyllobacteriaceae; genus Mesorhizobium; species Mesorhizobium waitakense. The sequence continues at coordinate 44,794 of NZ_JBWKME010000045.1, read as the reverse complement.
TGTAAGGATACATTAGCATTTTGTTAAGTACTGGGTTGGGTATGGGTAGGGGAGTTCGGGCATGAACTTCAAGGGCTTGATCAAGCGTGCTGAAGACGTAGATACCGCGCTACAGGAACTGCAAATCGATCTGGCGGATGCGCTGGACGCAAGTCTCAACGCCGAGGACGAGGCGCCGCCAAAGAGCGACGAGGTCCCGGATTCCACGGCGGCACCTGACGACCCGCCACCCGAGGCCAATGCGGCAAATGCGGATGGTGCGGAGAATGCAGACGGTGCGGGCAATCCGGACAGTCCCGATACCGGGCCGCGGCTGACGTCCCACGCCCAGACCCGACTGGCTGCGTTGAGCGCCTTCGAAGGGCTGTTCCATGACGCCAGGGACTATATGGAGGAGATCACCGGCAAGCTGTCGGAGATCGCGACCTCACACCATTTGACGCGCGAATACCTCAACATCCTCCATGGCGACATTCTTCGCGCCAACGAGCTGGAGCTGGCAAATGCCGGCCTGATCGCCGAACAACGAACCCTGTCGGAAAAGCTGCACGATGCGGGCAGAAAGCTGCGCGAGCGTGAAAGCACCTGCGAAGTGCTGCAACAGCGCGAGACAAGCCTGGTGCAGGACAGGGACGCACTTCGCGCGGCGCTTGCCGCGACAAGGCTGGAACTCGCGGAGGCAGTCAATGCGAGCGCAAAGCGCGACGCGGACTTCGGCGACATCGCCAAGCGGCTGACCGCCAGGACGGTCGAGGCCAACAGGCGCTTGCGCGAGAGCAAGATGCTGCGGGACAAGCATGTCAGCCTGTCGATGGAGCTTGACAAGGCGCTGAAGCGGGAATCCCAGGCGCGCCACAGGCTCGACGAGCTCTCGGCGATCCATGCCAGCGAAGCAGCGCGGTTTGCTGAACTGCTCGCCGCGCTCGCCAAGAGCGAGAAAGAGGAGATGCGGCTCCAGAAGTCGCTCGAGGCCGCACAGGCGAAGCTTTCGGGAATGAGCGAAGCGGCAAGCATGGTGGAAGGCGACAGAGAAGCCGAACTGGCTCGCAGCCAGACGCAAATGCGCGGGTTGCGTTCCGAGATCCAGGAGCTGCAATCGCGGCTGGAGTGGGCCTCGAACGAGAACAGCGATGCCACCGGCGAGATCGCCAGGCTCAAGACTGAATTGAACGACACCCTGGCCGAAAAGAAAATCGCCGATGAAAGATTGTCCGCGCTCAGCGATGAGAACGAAAGCGACAAGGCGAGCCTTTCGAAAGTGAACGCCAATTTTTCACAGCTTTTGCTGCAACAGGCGTCGGAACAGATACAGCTCGATGTCCAGAGGCAGGAATGCGAGGACCTCAGGGCCGAAATCGTGTCGCTCAACGCCCGGATCAAGGAATTGCTGCCCTACGAGCGGCTCCACAAGGCGACCAGCGGCAGACCGCGTGAGGGCACCGTGGTCGAGATCACCGGCGTGGTGGCGGAGAAAGCACGTGCAACGGGCAGGCGGCGCGCCCGCAGGAACCTGCGCGCGACGCCGTAGCGTCACTTCGCAGGCTCGCCGCGACGTCGCTTCGCTCCCGCTCCGCCTGGGGCGGCGAGCGGCTCGTGCTGGTAAAGCTCGTCCATGGTGAGCGATGCCAGGGCGCCGAAAGGTGCCTGCTTTTTCACCCGGCCGCCGCTCAGGATCACCACGTCGTCGCAGAACGAAATGGTGCTGTGATGGTGGCTGATGACGATGGTCGTGCGGCGGCCGGCTCTCGACTTCAGCGTCTCGACGATGGCTGCCTCCGACAGACCGTCGACGGCGTTGGTGGCTTCGTCCAGGATCAGGAGATCGGGATCGCGCACCAGGGCCCTGGCCAGCGCGATCCGCTGCCGCTGTCCCGCCGAGAGGTTGATACCCCTGTAGCCGACGACCGTGTCGTAACCGAGAGGAAGCCGTTCGATGAATTCATGCGCTTCGGCCATTCTTGCGGCACGCTCGGCGTCGTCGGCCGTGGCTGCGTCCTGCCCGTAGGTGATGTTTTCAAAAATGGTGCCATCGACCAGCTCCAGCTCCTGGCTGGCCAGTGCGATGTGGCGTCGCCACTGGCTGGCGTCGATCCCATCGAGCGGTGATCCATCGACGACAATCCTGCCGGTGTCCGGTTCCACGAAGCGGCACAGAAGATTGACGATCGTCGTCTTGCCGGCGCCCGAGCGGCCGATCAATGCCGTCGAGCGGCCGCCGCGGATCTCGAAAGTCGCCGAATGCAGCACCACCTCACGCCGGTCCGTGCCGGAATAGGTGAACGTCACGTCATCGAATTTGATGCCTTGGCGCAAGCCGTGGAACGGGCCGTCGCCTTGCGGCGGTTGAGGCTTGCCGGACGGATCCAGCATCCACGCCACCTCTTCGAGCGATCCGCTCAGGCCTTGCAACTGGCTCCACGACCCTTGCAGGGCCCGCATATGCGGCTGCAGCCTGTAGAGCAGTATGACAAATGCGATGATCAGCGGGAAACTCACCTGCGCCAGCCAGGCGCCGATCACCACCGCCAGGAACAGCACGGCGTGGAGAACCTCCGTCAGCGGCGGCAACGCTCCCTGGCGCACAAGCAGGACAAACGCGGCGCGGCGGACCGCATCGGACGCCGTATCGAATGTCGCCTTCTCCCGGCTCTCCTGTCCGAAGATGCGGATCAGGCGTCCGGCATGCACCAGATGGAGCATCTGCGATGCAAGGTGGCTGTTGCGTGAGGCGACGCTGCGGCTCGGCCCTTTCAGATTGGCCGAGAGGATGGCGTGCGCGATCTGGACGACGGCCAGTCCCAGCGTGACCAACAGCGTCATGCGCCACGAAAGCAGCAGCAGAAAAGCCAGCAGGATGATGGCGGCCGATGCGCTGACGATGGCCGACAGCATGATCTGGATCGCATCCGATGCCCGCCAGGATTCGTTGGAGATGATGTTGAGCAGCCGTCCCGGACTCTGCCGCAGGAAGAATGGGTAGCCGACCCGCAACAACCGCTCCGACAAGGCGCTGCGGATCGAATGACTTGCCTTGCCATAGATGAAGGTCGTCAGCAGCGTGTTGGCGAAGGCGAAAATGTTCTTCAGGACGATCGAGCCGAGGATGGCGACCGAAATGACCATAAGCCGGTCGCGCTCGCTCAGGCCCGATCCGACATGCTGGAGGACGGCGGAAAAGCCGCCCATTCCCGCTGCATCCCCGTGTCCCATGATAATGCCCAGCAACGGGATGATCAGGCCGATGCCGAATCCTTCGAGGACGGCGCTGACGAGGCCGAGAACCACCACGGCCGGAAGCAGGCGCAGTTGCTTCTTTCCGAACGTCCGGAATAGCATCGGCAGGCTTGGCGGTAGCAATGGCATTATGGCGGTTCAACTCGCTTCGGCATTTGCCTGTTGATCTTGTCGCACCGGCGCACCCTGCGCCCGTCTCGCCAGCAGGAGAACCGCGAATCTGACGGCGCCGAGCAAATTCATGCCGACGATCGGCCAATGCGACAGGTCGAGTTCACGATCGAATGCAGGCCCGCCCGCCGATTCCCGGAAAGCGGCTCTAGCGGCCCAGTAGAAATGACGCAGCAGCCAGGGCGCATGGCGAACATGTTTCAGGCAGAGCCCGCCATTTCCCAGGCTGTAGTCGCGGTGGAGCTTTTCGATGGATTTGCGATCCCGCCGGCCGTGATGATGGAAGATCGTCATGTCCGGCACATATTCGACCGCGATGCCGAGCAGCACCGCGCGCACGAGGTAATCGGTATCCTCAGCTGACCGCAACGGTCCGCCGGCGCCGAAGCGTTCGTCGAAATAGCCGATACGGGCCGCGACATCGCGGTGCATCGTCATGTTGCAGCCCAGCACGAAGCCGCCGGGATGGACATCCGGCGTCAGCCGCTCGCGTACCCGCGAGCGCTTGATCGTGAAGGGCAAATCCCTGGGATCGCCGAGTTCGACACGTCCGCCCCGGATGAGCCATTGTTCCCCGGACGCGTAGTGTCGCTCCAGATCGCGCAGGTAGTCGCAATGGACCGCGCAGTCATCATCGACAAAGACCAGCACACGGCCCCGCGCGCGCTTCAACCCGGCGTTACGGGCAGTCGCCAATCCGGGGCGGGGCTCGCAGACGGGCGTGAATGGAATGTCCGACATGGCGGCGATGCTGGCCAAGCGTTCCGCCGTGCGGTCGCTCGAGCCGTTGTCGACGACCACCAGCTCGGCGGCGAAGCCGGCATGGGCGCGGCACGCGGCCTGCACCGACTTGATGCAAGCCTCGAGCACGGCGACGCGGTTGCGCGTACAGATGATGAAGCTGACTTCCGGCGCCGATCGTTCCGGGCGGGAATTGGCCGGTCCGGCGCCGAGCGCCGTCGAACGATCGCGCTGCAGGGGTTGGTGGGCTTTGACGGTCATCCCTCTAACCCAACTGATAAGGCGCCAGGACCGTCTCGGCGGGCGCGGATTTGAAGAAGTATGCCAGGGCGTCCGCCTGCCTGCCGGCCGACAGCGAGGCAAGGCTGAGCCAGGGCGCCCAGGAGCCCGGCCGTAGCGCATATTTCTCGCGACGCCGGATGACGTTCCATTTCGCGGTCCGCGTCAGCAATTCATGCGTCAGCGAGGGCTGCTTTTCGTCGGCGACGAGTTGGTAAAGGAAATAGAACAGGTTCAGTGCGCCGGCCTCGAAGCTTGGCCGCGTCTCGGCCGGCAGCGAGCAAATCTCCTCCTCCAGCGCGACGATGAAGTTGGCCGCACGGGTAACCGTGTCGAGGCTGACCGCATCGCCGATGTCGCGCAGGTCTCGCGTTGTTTCCGCGAGGCCCTCGCGCTCGAGATTCTCCGCCACGATCCGCAAATGCGTCCGGCGCATCTCCTTGCTGTGCCGGCTGGTCACGCTTGCCTGATGGATGCGGTAGACGACCAGGTTTTCGGGCATCATGGCTGCCGGGTAACGGCCGGCCAACCGCCTGAAAAGGTCGAAATCCTCGGCGTGCCTGTAGGTCTTGTCGTAGTGGAGATCGTCGTCTTCGATGACCTTCCTGTTGTAGACGACCGTCGGGTGCATGAAGATGGTGAAGAACATCGCCAATATGGGAATGCGGCCGAACTGGAACACCGGATCGGGCTTGCCCCTGGCGATGCGGCCGCGGATCAACATGTCGACGCCGGCGCCGCAGAAGCCGAGTTCGGGCCGCCGCTCGAACAGCGCCACCTGGCGCGACAGGCGCCAGGGGTAAGCGACGTCGTCCGCGTCCATCCGTGCGACCAACTCGCCCTGGGCTTTCTGCAGCCCTTCGTTGAGCGTCGCCACGAGGCCGCGGTTTTCGCGCGAGATGATCGAGATGCGGCTGTCGGCTTGCCGGTATCGCTCGAGGATTTCGAGCGAATTGTCGGTCGACCCGTCATCGATCGCGATGACCTCCACGCGGCAGTAGTCCTGCCGCAGGATGCTTCCCAGCGCGGCGGCGAGATAGGGCCCGGCATTGTAGACCGGCAGCAGGACTGAGACGAGCGGCGCGGCGGTCATCGTGTCGCATCCGTTTGCTGGAGGTCGAGCGATGGCGCCGGGCCATCGGGCGATGGGCCGGGCGCCCTCGTGGCCCAGCCGGCGCGGTCGGCGCGTGTCGGCGCGGCATGGGTGCGCGCCACATAGGGGAAGTGGCGCTTCAGGCGGTTGAGCGGCCTTTCGAAAACCACCCAGGAAATCGAGGCCACGACGATCGTGGCGGCGCTTGCTACCAGCAACCGCCCTGGCCCTTGCTCCGAGACATTGAGCGGAATCCACGGCTGCGACTTGACGGCGAGCGACAGCAATATCGGATGATAGAGATAAACGCCGTAGCTGATGCGACCCAAAGCCAGCAACGGCGGCAGCTCGGCAAGCTTACCGAAGGTGCCGCCAAGGCCGCTCGAACAGGCGGCGACGATGGCCATCAGCGGCACCAGCGGCAGGACTTGCAGCAGCAGCCAGCGGGCCCATTCCAGTGTCGGATCGGGAGGCGCCGGGACAAACCACTCGATCATCAGGAATGCGGCCGCGAAGGCAGGCCAGCCCAGCCGCATCCATTGCGGCAGGCCAGCACCTCTGGATCGCCAGCAGGCAAGCAGCGCACCTGACGCCAGCGCATCCATGGATGCCGGCGGCAGCAGGTCGCGTGCCAGCGCCGGGGTGGCGGTGACCGGCCAGTAGAAGCGATAGGCCAGCGACAGCAGGATGATGCCCATGCAGATCGGCTCGAAGCGCCGGCGCGGGACCAGCAAGACGATCAGTGGCCAGGCGACATAGAACTGCTCCTCGATGCTCAGGCTCCAGAAATGGCACAGCACCCAGGGCGTCCAGTCATTGCGCAGCGCATACCAGAAATTCGACAGATAGAGCGCATGCCAGAGCAGCGATGGCCTGGCCTGTTCCAGGTCGAAAACCCAAACGAAACCCAGGACGGCGAAATAGGGAGGAAATATCCGCAGCGCCCGCCTGATGTAGAAGGCTCGCAACGCGGCGCCGGTTTCAAATTCGGCGGCCGAACGCGCTTCCAGCAGCAGGCGCGTGATCAGGAAGCCGCTCAGCACGAAGAACAGCCGCACGCCGATATGGCCCCAGAAGGATGATCCTCCGGCCGCGAAGAAATGGGAGTACAGAACCATCGTCACGGCGATGGCCCTCAATGCATCCAGTTGGATGTCGCGGGTGTTTCCCATCAGCGGGGTCCGCCGACGTGATGTCCGCGATGAAGCCGCAAGTCGGCCATTTCGAACGGCAGGCCGAGGCGGACGAGACCCGCCACTGAGCCGGCGCCATCAAACCCGCGCCTTGCGAGTCCGCTCAGGCCGGGCTCGAAATCGACAGACAGGTAGCTCAATTCGGTCAAGCCAGGGAATCCTTCACGGCCTATATCCAGTCGTTAAACGAGTCCCCCAAGGGATGGTTCGGCTACCGCATTGTGCAGCGCAACACAAAAAATTTACCAAGCCGAAATACTTGTGTGAGCAGGCGCTAAGTCTTGATAAAAACCACCCGGATCCTGGCCTTTTTGGCGATTTCCTCCAGCATCTAAACCCTATCGTTAAGCTGACTTTATCTACTCGCTTTGGTTGATTGGCGAGAATCTCAGCCTGGAAATAGGAAAGTCTAGAATTTTTCTTAAATCGTTCGCGAAACTCGGAAGTCTATATTCGTACTATATAATTTCTACCCCAGATCCACAGCGGATGAATTGGAAACATTGAGTTTTGCGCGATGCAGCATGGCTGCCGGCCTTTTCGTGGTCAACGTCGTAGCAGCCTGCTGAATCGCCACTGAACACTGCTGCAAAGCCGCGTCCTTCTGGCGACCAATCGCTGTCAACAAGGCACTCGGCGGTGGCTGGGACGGCACGGTCGACAGCGCCAGGCCGGAGATCGTCGACGTCAAGACCGGCCTGCGGCTGGCATCGAGGCTGGCGACATCAGTGACCGGTTGGCGGTTGCCGGCGCCTTGCCCTATCAAGACGTCGGCGCTGTCTCACGACAGGCCGGCCGGTTCGGCCTATCGCGATGCCGCCAGGCGGGTTTGGTCCGGCGGCATGGAGGATGAGCCAAAGTGACATCGACGCCGGTTGCCCGTCGCGAAGCGGCGCCCTTGCCGATCGCCGCGCTGATGGGCGCCATGGTGTCGATCCAGATCGGCGCCACCTTTGCCAAGGGCCTGTTCCCGCTGATCGGCGCGCAGGGCACGACGACGCTCAGGCTGGTCGTCGGCGCGCTGATGCTGATCGCGGTGCTGCGGCCGTGGCAGATGCGGCCGTCGCGCGCCACCATGCCATGGCTGCTCGCCTATGGCGTGACGCTGTGCGCGCTAAACCTTCTGTTTTACGCCGCGCTCGCCACCATTCCGCTCGGCATCGCGGTGGCGCTGGAGTTTTCCGGTCCGCTGCTGGTGGCGACGTTGACCTCGCGGCGTGCCAGGGACTTTGCCTGGATCGGGCTGGCTGTGGCCGGCATCGTGCTGTTGTCGCCTCTCGTCCATTCGCTGCAGCCACTTGATCCGACCGGGGTGATGCTGGCGCTGGCGGCCGGCGGCTTCTGGGCGCTCTACATCGTGCTCGCCCAGAAGGCGGGTGCTGAACTCGGCTCGCGCACCACAGCCTATGGCATGGCGATCGCAGCCGTGCTGGTGCTGCCCTTCGGCGTGGCACAGGCGGGAACCGCGCTGCTCGAACCGTCAATCCTGACCAGCGCGCTGCTCGTCGGGCTGTTCTCCAGTGCGCTGCCCTTCTGGCTGGAGATGGTGGCGCTGACCCGGATGCCGGCTCGCATCTACGGCACGCTGACCTGCCTCGAGCCCGGGCTGGGCGCGCTGGCCGGCTTCCTGTTCCTGCACGAAAGCCTGACGGCGCCGCAACTGGCCGGCATCGCCGCGGTGATTGCCGCCGCCTTCGGCACCGCGCTGACGTCGCGGCCGCCGGTCCCGTCGCCGGAATAGCTCCCCACAACGGGGATTGTGCGCTCAGCCGCGTTCGCAATCGCCGACGTCGCTCTCCTCTTGGACTTCGCCAAAATACAACCCATATTGAATCCACGGAGCTTTGAGCGTGACCTTCGCGCGGGTGGCCCTTCTTGCCGCGGCCTTCGTCGCCGCAGCTGTCTTTTCTCCCTTCTCTTCGGCCGGGAGCGAGAAGGTTGCGCTGAGCGTCGCGATCGACGGCGCCATCGGGCCGGCAAGCACCAGGCAACTCGAGGAAGCGCTTGATGTAGCCGCCAAGCGGGGCGCCGAAGTACTCATCCTTCAACTCGATACGCCCGGCGGGCTGGTCACCTCGATGCGCGAGATGATCGCCGATATCCTCGCTTCACCGGTGCCGGTCATCGGCTATGTCGCGCCGGCCGGTGGCCATGCCGCCAGCGCCGGCACCTATATCCTCTATGCCACCCACGTTGCGGCGATGGCGCCCGGCACCAATCTGGGCGCCGCGACGCCGGTCGAGATGGGCGGGCTGCCGTCGCTTCCCGGCGGCGACAAGGACAAGAGCGACCAGAACGACAAGGGCGACGAGAAGGACGCCACCGGGCGGCCGGCAGGCGACGCGATGATGGCCAAGGTGACCAATGACGCGGTTGCCTTGATCCGCTCGCTGGCGGAACTGCGCGGGCGCAATGGCGACTGGGGCGAGAAAGCCGTGCGCGAAGCGGCGAGCCTTTCGGCCAACGCGGCGCTGCAGGAACATGTGATCGACTTCGTCGCCCACGACACCACCGAGTTGTTGCAACTGGCCGATGGGCGGACCGTCGATGTGGCGGGCAGGAAAGTGGTTCTGGCGACCAAAGGGCTGCCGGTCGAGACGCTGGAACCCGGCTGGTTCATCCAGCTTCTCTCCGTCATCACCGATCCGAACGTCGCCATCATCCTGATGCTGGTCGGCGTCTACGCCATCATCTTCGAGTTCACCAGCCCCGGCGCGGTGGCTCCCGGCGTCATCGGGACCATCTGCCTCGTGCTTGGGCTCTATGCACTCAATCTCCTGCCGATCAACTATGCCGGCCTTGCCCTGATGCTGCTCGGCGTCGCCTTCCTCGTCGTCGAGGCCTTCAACCCCACCGTGGTGCTTGGACTCGGCGGGTTGGCCGCCTTTCTGCTTGGCGCCACCGTGCTGCTCAAGACCCAAGGTCCGGGCTTCGCCGTGTCATGGGCCGTCATCGGTCCCGCCGCCGCGCTGACGCTTGGGCTGGCGCTGCTGACGGGCACCTATGTCTGGGCGGCGCGCAAGAGCCTGCCGCGTGTCGGCGGCGAGGCGATGCGCGGACTGTCGGCCCAGATTCTCGACTGGCAGGGCGGCGAGGGCCATGTACTGGCCCAGGGCGAGCGCTGGCGGGCGAAGGCCAACGAACCCATCGCACCCGGCGACAGCGTCGAGGTCACCGACATCAGCGACCTCGTATTGACCGTGCGGCGGCGCGACGCCGGAAGGAATGGAGCAAAGAAATGAGCATCGGTTACGTGGCCTATCTATTGCTGGCGCTGGTCGTCGTCATGTTCCTGTCCGCGGCCATTCGCATCCTCAGGGAATATCAGCGCGGTGTGGTCTTCACGCTCGGCCGCTTCACCGGGGTCAAGGGTCCCGGTCTCATCATCCTCGTCCCCTTCATCCAGCAGATGGTCAAGGTCGATCTGCGGGTGGTGGTGCAGGATGTGCCGCCGCAGGACGTGATTTCGCGCGACAACGTCTCGGTGAAGGTCAACGCGGTGCTCTATTTCCGCATCGTTGACGCCGAACGGGCGATCATCCAGGTCGAGGACTTCATGGCCGCCACCAACCAACTGGCGCAGACCACGCTGCGCTCGGTGCTCGGCAAGCACGAGCTCGACGAAATGCTGGCCGAGCGCGACAAGCTCAACAGCGATATCCAGGAGATCCTCGACCAGCGCACCGATGCCTGGGGCATCAAGGTCTCCAATGTCGAGATCAAGCATGTCGACCTGAACGAGAGCATGATCCGCGCCATCGCCAAGCAGGCCGAGGCCGAGCGGCTGCGGCGCGCCAAGGTGATCAACGCCGATGGCGAGCAGCAGGCGGCGGCCAAGCTGGTCGAGGCGGGCAAGATGCTGGCCGCCGAGCCGCAAGCCATGCAGCTGCGCTATTTCGAGGCCCTGCACGACATCGCCGGCGAGCGCTCGTCCACGGTTGTGTTCCCGCTGCCGGTCGATCTGCTCAGCCAGTTCATGAAGCAGCAGGGGAAGTAGGGAGGACCGTGTAATCTTCCCCCTTTTGTGGGAGACCGGCGGCCTCACCGCAGCCAGGGCGGCTCCGGCGCGAAGCGCTGGCCGATCCAGTCCGCGAAGGCGCGGGTCTTGGCGGCTTGTCCCTTGGCTGAGGGCGTGACGACATAGACCGCGCCTTCGTCGGCCAGCGTCCAGTCCTCCAGGATCGGCACCAGCCGGCCGTCGGCGAGCTCGCGGCCGACCAGCCAGTCGGTGCTCATCATCAGGCCGACGCCTTGCACGGCAGCCTCGACCAGCACTTCGGCATCGTCGGAGACCAACGGCCCGGAAACCTCGACGCGCACGTGCCGGCCCTCGCGGTCGGTCATCTCCCAGGCCGGAAAGGTCTGGAAGCCGCTGAAGCCGAGGCAGGAATGTTCGAGCAGCGCGTGCGGTGTCTCCGGGCTGCCGCTTCGGGCGAGATACGAGGGGGCGGCGCAGAGCAGCCGGCGTCGCGTCGCCACCTTGCGCGCCACCAGGCGCGAATCCTCCAGCGCGCCGAGCCGCACGGCGACGTCGAAACTCTCGGCGACCAGATCGACGAAGCGGTTGGAGAATTCTGCCTCGATGCGGACATCGGGAAATTCGGCAAGGAATTGAGGCAGCAGCGGCCCGATCCACATGCGCCCGAACGTGCCGGGCAACGCCAGCCTGAGCAGGCCGCGCGGGCGGCGGCCGGCATGTGCCGACGCGGCGGCCTCGGCCTCGTCGACGGCGGCGAGGATGGCGCGCACGCGCACCAGGAATTCGGCACCCGCTTCGGTCAGCGACACGCTGCGCGTCGTCCGATGGAGCAGCCTGACACCCAGCCGCTCCTCCAGCGATTGCAGGCGCCGCGACAGGATGGTCGCGTCGCGCCCGACACGCGCCGCCGCCCTGGTGAAGGAGCGCGCCTCGGCGATCGCCGCGAAGGCCGCCATTTCGGCAAGGGCCAAGGGTTCGTGCGATTGCTGCATGATTCACAGTACTCAAATGCAAAAGGCAAGGATTATCCAGAGATAGCGCAGCAGATAGGTTCACTCAACCCATCAATATTCCCACCGGAGTGAAACCATGAAAGCCATCGAACTGAGCCAGCCCAGGCTGGATGCCTTCCGCACCGCCACCATTGCCACCCCCGAACCGCAGCGCGGCGAGGTGCTGATCCGCCAGCGTGCGGCGAGCCTCAATTTCGTCGATGTCGCGGTGGCGAGCGGCAATTATCCCGGACCGAGCTTTCCGCTCATCCCAGTCGCCGACGGCGCCGGCGAGATCGTCGCGCTGGGCGAGGGGGTTACGAGACTGGCCGTCGGCGATCGCGTCGTCGCCCACGCCAAGCCGCGCTGGATCGGGGGCCGGCCGCGCCCTTACGAGATGACGCAGATGCGCGGCATCTCGCTGCAGGGGTCGCTGGCCGAATATGTCGCGCTGCCGGCCAATTCGGTTGTGCCGGTGCCGGCGCATCTCTCCTTCGAGGCGGCCTCGACGCTGCCGATCGCCGGCACCACTGCCTGGAACGCCATCCGCGCCGCCGATGTCGGGCCGGGCTCGGTCGTCGTGCTGCTCGGCACCGGCGGCGTCTCGATCTTTACCTTGCAGCTTGCGAAAGCCGCCGGCGCCACCGTCATCATCACCTCGTCATCGGACGAGAAGCTGGAGCGGGCCAAGGCACTCGGCGCCGATCATCTCATCAACTACCGCGCGACGCCCGACTGGGACGGCAAGGTGCTGGAGCTGACCTGCGGCCTCGGTGCCGACCTCGTCGTCGAGACCGGCGGCACCGCGACCTTCGCCCGCGCCATCAACGCCACCGCGCCCGGCGGCACGCTGTTCACCATCGGCTTCGTCACCGGCGCCGAGGCCGCGGTCAATCTGCTGCCGATCATCATCAAGGCGCTGAGGGTGGTCGGCAACAACACCGGATCTGTGTCCGACCTTCGCGATGCCGCGCGCGCCATCGGTGCAGCTGGGATCGAGCCGGTCGTCGCCAAGGTGTTTTCGCCGAACGACGCGGCCGAAGCCTACGCCCACATGGCCGCCGGCGGCCTGCACTTCGGCAAGCTGGTGTTCGGGCTGGAGTGGTGATCGGCGAAGATGGCGGAGCTGCCACTCTCCCCCCTTGCGGGGGAGATGCCCGGCAGGGCAGAGGGGGGTGGGAAGGATCGCCAAACTTCGCGGTTACCACCTTCAACCGGAAATCACTGGACGGCGCGATTGTGATTGGGTTGAGATGCCGGCGGGACAGTACCCCCCTCTGGCCTGCCGGCCATCTCCCCCGCAAGGGGGGAGATCGTCGCCCCCTAGATCAGCTTCTCCAGCGTGATCGGCAGGTCGCGCACCCGTTTTCCAGTGGCGTGGAAAACCGCGTTGGCGATTGCGGGTGCCACACCGACGATGGCGAGCTCGCCGACGCCCTTGCCGCCGAGCACCGAGGAATGCAGGTCGGGAATGCCGACCGAGATCACCTCGATGTCGGGAATGTCGGCGTTGGTCGGCACCAGATAGTCGGCAAGGTTGTTGTTGACGATGCGGCCATGGCGGCGGTCGACGATGCCTTCCTCGAGCAGCGCCTGGCCGATGCCCATGATGATGCCGCCTTTCCACTGGCTTTCGGCGAGCTTGGGGTTGTAGAGCCGGCCCGAATCCAGCGCCGACACGACGCGCGACACGCGCACCGTTCCGAAATCCTCGTCGACGCGCACCTCGATGAAATGCACGCACCAGCTGTGGCGGGAATAGTCGCCCTCCGTATGCGGCAGCGCCATGGCGATGGTGGTGTAGTTCTTGTAGCGATCCTGCGCCGTCGAGTTGGCCGGCATGGTGTCGCCGGTTGCCTCGATGTGGTCGCGGCCGACGCTGGTCAGCAGTTCGGCTATGGAGAGATCGGGACCGTCACCGCGCGGCGATGAGATGCGGCCATTGGCGACCATCAGCGTGTTGGCCTGCAGCGCGTGGAACGGCGAGCGCGGATCGCTGATCGCCAGCCCGACGAACTGATCGAGCGCCGAGGTCGCCGCCTTGTAGACGGCGCCGGTCATCACGCCGGCCAGCCGCGACCCGCCGGCGACGCCGGCGCGGGGGAAGCGCGAGTCGCCGAGCTTCACCACGACATTGTCGGCCGGCACGCCGACCGTCTCGGCGGCGGTCTGCGCCAGGATCGTGTAGGTGCCCTGGCCCATGTCGATCGAGGAGCTTTCGACCTCGACCGAGCCGTCGGCGAGGATGCGCACGATCGCCTCGCCATAGGCGCGCCGCACCGGATAGGTGCCCGCGGCGACACCCCAGCCGATCAACTGGTTGCCGTCGCGCATCGAGCGCGGTTCGGGCGTGCGCTTGGCCCAGCCGAAGCGTTCTGCACCTGCGGCAAAGGCCTCGCGCAACTGCCTGGTCGACCAGGCTTTTTTGGCGTGCGGATCCTGCTCGGCATAGTTTCTCAGGCGGATCTCCAGCGGATCGATGCCGACCTCGTAAGCGAGTTCGTCGATGGCGCTCTCGATGCCGAAGGCCGAGGGGTTTTCACCCGGCGCGCGCATGGCGCCCGGCACCACCGAATTCACCCGCACGACATTCTGCTTCGAGGAGAAATTCGGCGTCGCGTACATGATTGAGGTGACCGATCCGAGCGGTTCGACCCACATGCCGTCCATCGACGTCTCATTGATGCCGCGATGCACGATCGACTGGATTTTTCCTTGCCGGTCGGCGCCGATCGTCACCGTCTGGCGTGTCGCCGCGCGCCCGCCGTAGCCAGTGAAGGTCTGCGGCCGCGTCATCACCAGCCTCACCGGCCGGCCGAGCATCTTGGCGGCACTTGCCGCCACCGCGCCATGGCTGAGCGCCAGCGCCTTGGAGCCGAAGCCGCCGCCGATATAGGGCGAGACCAGCCGCACATTCTCGAACGGCACGCCGAACCATTCGGCATAGGTGCGCGCCATGCCGTCCAGCCACTGGCTCGGCTCCCATACGGTGAGCTTGTCGCCTTCCCAGTGGGCGATCAGGCCATGCGGTTCCATGGGCGCCTGGTATTCGCGCGGCGTGTTGTAGGCGGCGCAGATCCGGACCGGAGCCGAGGCGAAGGCTGCCTGGGCGTCGCCCCATTCCTTGGTCATGGCATCGATCGGAATGCCGTCGCCGGCCTTGGCGTCGCTGAGGTCGACAATGGAGGGGGTCTCGTCATAGCTGACTTTGACCAGCGCAGCGGCCGCAACCGCCTGCTCGAAGGTTTCCGCTACTACCGCGGCGACATGCTGGCCTGAGAAGGTGATGTCGCGCGCCAACGGGCAATAGGGCTTGTCCGGCGGCGGCGTGCCAAACCAGTCCGCCGCGGTCCTGAGGCTAATGATGGTGTCCGGCGTCAATACCTTGAGCACGCCGGGCGTTGCCTCGGCCTCGGCGGTATCGATCGAGCGCACCTTGCCTGATGCAACCGTGCTTTCGACCAGCACGGCGTAGGCGAGCCCTTCAAGCTGCTGCTCGACGGCATATTTCGCGGAGCCGGTGATCTTGGCCGGGCCGTCGACGCGCGACAGCCGGCCGCCAACGGCGTCGGCGCCGCCATCGGACGCATCACCATGTCTCATGTTGTGAACAGTCATGCGGTTTCTCCCATTTTCAGGATGGCGCGGGCGACGACGCGCGGCGCCAGTTCGATCTTGTAGTGGTTGGCGCCGTTGTCGACGGCGCCTTCGACGGCGAGCAGGCTGGCGCCTCGGACGGCGTCCGGCTCCAGCACCTTGCCTTTCAGCGCCTGTTCCACTGCCCGTGCCCGCCACGGTTTGGTCGCGACGCCGCCCAGCGCCACACGCAAATCCCGGATGGTGCGCCCGTCAGCCTCGAACTCGATGCCGACAGCAGCACTTGCCGCGGCGAACTCATAGGATTGGCGGTCGCGGATCTTCAGGTATGTGGAACGCCGGGCGGCGGCGGAGTTGGGGATCTCGATGGCGGTGATCATCTCGCCCGGTTCGATCGCGTGTTCCCTGTCGGGCGTGGCGCCGGGCAACAGAAAGAAATCGTCCACCGAAACCCGACGCTCACCGAGATGGACGATCGCGTCGAAGGCGACCAGCGCGGTGGCGAGGTCACCTGGATACATGGCGATGCAGGCTTCGCTGGTGCCGAGTACGGCGTGTCCCCGAGTGACACCGCCGATAGCCGAACAGCCGCTGCCGGGTTCCCGTTTGTTGCAGGCTGGGAAATTCGCCGGATCGCGGAAGTAGGGGCAGCGCGTGCGCTGCATCAGATTGCCGCCGATTGTCGCCATGTTGCGGATCTGCGCCGAAGCCGCCTGCCACAGGGCTTCGGAGACGGCGGGAAAGTGGCTCTTGATATCGGCATGGTCGGCGACATGGCCCATTTTTGCCAATGCGCCGATGGTGGCGCCACGCTCGCTCACTTCGATCTTGTCCAGCCCTTTGAGATGGGTGATGTCGACGAGGCTGTCGGGCTCGGCGACGCCGCATTTGGCGAGATCGATCAGCGTGGTGCCGCCGGCGAGCAGCATGGCGCCCGGCAGGGCGGCGGCCTGGCGCGCCGCATCGACCGAGCCGGCACGCAGATAGGAAAAATCTCTCATGACTGGACCTCCAGGGCGGCCTGGCGGACAGCGGCGACGATGTGCGGATAGGCGCCGCAGCGGCAGAGATTGCCGGCCATGTATTCGCGGATTTCTTCGTCCGAGCCGGCATGGCCCTCGCGGATGCAGGCGACCGCCGACATGATCTGGCCGGGAGTGCAATAACCGCACTGGAAGGCATCCTGCTCGAGGAAGGCAGCCTGCACGGGATGCAGTTCGCCCTCCCGTGCAAGCCCCTCTATGGTGGTGACGGTGCGGCCCTCGGCCTGCGCGGCCAGCGTCAGGCAGGCCAGCACGCGCTCGCCGTCGACATGGACGGTGCAGGCGCCGCACTGGCCGTGGTCGCAGCCCTTCTTGGTGCCGGTCAGGCCGAGCCGGTCGCGCAAGGCGTCGAGCAGCGTGACGCGCGGCTCGAGCTGCAGGGTGTGGCGATTGCCATTGATGTCGAGATGGACGGGAATTGTCGTTTTGGTCATGGGCGTCTGGCTCCAGTTGCTTGACGCGAAGTCGATTGAGCTGATTTTGGGCAGGCTAGGACAGCCGGCAGACCTACCGAATCTCCCAGCTGTCCGTCCCTTCGCTTTCGCTCCGGGCATTCGCCGTTTGGAAAGCCAGGCAACTGGTCTTCTGTCCGCTACACGGATCACTCGTCATCCCAGCAGCTCCTCGATCCGGATTGGAAAGCGCCGGGGGCGCACGCCAGTTGCATGCCAGACCGCATTGGCGACGGCGCCAGCTGTGCCGGTGATGCCGATTTCGCCAACGCCCTTGATGCCGAGCGCGTTGACGTAAGGGTCGTCCTCGTGGACCAGCAGCGCCTCGACCGACGGCACGTCGGCATTCACCGGGACATGGTATTCGGCGAGGTTGGCATTCTGGATACGGCCCGAGCGCCGGTCGGTGACGGCCTCCTCATGCAGCGCGAAGGAGACGCCCCAGATCATGCCGCCATAATACTGGCTGCGCACAAGCCGCGGATTGATGACCCGCCCGGCGGCAAAGGCACCGACCAGTCGGGTGACGCGGATCTGGCCGAAATCCGGATCGACCTTCACTTCGGCGAACACAGCGCCATGCGCGTGCATGGCATAGGCCTCCCGCGAGGCCGGGTCTGGGGTTCCCGCGCCTCGGCCATCGATCTCGGCGAGCCCCGCACGCGCCAGGATCTCGCCGTAGCTTTCACTGCGATTTTCATCGTCGCGCCGGTAGAGGCGGCCGCCACGGGCCAGCACGCCCTCGTTGCCGGCGCCGAACAGCGGCGAGGCTTCATTGCCGGTGGCGAGATCGGCGAGCCTGGTGATGACGGCGGCTCCGGCATTGTGGATCGCCATGCCGGCTGTCGCCGTATGGCCGGAGCCGCCGGCAATGCCTGCGTTGGGCAGGTCGGAGCTGCCGGCCCTGAAATCGACCTGGTCGATGTCGAGCCCCAGCCCGTCGGCGGCGATCTGGGCGAAGGCGGTCCAGGCGCCTTGCCCCATGTCCTGCGCGCCGGTCTCCATCAGGCCGCTGCCGTCGGCCCTCAGCACCGCACGCGCTTCAGCCTGGAACATGATCGCCGGAAAGGTCGCCGTGCCCATGCCCCAGCCGGTCAGAAAGCCATCCTTGTCCGGCATCTGGCGCGGCTGGAGCGGACGGCGCTGCCAACCGAAGCGTTCTGATGCCTGCGTGTAGCACTGGCGCAGCGCCTTGGACGAAAACGGCTTGCCAGTCATCGGCTCGACCTCGGCATAATTGCGCAGCCGAAACTCCAGCGGGTCCATGCCGCAGGCCGCGGCCGCCTCATCGATGGCGCTCTCCAGCGCGATCGAGCCGGTGGCTTCACCCGGGGCGCGCATGAACAGCGGCGTGCCCGTGTCCAGCCGCACCGCCTCGTGCGAAGTGGCGATGGCCGGGCTGGCATAGAGCGTGTGCGAGGCATCGGCGGCCGGTTCGAAGAAATCGTCGAACGTGCTCGATGCGGTCTTGGCGTGATGGTCGATCGCTGTCAGCCGCCCTTCGCTGTCCATGCCCATGCGCAAGGTCTGGCGCGTGGGCGCGCGATGGCCGGCAGGCCCGTACATCTGCTCGCGCCGCAGCACCAGCTTGACCGGACGACCGACGAGACGCGCCGCCAGAATGCCCAGCACCTGCGGCCCGGAGATCATGCCCTTGGAACCGAAGCCGCCACCCAGGAAAGGGCTGCGGATGTGGATATTTTGCGGCGCGATGCCGAACAGGCCAGCGATGCGGCCCTGTGCCATGGCAAGGCCCTGGCTCGGCGTGTCGATCGACAGGCTGTCGCCATCCCAGGCGGCGACGATCGCATGCGGCTCCATGGCGTTGTGGTATTGGGCCGGCGTCTCGTAGGTCGCCTCGATCCGCGTCGCTGCCGACTTGAGACCGGCCTCGACATCGCCTTTGTGGTGCACCGCAGGACTGCCGATGCCGACACCGCCCGGCACAAAGCTTTCGGCGCCGTCGAGGCCAACGCGCGCTGGCTGCACTTCATAGCGCGGCGACAGCAGTGCCGCCCCCTCGGTCGCCGCCTCCAGCGTTTCGGCGATCACCACGGCGATGGTCTGGTTCGGGTAGCGGATATGGTCGTTCTGCAACAAGTCGAGCCGGAACATGAAGGGATTGTTCTTGGCATCCGGATCGGTGGCGAGCGGCGGCCGGTTCTGAGGCGTCATCACCTCGACCACGCCCCCGTGCGCCTTGGCCGCCTCGACATCCAGTGAAGCAACGCGGCCGCGCGCGATGCTGCTGACCGCCAGTACTGCGTAGAGCATGCCGGGCGGATGATTGTCGGCGGCGTAACGGGCGGCACCGGTGACCTTAAGAAAACCATCGCGGCGGGTCAGCGGTTGGCCGATGCTGGAGCCCTGCCGGAGATGGGCGGGTTGTTGATTGAGGCCGAGTTCAAGCGTCATGGCGCACTCCGGGAATGGAGGAAAATGGGGAGGCAGGAAGGGCTGGCAGCCGTCCAGGCGTTCCCGCCAGGGCAGACATCAGCGCCCTGACTACGATGCGGCGTGCGAGTTCGATCTTGAACGCATTGTCGCCGGAGGGACTGGCATCGGCCAATGCGGCGTCCGCCGCACGGACGAAGCTCGTCTCGTCGGCATCGGCGCCAAGCAGGACCGCTTCCGCCGAACGCGCCCGCCATGGCTTGGCCGCTACCCCGCCCAGCGCCAGCCGCGCCTGGCGGATCTTGCCGCCTTCGACGACAAGGGCAGCGGCGGCCGAGACAACAGCGAAGGCATAGGAGGTGCGTTCGCGTACCTTGAGATAGCGGGCATTGGCGGAGAAGGAGGCGGCCTCCGCCGGCAGGCGCACCCCAACGATCAGGTCGCCGGGCTCCAGCCCATTCTCCCGCTGCGGCGCCTCGCCGGGAAGCCGGTGGAATTCCTCCAGCGTCACATGACGCCGGCCCTTTTTGCCCTCGATCTCGACCACGGCGTCGAGCGCCACCAGCGGCACGCAGAAGTCCGACGGATGAGTGGCGATGCAGGCGTCGCTCCAGCCGAGCACGGCGTGCAGCCGGTTCTCGCCACCCAGCGCGTCGCAACCAGCGCCCGGCTCGCGCTTGTTGCAGGCGCTGGCGGTGTCGTAGAAATAGCTGCAGCGCGTACGCTGCAGCAGATTGCCGCCGACGGTGGCGGCGTTGCGAAGCTGAGCCGAGGCGCCCGACAGCAAGGCCTCCGCCACCGCCGGATAGGATCTGGCGAACTCTGGATCATGAGCGAGGTCAGCATTGCGCACCAGCGCGCCGATGCGCAGGCCGCCATCGGCCAACAGCTCAATGCGGTTGAGTTCCGGCAGGCGCGAGATGTCGACGATACGCTCGGGGCTGGTGACCCCGCCCTTCATCAGGTCGAGCAGGTTGGTGCCGCCGGCGAGATAGGCCGAACCCGGCTCGGCCGCCGCCGCAATGGCGTCGGGAATGGTAGTGGGCCTGACATAATCGAAGTTCTTCACGCTGCGGTCCTCCGATCGGATTTGGCCAGTTGTTCCTGGGCTTCCAGGACGGCCTCGACGATGCCGCCATAGGCAGCGCAACGGCAGAGATTGCCGCTCATGCCCTCTCGGATGCGCTCGGGATCGTCGCCGGCCTGTGCCTCGGCGATCAGGCCGAGCGTGCTCATGATCTGACCCGGTGTGCAGAAACCGCATTGGAAGCCGTCATGGGCGATGAAGGCGGCCTGCACCGGATGCAGGTCTTCACCATGGGAGACACCCTCGATGGTCAAGACCTTGGCGCCGTCATGGCTGACAGCCAGCGCCAGGCAGGAGTTGATGCGCTTGCCATCGACCAGTACCGTGCAAGCGCCGCACTGGCCGCGGTCGCAGCCTTTCTTGGTGCCGGTGAGCTCAAGCCGCTCGCGCAGCAGGTCAAGCAGTGTGACGCGTGGATCGACCTCCAGTTCGTATCGGTGTCCGTTGATGGTGAGAGCGAGGGGAAGGCTGGTCATGGGCGTCTGGCTCCAATTGCTTGACGCGAATGGGAATGATCTGGTGCCTTGCCGGGGAAGAGCAAGGTTACCTTGCGGTCAGGTTGGCTAATCTCCTCGTATGGGGAGATAGCACTCATCGGTCTTCACCGACCTCCAGCGGGCGGGGGAGGCTACTTTCAGCACGTGACATACCGGTTCGCCTTATTATATGATAAAGGTGCTCCACTAAAACGGAGGCGCCTCCGTTTATTACGTGGGGGCTGACCCGGCCGGGTTCAAGCCCCCCGCCACACCGTGGAGAAAAAATTGGCCGCCGAGTCGTCCGCCATCGCTGAAGAGAAGGTCGAAGAGGCCAAGCCGCTGCGCGCCGACGCGCAGCGCAACCGTGATAGGCTGGTCGAGGTGGCGGCCGCCGTCTTTGCCGAGCGTGGCATCGACGCCTCGCTGGAAGAGATCGCGCGCCGTGCCGGCGTCGGCATCGGCACGCTCTACCGGCATTTCCCGACGCGCGAGCATCTGGTCGAGGTGGTCTACCGGCGCGAGGCGGAGGCGCTGTGCGCGGCTGCCGGCGAACTCGCCGGAAAATACCCGTCCGATGTCGCGCTGGAGCAGTGGATGCAGCGCTTCGTCGACTATGTCGCCACCAAGCGCGGCCTGGCGACCAGCCTGCGCATTCTGCTCACCACCAATTCGACGCTGTTTTCCGATACCTCAGGCCGCGTCTCGCAGGCCTTGCGGCAACTGGTCGAGGCGGCGGTGGCCGAGGGCACGATCCGCGGCGATGTCGACCCTTCCGACGTGCTGCACGCACTGTCGGGCATCTATTCGGCACCCGACACCCCGCAATGGCGCGACCGCTCACGCCGGCTGGTGTCGCTGCTGATGGACGGTCTGCGGTTCGGGGCGGGGAAATCCGCCAAGGCCTGATTGTCTGCGCGATCGGTCCAAGACAGGCGAGAGCCTTATAAGCAGGCATGTCCGTCGGCCAGCGCAGGGCGAATCCACACACCGCGCTTGCAACTGAATGGCAGCGGTTGTTAAATTCGTCACATTTCAGGTGACCGACAGGCCCAACGCATGACTGCTCGCAAAGCGCAAAGGACAGCCCGGCTGATCCATCTGCTATCGGAACGGCGGGTTATCCATCTGAGCGAAGCGGCGACGCTGCTCGGCGTCTCGGAGATGACGGTGCGGCGTGATATCGCCACCAATCAGGGACAGATCGCCTTTCTCGGTGGGCACATATTGGCGGCGGCGGAGATCGATACCGACGCTCCTTACGAACTGGCGACCGCGGCCGACAGCCATGCGGCGGCAAAGCGCGAAGCCTGCCTGCACGCGGTGCGGAAAATTCGGCCCGACGAGACGATCTTCATCGATTGCGGCACGACGCTGATCCATCTGATCGACCTCATTCCAGATGATTATCGAATAACGGCAATATGTTACGCCATGAATGTCGCGGAGCGCCTGACCCGCAAAGCCAATGTGACGATCATCATGCTGGGGGGCGTCTATCATCCCGCCTCGGCGTCCTTCTCGGGCACGCATGACTTCGACATTTTGAAGAGCGTCGGCATCAATGCAGCTTTCCTGTCGGCCGCCGGCGTCGATGCCAAACGCGGCGCCACCTGCGAGCATTTCCACGAGGCGGTGGTGAAGCAGAAGGTGATGGGCCTGGCGCGCGAAAACTACCTCGTCGTCGACAGCAGCAAGATCGGCAAGCTCAAGCGCGCCTTCTTCGCGCCGATGGACGGTTTCGACGCCGTCATCACCGAACATGGGGAGGTAGGGCCGGAATCATTCCAACTGCCGCCTGACTCCGTTTGACATTTCGCCGGCCTGATGGAAAAGTCACAAAAAAAGTAAGAGAAGTCTCAAAAGACAATCTCGATCGGGGTAGGGGACGCGTCAACGGAAGGAAATGCAGGCGTCATGATCGAACAGGGTTCGATTTCGCCATCGTCCGGGACTCCCTTGCTGCGCGTCGAGGGCGTCAGCAAGCGGTTCGGCGGTGTCAATGCGCTGCGCGGCGTCAGTCTCGAAATCAAATCCGGTGAAGTGCACGCCCTGCTTGGTGAAAACGGGGCCGGCAAATCGACGCTGATCAAGATTCTAAGCGGCGTCCACGTGCATGATGGTGGCTCGATCGCGATCAATGGCGAGCCTGTCTCGTTCGCTTCGCCCGCCCAGTCGCGCAGTGCCGGCGTGGCGGTGGTCTACCAGGATCTGAGCCTGGTCGAATCGCTTTCGGTTGCCGACAATCTGATGCTGGGACGAGAGCCGAAGACCCGCTTCGGCTTCCTGAAAAAACGCCAACTGGTGGCGCAGGCCGAAGCCTTCCTCAAGTCTCAGAATATCCCGCTCGATGCTCGCGCCCTGGTCGGGTCGCTGCCCTTTGCCTATCGCCAGATGACCGAGATCGCCAAGGCGCTGATGGGCGACGTTCGACTGCTCATCCTCGACGAGCCGACCTCGGCGCTGACCGACGATGAAGAGAAGATCCTGTTCGAGGCGATCCGTGCTGTTGCCGCGCGGGGCGTCGGGGTGATCTACGTCACGCATCGCCTCAATGAGGTCTTCCGGATTTCGAACCGGGTGACCGTGTTCCGCGACGGGCAGAACGCCGGAACCTTTGTCACGTCGCAGACCAATATGAGGCAATTGGTCGGCGCTATCGTCGGGCCGGATCACGCCGTCCTGAAGGAGGACCACAGGGCAACCGGGCAAAGCCTGCCGTCATCGGCTCGCCCTGGTTCACCTGAAAAGCCCGTGCTCGAATTGAGGGGCGTCAGCAATGACAGGCTGGACCGGGCCAATCTCGAACTGCGCAGCGGTGAGATCCATGGCCTTGCCGGCCTGATCGGCAGCGGACGCACCGAAATCCTGCAGACGATCTTCGGGCTGCGGCCCGTCCAGTCGGGCGATGCCAGCCTCGACGGCGTTTCGCTGAACAGAACCGATCCGGCCGGGGCGATACGGCGAGGCATCGCGCTGGTGCCGGAGGACCGGCACCTCCAAGGCCTGGTTCTCGAACATTCGATCGAGCGCAACCTGACCCTGCCCCGGCTGCCGTATTTCTCGCGCCTGGGCTGGTTGCAGCGTCGCTCGGCGAGCGAGCACGCCGACGCCGCGATGCACCGGCTGGCCGTCAAGGCGCCGGGCGCATCGACCACGGTGAAGAACCTGTCCGGTGGCAACCAGCAGAAGGTCGTGTTCGGCAAATGGAACGAGCCACGGCCGCGCGTGCTTTTGCTCGACGAGCCGACGGTTGGCGTCGATGTCGGTGCGCGGGAGGAGATTTACGGCGTCATTCGTGCGGCGGCCGCAGCGGGAAGCGGTGTGATGCTGGTGTCTTCGGATCTTTCCGAACTGCTTCAGCTCTGCGATCGCGTCTCGATCGTCGTCGATGGCCGGATCAAGGAGACGATTTCGAGACGGGAATTCGGCAGCGCCGAGGATCTCCATCACCTCATTCAACTTTCGCAGCCATCGGAAGAGCACGCGGCATGACCGACACCCAAAGCCCGGCAAATCCACCAATGGCAAGGGGAGCTTCCGCCAAGCAGCCAGGAGGTCGCTCGGCGCTGCAGCATCTGCTTCAGGGCGAGCGACCCTATATGCTTTACGTCGCCTTCGCCGTCATGCTGATCGTTTTCAGCCTGGCGTCGCCCTGGTTCCTGTCGATCGACAATTTTCTCAACATCGGCCGCCAGACGACGCTGGTCTCGATCATTGCCGTCGGCACGACGTTCGTCATCATTTCAAGGCAGATCGACCTGTCCGTCGCCTCGACGCTGGCGCTTTCGGGCATGAGCGCGTCGCTGGCCATGGCTTTCGTCGCCAACAACTGGGTCGTCGGCGCGGTGGCGGGATTGGGCACCGGGGCGCTGATCGGGCTGATCAACGGCGTCTTGACCACCCGCCTCGAAATCCCATCCTTCCTGGTGACGCTGGGCACGTTGAGCGGCGCGCGCGGCCTGGCGCTGATGGTCACCAACACCAAGCCGGTCATCATCACCAATGAGTATTATTTCGCGATCTTCGGCGAAGGCTCGGTGCTGGGCATCCCGGCGCCGATCTTGTGGACGCTTGGCGTCACCATCGCCGGCATCCTGCTGCTCCACTACAGCGTCTATGGGCGGCGCGTCTATGCGGCGGGCGGCAACCCGACTGCGGCGCTCTATTCCGGCGTCCATATCAAGCAGGTCACCACATTGGCTTTCGTGTTGACCGGAACGCTCGCCGGACTGGCATCGCTGATCCTGTCGGCGCGTTCGCACGCGGCGCGGCCCGATGTCGTGCAAGGCATGGAGCTCGATGTCATCGCCTCGGTGATCCTCGGCGGCTGCAGCCTGTTCGGCGGTCGCGGTTTCGTGCTGGGCACGCTGCTCGGCAGCCTGATTATCGGCACGCTCAACAATGGGCTGGTGCTGCTTGGCGTCAGCTCGTCGCTGCAACTCGTCATCAAGGGAGCAATCATCGTCGCCGCGGTCGCCTTCACGAGGAGGTAAGGCGCGCGCCCGCGGATATCAGCAGAAAATTGCCGGCTCCAAACGGCACCAGAGACGTCAACGATCAACGGAGGAAAGTCATGAAGCACTCGGCACGAATCCACTCGCTTTTCCTAGGATTGAGCATCGCCGCCAGCGCGTTCGCGCTGTCGACGTCCATAAGCCTCGCGCAAACGCCGGAAACCTGCGTTACCGGCGTCGACATGGCCACGCTCGGTCCCAAGGGCATTGTCGGCCAGGGCCCGCACGGTGAAAAGGCAGCCTCGCCCGACGAGCTGAAATTGAGCGACGACCAGGCCGCCAAGGTCAAGGCCGGCAAATTCAAGGTCGGCATTTCCATGCAGACGGTGAACCTCGACTGGTCGCAACTGCAGGTGCAAGGCATCAGCGAAACGCTGGCCAAGTATGGCGTGACCGTGACCGGCGTCGCGTCCGCCGAATATCAGGTCGACAAGCAGATCGCCGATATCGAGAACACCATCCAGCAGCATCCCGACGGCATCATTTCCATCCCGGTCGACTTCACTGCGACCGCGCCGACCTACAAGAAGGTGGGCGAGGCCGGCATCAAGCTGGTGTTCATGGACAGCATCCCGGTTGGCCTCGAATCTCCAAAGGATTTTGCCTCGATGATCTCGGCCGACAGCCAGGGCAACGGCCAGATCGCGGCGCAGATCCTGTCTTCCTGCATGCCGAAGGGCGGCACGATCGGCCTGGTGAATTTCGGCGTCGACTATTTCAGCACCAACGAGCGCACCAAGGGCGTTGGCGAGTGGATGAAGAAGAACCGGCCCGACATCGTCATGAAGCAGGTCGATTTCACCGATCCCTCCAAGGTGTCGCAGATCGCCGGCGACTTCCTCACCGGCAATCCCGATGTGAAGGGCCTGTTTGCGGTGTGGGATCAGCCGGCGCTCGACACGCTGTCGTCGATGCGCGCGCAAGGCATCGACATTCCGATCACCACTGTCGATCTCGGCCTGCAGTCGGCGATCGAAATCGCCAAGGGTGGGCCGCTGAAGGCAACCGGTTCGCAGCGTCCCTATGACCAGGGCGTCGCCGAAGCGCTGGCGATGATGAAGGCGCTGATTGGTGAACCCACGCCCGCCTGGGTCGGCGTCCAGTCCTTGCCGGTGGTGCAGTCTAACGTGCTGGAGTCCTTCAAGACCGTGTTCCACAAGGATCCGCCGGCCGAACTGGTCGACGCCTGCAACAGCGCCAAGCCGAAGTGCAATTGAGATAGGTGAAAAGCCATGGGCACGGGGGCGACCCCGTGCCCATGTTTTTGGTAAGATTGGACGCGACGCGCTTTGGGAAATCGGCCTCGCAACAGTCGGCTTCATGCCAAGACGGCCATTCATGGTGAGCAAACGGTATGCTAGGCGTGATGGCTTGATTCGCTTGTCGTCCACGCTTTCGAGGGCACCCGATGTATGTAGGCCGTTCCTACAAGGTGGTAGATTTCGCTCTCTGGTCGCGGGGCAGTGTCATCTACATGGTGGTGGTGAGCGCACTGGCCGTGGCGGCCTACCGCCTGCCGGGCATCGCCGGGTTTTCGGTGCCATGGTCGGTCGTGCTCGTGCTCGGCACCACCGTGTCACTCGTTGCCGGGTTCAAGAATTCGCAGGTATTCACCCGCAGCAGTGAAGCGCTGCAAGCCTTTGCGCAAATTACAGCCAGCAGCCGGTTGTGGTCCAATTTCTCCAGGGACTTCAACGATGTGCCGACAGCCAGGCAACTTATCTACCGCCATCTCGCCTGGTTGACGGCCCTGCGGTTCGCCCTGCGGCGGCCGATGCCGTGGGAATCCATGGGGCGGGCGGCCAATGTCGAATTCCGGCGGCGTTACCATATCCAGGAGGATGCGGGCTCGATCGCCGACGAACTGCGTCCGCTGTTGGGCGAACAAGCCAACGACGTCCTGAAGTCGCCTCGTCCAGCGCTAATCCTGCTTGAAATGCAATCGGTCCAGGTCAATGCGTTGTTCAAGGACGCCAAAATCCCTCCGCAGGTCTATGTCGAACTCATCAAGCTGATCCGCGACTTCCATGATCAGCAGGCGCGCTGCGACCGCATCAAGAACAATCCATATCCCCGGCAATACGCCATCGTCAGTTCCTTGTTCGTCATGATCTTTTGCACCTTGCTGCCATTTGGCGTCGTTCCAGTCTTTGCCGACATGGGCAAATTGGGTGGCGCACTCGGCCCGATCGCGATCTGGCTCACGATCCCGTTCAGCACACTCCTGGGGTGGGCATACATGTCTCTCGACCAGGTCGGCGAGAGCAGTGCCAACCCTTTCGAGGGCAACGCCAACGATGTTCCGATCTCGCAAATCTGTCGCGACATCGAGATCGAACTGCGCACCGGGCTTGGTGAGGTTGACCTCCCCAAGCCATTGCTGCCAGTCAACGATATCGCGACCTAGGCAAGCGTCGCCGACGGCCGATACCAGGTGCCGGGGCGATCTCTCGCGCTGGCTGGCGACAAAAACCTGGCGTGAATGTCACACTGGCGGATCCTGACTCGTCATGAGGTCGGCACCAACAGAAGGAAGCCAATCATGACCGCAAAACTTGATCTCTTCGCCACTGCCCCCTCGCTGATGAAGGAATGGCAGCGCGCATCCTTCGCCATTTCCTCCAGCCTCGAGCCCAGCCTGGCCGAGCTTGTGAAGATCCGTGCATCCCAGATCAATGGCTGCGCCAATTGCCTCAACATGCACACGGTGTTTGCGCGCGAGGACGGCGAAACCGAGCAGCGCATCTACCTGCTGTCGGCGTGGCGCGAGGCGCCTTGCTACACCGACCGCGAACGCGCCGCGCTCGGCTGGACCGAGGCGCTGACGCGGATTTGCGAGGGTCATACGCACGAAAGCGCCTACGAGGCCCTGGAGGCCGAATTCACGCCGGAAGAGCAGGTCAAGCTCACCTTGATGATCAATGTGATCAACGGCTACAACCGCCTTGCGGTTGGGTTCGGTGGCTGGGCCGATCCGGCGGCGATAAGATCCGCGGCCAAGGCGGCGGCCGCCTGATGACGGGCGCAGCGACCGAGCACGCGGCGGCGGCGTTCGACCCGCTGCGTCCGACGCTGATGCGCGTCGCCTACCGCATGCTTGGCTCCGTGGCGGATGCCGAGGATGTCGTGCAGGAGGCCTTCATCCGCTGGATGAGGGCCGACCGGGGCGAGGTGCGTGAGCCCGCGGCATTCCTCCGCCGCACCGTCACGCGGCTTTGCCTGGACCAGCTCAAATCCGCGCGCCGCCTGCGCGAGACCTATGTCGGCCCCTGGCTTCCCGATCCCGTCGTGGAAGAGGACGAAGTGGACGACGTCACTCTGCCGATGATGCTGGTGCTGGAACGTCTTTCGCCGCTCGAGCGGGCGGCCTTTCTGCTGCACGATGTGTTCGGGCTGGGATTCGACGAGGTCGCCGCCGCCATCCAGCGCGAACCCGCTGCCTGCCGCCAGCTTGCTGCCCGCGCACGCACCCATGTCCGCCAGGCGAGACCGCGTTTCAAGGTGGAAAAGCAACGCGGCCTCGAGCTCGCCGAGGCCTTCTTCGCTGCCTCGCGCAGCGGCGACATGAAGGCGCTTGGCGCGATGCTTTCGGCCGATGTCAGCGCCCATGCCGATGGCGGCGGGAAGCGTCCGGCAGCCACGGAAGTGGTCCTGGGGTTCGATGCCGTGATGCAGCAATACGCGCGTGTGGCGGAATGGCTGCAGAAGAACGCCTCGACGCTTGTTCGTGTCGGTTTCGTCAATGGACTGCCCGGCTTCATCACGCTGGAAGCCGATGGCGAACTGCAGACGACCGCACTCGACATCGAAGACGGAAAGATCGCGGCAATCTATGTGGTGCGCAACCCCGACAAGCTCCGCCACTTGCATTAAAGCGCGTCGCGTTGAAACGGATTCAGGCGACGCGCATTAACCCTTGGCTTCGACCAGGATCACCAGCGATTCCGGCACCACGCCATCGTAGACCATCGCGTCAGCGGCCTTCTGGCTCTGCATCATTGTCGCAAGGGCATCCATGTCCGGGACGTCCATCATCAGGGCCACTCGTTTCGGATTCTGCGGATCGACAAACGTGCGGATGTTGGTGATCCCCAGAGCGCCGAAAAGCTCCTTACGCTTGGGTGAACTGAGCCAGTGCTTGCTGTCCTTCGTGATGTTGTGATGGCCAACTACGGTTGGCATGGCATCCTCCCCAAGGCGGCGCCGGCGGTCGATATCGCCCGCCTGTTGTGCGATCCACCTGTTCAGCCAGTCGGCGCCGTTTCCTCTGGGCTGTCAATTAGCCGTTGCTGATGGATGTGCGGCGCGGTTCGGTTGCGGGGGTTGCCGCTTTGGGGCGCTCAAAGTTCGAGGCAGACCTTGCCGAAATGCCGTTGGGATTCGTAGTGCGTGAAGGCTGCGGCGATGTCCTCAAGCGCAAAACTGCGGTCGATGACGGGTTTCAGACGGTTGACCTCCATGGCCCGGATCATGTCCTCCTGGTCCGCCCTGCTGCCAATCGAAATCCCGCTGATGCGGATCTGGTTCGAAAACAAGGCCGGTATCGACACTTCCGCCGCAAAGCCGGTGAGGACGCCGATCAGGGCGATGTGGCCGCCTGTTCGGCATGCGGCTATCGACTGCGTAAGCGTTGCGGGGCCGCCGACCTCGATCACGTGATCGACGCCGCGTCCATCCGTCAAATCCCTGGCGTTTTGGCCCCAGTCCGTCACGGCCTTGTAGTTGATGACGGCGTCGGCTCCGAGGCGCCTGAGCCTTTCCAGCTTCTGCTCGTCGGAAGACGTGGCGATGACCCGGGCGCCGGCGGCTTTGGCAAATTGCAATGCGAACAGCGATACGCTGCCCGTGCCGAGGACCAGCACCGTGTCGCCGGGTTTCACCTTGCCGCACACAACCAGGCCGCGCCAGGCGGTGACGCCCGTGCAGGTGAGCGTTGCCGCCTCCAAATGCGTGTAGTCCACTGGTGCCCTGGTGAAGGCGTGCGCCGGCATGCACACATATTCGCTCGCAAAGCCGTCAAAACTATCTCCCGGAATGTCGCGCCTGGTGTCAGGCGTCATGTCACCGCCCAGCCACCAGGGGTAGAAGGTGCTGACGACGCTGTCTCCGGCCTTGAATGCATCGACATCATCGCCAACTTCGATCACCTCGCCCGCGCCATCGGATAGCGGAACGCGGCCGTCGGCGAACGGCACCTTGCCTTGCACGACGAAATCGTCACGCAGGTTCAACGAGCAGGCCCGGATCCTGACCAGCACGTCACCCGGTCCTGGCTGGGGACGGTCTTCCTCGACCAGTTCGAGGTTGACCAAGCCACCCGGCGCCCTCAGCCTGGCCAGCTTCATTGCTGGACCGGCCGGCCGGACATCACCCTCAGCCAGGGCGCCAGATGGAAGGCACTCATCAGGAGATACATCACCGGCATGCTGGTCAGCGGTGTGGAATTGGCGCCTAGGCACAACATGGCCGCATCGCCACCTTGGATACAGGTGAACAGCGTCATCAGGGCGAAGGTGGGTGCCGCGGCGAGGCACAGCCAGTCGGCGATGCCGAGAGAGGCAATGTTTTCAGGGGTCTCGCTGCTGGTACCAGAATGGGGATTGCTCATGGTCTTTTCCTTGATGGTCATGGCGGTGCCGAGACCAGGACTTGGGTTCCTCTCCCCCACCGCGTGAGGGAGAGGAAATCAAGCTGGATGAGCGTGCGCCACCCTTTCCCGACAGGTTTTTACTGGCCGTCCTTGTCCCGGAATGCCGCTTCGCCGGCAGCCGACACTTCGGCCCATTTCTGGTCGGGTGCGGCGTCGTAATTGTCGTGCCAGTTCCACCAGCTGTAGAGCGGGGTCTGCGGATAGCCTTCGGGCGAGTCTTCCCAGATCTCCTGGCGGCCGAGCGGCGTTGCGTCGAGGTAGCTCCACACGGTGCCCATCGCCTCGTCGCCGCGGCTGTTGATGAAATAGGTGCGGAATACCCGGTCGCCGTCATGGATGAACACGTTGTGGCCGTGCCATTCGTCGACGCCGAAGTCTTTGTCGAAGCTATCAGTGATGGTGTACCAGGGCATCACCCAGCCCATCCGCTTCTTCAGCCGCGCAATGTCGGCCTGCGGTGCGCGCGAGGTATAGGCAAGCGTGGTGTTGCGGGCGTTGAGGTGGGCGAGATGGCCGACCTGGTCGGCGCCGAGCGAACAGCCGCGGCAAGCGTGATCGGGCCAGCCATGGACCCCCGGCTCGAAGAAGGCGCGGTAGACGATCAACTGGCGGCGGCCTTCGAACAAATCGAGCAGGCTCGCTTTGCCGTTCGGTCCCTCGAACACATAGGCCTTGTCCACTTCCATCCACGGCATGCGCCGGCGCTCAGCGGCCAGCGCGTCCTTGGCGCGTAGCGTCGCCTTCTCCTTCACCAGCAGCTCTTCGCGCGCGGCTTCCCACGCCTGCTGTGAAACGATTGGTGGGGTCTTCATTGCGGTGTGCTTGGTCATTGCTCGTCTCCTTTGTCAGTCTGTGGCGCCAGGGCGGCGTGTTGTTGCTTGCGGATCGTGAGGCAGGGTAGGGCGATGAAGTGCCGCGGTGGGAGTTACAAGTGTGACGGGATTTGAATGGGCAGACCCGCCGCAGCAGGGGTGGCGCCCGGCGCGCTCGACCGTGTCGTTCGTCGCGTGGAGGGGCAGATCGTCGGAGTCAGGCATTGTCTGTTTGTCCCTTGTGAGAAGCTTAATATCTTTGCCTGAGATGCTCAGGCTAGCCAATGCCGATATTGGCGTCAACGGCGGCCACGGCGCCTTCAGCCAGTCCTGATGGCTAGGTCATCATCCAAGTCATTGCTGTTTTCCCTGGTATGCTGCCTGTTGCCGATACGGCTTGCTGGGGGGCGGTCATGACTTAAGTTAGGGCGTGGAGTGCAGGGGTGGGAGTTACAAGTGTGACGGGATTTGAATGGACTCGCTGATCACGGCAGCGGCATTGGCGCTGGCCGCGGGCAATCCGCTCGGCGCGCTGGACCATGTCGCCTTGCGCGAGGACGCGCCGGCGCTGGCGCTGCGCGGCATCGCGATGGCGCAGCTCGGCGACCTCGACCGCGCCAAGGCGCTATTGCGACGGGCCGCACCCGCCTTCGGTCCGAAAGAGGCGGTGGCGCGGGCCAGATGCGTCGTCGCCGAGGCAGAGATCGCATTGGTCTCGCGGGACCTCGGCTGGCCCGCCAAGGCGCTCGATGCGGCGCGGGCGACGCTGGAAAAGCATGGCGACCGGCTTAACGCCGCGCATGCCGGCCACCTCAAGGTTCGGCGCCTGCTGTTGATTGGTCGCCTCGATGAGGCTGAAGACGTGCTGGCCGGGCTCGATCCGGCGCCGCTTCCGCCAGCATCGAGAGCCGCGCACGAACTGGCCGTCGCCGGCGTCGCGATGCGGCGCCTCAAGACAAGGGCTGCGCGCACCGCGTTGGAGTGGGCGCGCCACGCCGCTCGCCGGGCTGGCATCCCAGGGCTGATTGCCGAGGTCGACAACGCCTTCCTGGCGCTAGACGCGCCGGCGGCGCGGCTGATCGCGCGTGGCCAGCAGCGCCCCTTGCAGCTCGAGGAGGTCGAGGCGCTGCAGGCGTCGCCGGCGCTGGTCGTCGATGCCTTGCGCTATCTCGTGCGCCAACAGGAAACCATGGTCTCGCTGGCAACGCGCCCGGTGCTGTTTGCACTGGCGCGCACGCTGGCCGAAGCATGGCCGGCGGACGTGTCGCGGGCGACGCTCATCGCTCAGGCTTTTGGCGGCAGGCACGCCGATGAATCGCATCGGGCCCGATTGCGAGTCGAGATCGGCCGGCTGCGCGCCGAACTGCGCACGCTTGCCGACATCAATGCCACCAGCCAAGGCTTTGCGCTGGCGCCGCGCCAGGCGCCCGAGGTGGTGGTGCTGGCACGGCCGATCGAGGAGCGGCACGCGGCGGTGCTGGCCTTGCTTGCCGACGGTGAATCCTGGGCGAGTTCGGCACTGGCGCTGGCGCTTGGCACCGGCCAGCGCAGCGTGCAGCGGGCGCTGGAGCAACTTGGTGAGGCCGGCAAGGTGCAGTCGTTCGGGCACGGCCGGGCGCGCCGCTGGATGACGCCGCCGGTGGCCGGATTCACGACGACGTTGTTACTCCCGGCACCGCTGCCAAACGGTTAGAGCATGGTCCCCGAAAATGCCCGATCATCTCACTGAGGATAACGACATGAAGCATTCAGCGGCCGAAATCCTGCGCGAATACGGACCCTTTCCGGGCGTCGACACCGTGCACGGGGTAAGCTTCGACGGGCGCAACGTCTGGTTTGCCTCCGGTGAGAAACTGAACGCCTTCGATCCGGAAAGCGGGCAGGCACTGCGATCGATCGATGTCGCCGCGCACGCTGGCACCGCCTATGACGGCCGGCATTTCTTCCAGCTTGCCGGGGATCGCATCCAGAAGATCGACCCCGACACCGGGGAGGTGCTAGCATCCATTCCGGCGCCTGGCGGCGGGCGCGACTCCGGGCTCACCTGGGCCGAAGGAACGCTCTGGGTGGGCCAATACCGGGAGCGCAAGATTCACCAGATCGACCCCGAGACCGGGGCAATCCTGCGCACCATCGAATCCAACCGCTTCGTCACCGGGGTGACCTGGGTTGACGGCGAGCTATGGCACGCCACCTGGGAGGGCGAGCAGGGCGACCTGCGCCGCGTCGACCCGCAAACCGGCAAAGTTTTGCAGAAGCTCGACATGCCGGCCGGCATGGGCGTCTCGGGGCTGGAATCTGATGGCGGCGAACGCCTGTTCTGCGGCAGCGTATCGGCCGGGGTGGTGAGGGCGGTGCGCCGACCGAGGTGAGCTTGCACCCGGCGAATTTGACCGCTGTCGACTGGTCGTTGCTCCCTGTCGAACCTAGATAGGGCATGCGCCGGGCGGACCGCCCGGATCATCTTTTGCAAAGGACCTGCCATGCCTGAACAGATACCGTTGAACGACGGCTCCGCCATTCCCCAGCTCGGACTTGGCGTGTGGCAAGTCGACCAGGATATCACCGCCCGGGTGGTGGGTTGGGGGATCGAGGCCGGCTATCGTCTGATCGACACCGCCGAGGGCTATCGGAACGAGGATGGGGTTGGAGAGGCGATCCGCAGCTCCGGCGTGCCGAGAGGCGAGCTGTTCATCACCTCAAAGCTCCGCAACGGCGCACACCAGCGCGATGCGGCGCTGCGCGCCTTCGACGAGACGATGGAGAAGCTCGGCATCGAGCAACTCGACCTGTTCCTGATCCACTGGCCGGTGCCTGGCCAGGACAAATATGTCGAGGCGTGGAAGACGCTGGTCGAACTCAGGCAGGCCGGCCGCATCAAGTCGATCGGCGTTTCGAATTTCAACCAGGACCATCTGGAGCGGATCATCGGCGAGACCGGCGTGACGCCAGTGGTCAACCAGATCGAGCTGCATCCCCAGTTCCAGCAGCGCGGCATCAGGGACTTTCATGCCAGCCACGACATCCGCATCGAAAGCTGGAGCCCGCTGGGCAGCGGTCGGCTGCTGAACGACCCGACCATTGCGGGCATTGCCGACAAGCATGGCAAGTCCGCGGCGCAGACGATCATCCGCTGGCACCTTCAGGAGGGGCTGATCGTCATTCCAAAGTCGATCCGCAGGGATCGCATCGCGGCCAATTTCGATGTCTTCGATTTCGAGCTGGATGCGCCGGACCTGCAGACGATCCGGGGCATGGATTCGCCAAACGCCCGCACCGGCCCAAACCCCGCCACGGCGTCGTTCCTGTTCTGAGGGGAAGGCTCTCCCTTCTCCCCTTGTTTGTGGGAGAAGGGCGCCTGCCTCAAGATCGCTCGATGGGCTGGGCGCCGGCCAGATAGCGATCGTTGTCAAACGGCTCGGCTTGATTGCTTTGCAGATCCCAGAGTTGTCGGTGGGTCGCCGGGAGATCGCCCAGATAGACATGAAGCGCGCCGGACCGTGCGCTGCCGGTGTTGGCGACCGAATGCACGGTATGCCGGGGCAGGTGCAGCACGGTGGGCGCGGTGGAGTCCTGCCGTCGCGGGGCATCGAGCTTGCTGGCGGCCTCGGGATAGATGAAGTTCGTCTCGCCACCCCTGTAAATGCCGATCAACGCGTCCATCAAATGGTTGTGCGGCGGGTACTGCAGACCGGGCGACTGCGTGATGTGATAGATCGTCAAATTCCGGCTTGCATGGAGAAGCACCTCGTCGTCTTCTTCTTCATGAACGAGCACCCCCAATGCGTGAAGACGGTTGGTATGGTCGCCCAACACCGCCCTTATTCGTGCGAGAGGATCGGGACTTCCGGCAGCGTTGACGATATCATCGACGACGGCGTAGAGAGGCGAGCCAACCGGAATAGCCATTGCCAGTTATCCCTTTTGAGATGATCAGATGATATATCTGAGATGCTCAAACCTACTCAAAATCGATGGCGGCGTCAACCGGATCGCCAGAACGGAACAAGCATGACTCCTCGCGATTTGAATGCCGCATCGCCGAAACCGGCACTGTCCGCCGGCACGGCCGCGGTGCCGTCGACAGCCGATCTGCTGCGCAGCGAACAGGCGTACGAGCAGGTGAAGAGCGACATCGTCGCCTGCGTGCTTCGCCCCGGTGAAACGCTGACGGAAAAGCAGATTGGCGATCGATACCTGATCAGAAAGGCGACGATCCGCGCGGCGCTGACCCGGCTGATGCAGGAGGGCCTGGTCAGGAGCGAGCCGCGACGTGGCTATGTCATCACGCCGCTGACGCTGCGCGATGTCACCGAGATCTTCGATGTCCGCAGTCTGATCGAGCCGGAAGTGTTCAGGGTGGGTGCGTCGGGCCTCACCGAGCGCGGGCTCGAAGATATCAGGCAGGCAGCCAGGAAGGTGCTGAAGCCGGAGACGCTGCGCAGCCACGTTGCATTCCTGGCGGCGGATCGTGCCTTTCGTCTTGCGTTGGCGGAGCTGTCCGGAAATTCACGCCTGGCGCAGTTGCTGGGCCAGATACTCGACCAGTCGGAGAGGGCTCTCCACCTCGGATTCAGGTCGCGCGACTTCACGCAGCTGATCATCTGTCAGCAGAAGGATCTGGTTCATGCCTGCGAGGTGAGCGACGTTTCCGGCATCGTCAAGCTTGCCCGATCGCAGTGCCTCAATCTCAAGAAGCAGGTGCTCGAAGCCCTGCTGGCAGGCGCCAAGCTCCGGGAAACCAATCTGCAAGACTTCGCGTGATGGCATCCGGTCTGATCGCGCGGCACCAGCATCGCACGCAAGCTGGGGCGATTTGACAACAGGACACGGGATTGACAGGCGTCGACCGGCGAAGCTGTCAATCTCCCCCCAAGTGGGGGAGATGTCCGGCAGGACAGAGGGGGGCGCTGTCCCGCCGACATATCAAGGCGTTCCGGCCAAACCTGCAGCGATCACAATATGTTGGCAGACATTGTCGATGTCGCGGACGACGTCATCATTCCAAAACCGCAGCACCGCCCAACCATCCTGTTCCAGACGCTTCGTCCTGACTAAGTCGGCCACGGTGGAATCCGCTCGGCCGTGTTGCGACCCATCGACTTCCACGACGAGCTTCTTTTCCGGGCAGGCAAAATCGATAATGTAGCCAGCGATCGGATATTGCCTGCGAAAGCCTAGGCCCATCAGCCTATGCGCGCGAAGCTCGTTCCAGAGCTTCAACTCGGCGTTGGTCATGACCTTGCGCATTGATCGAGCGTTTGCGCGGTTCTGCGGAGGCAACGGTGTGTGGGGCATGGCCATTTTCGATTGTGATTGAGGCTGGCGATCTAAGGCGCCCCCCTCTGTCCTGCCGGACATCTCCCCCACTTGGGGGGAGATTGGCAGCTTAGCCGCTTTCGCCAACCTTCCGCCGCGTCCTCAAATCCCCGAGCCGTCGAGCTGCTGGGCGTCGTCACCTTCCCAGGGGGCCGGCATGGAGGCGCGGCTGAGATTGGCTGTCGGCAACGGCATCCAGCATTTCAGTTCCGGTTCGGCGTATTCGACGACGCGTCCCGGCGAGGAGTCCGACGCGCGCCAGCCTTCGCTGGCGAACTGGTCGGCGCGCGACCAATAGGCTAGGTCGACTTCCGCCGGCCCCTGTTCGGACGGGCGAACCGTGACCAGGATGCGGCTGCCATCCCTCGGCGCCGTCGACATGTGGCGCCACCGTTCGGGCTCGTCCATCGCTTTTCCTCCTCGCACTTCCAGCGTCGGGGAAGTGTCGCCTCGCGCTCCGAGGCGGTCAACCCAAAGTTTGCGCCAGCGGGCGAGTCTCGACGATGTCGGAACTTGGCGGGATCAGGCGAGGTTGGCGACCGACATATACTGCGAGAGGGAACTTGAAAACGTCGGTCGCCAGGGGGCGGTTGGGACGCACCACGTTGGGGACGCGATGCAAGGTCAGGCTAAGCGGATGCGGCGCGTCTTCAATCGGAACGCCGGCACATGGTGAACAAGTGGTTACTATCCACAGGGTTCCCTTGTTGTGGATGATCCGGAGACGGTCCTTGGCCTGTGCGCAACACGGCGCGGGCGGCCATGCGCGCTCGACGGGTTGTGATCGGGTTGATAAGCCCGTCTGCGAAAGGAGCGCCTGAGTCGAGATGACCGTTGCGATCGAGATGGGACACACGACCGCAGGCGCCGCGGCGACGCTCGATCTCGAGGAGCTGCTGGCGACGCGCCTTTTGGTGCAGGGCAATTCGGGCTCCGGCAAGTCGCATCTCTTGCGGCGGCTGCTGGAGCAGAGCGCGCCGTGGGTGCAGCAGACCATCATCGACCCCGAAGGCGACTTCGTGTCGCTGGGCGACCGTTTCGGCCATCTGGTGATCGATGCTGAGGAGCATACCGAGCGCGGCCTGCAGAGCGCCGGCGAGCGGGCGCGCATCCACCGCGTCTCCACCGTGCTCAATCTCGAAGGGCTCGACGCCGAGAATCAGATGCGGCGGGCCGCTGCCTTCCTCGGCGGGCTGTTCGAGGTCGCCCGCGACCATTGGTATCCGATGCTGGTGGTGGTGGACGAAGCGCAGCTGTTCGCACCGGCGGTGGCCGGCGAGGTTTCGGACGAGGCGCGCAAACTCTCGCTTGGCGCGATGACCAATTTGATGTGCCGTGGCCGCAAACGCGGGCTTGCCGGCATCATCGCCACCCAGCGGCTGGCCAAGCTCGCCAAGAACGTCGCCGCCGAGGCGTCCAATTTCCTCATGGGCCGCACCTTCCTCGATATCGACATGGCGCGCGCCGCCGACCTTTTGGGCATGGAGCGGCGCCAGGCGGAGGCGTTTCGCGACCTGGAGCGCGGCCAGTTCATGGCGCTCGGTCCGGCGCTGTCACGCCGGCCGCTCGGCCTGCGCATCGGCCCGACCGACACCAGTCCGCGCAACGGCACGCCGCGCCTGATGCCGCTGCCGGAAGCAGCCCTCGAAGACGCACGCGCCATCATCCTGGCAGCCCCGCCGCCCGAGACCGTGCGGCCGCAGCGCCGGTCGTCGCCGGACCTACTCGATCAACTGATGGCGGCGAAGTCGGCGGCACTCGAAATCCGCCCCGAGCCGGTGGAGCCGCAAATCAGCGCCGAGGACCTGGCCGAGCGCCGCGAGCGTGTGGACCGTGTGCTGCGCGCTATCCTGGCGCAGCCCGACGCGGGCTTCCGTGTCATCGGTGTGCTCTATCAGGAGTTCGTGGTGCGCTGCCGCATCGAGGGCCTTGCCTCGGTCGTGCCCGACTTGGCCGAATTCCGCCGCATGCTGACGCGCGCACGCGCTGGGCTCGGTTCCGACATGGCGGCAGGGGATGACGCGTGGCAGGACGTCTCGGTACGCGCCTCGCTGCTGCCCGATGATATGCAGGGCGTGTTCATGATGATCGCCAGGGCGGCGAAGGAGGGCTGGCCTTGCCCGAGCGACGCCGCGATCGCCCGCGCCTATGGCTCCCACTCGCTGCGCCGTGCCCGGCGTCTCCTCACCTATATCGAGGAGCAGGGCCTCATCGTCTGCCAGCTCGACGGGGTAGGCCGGCGCACCGTGACGCTGGTCGAATTGGCCTGGGCCACAGCCCCGGGCGACCCCAATGCCGAGGAGGCGGAGCAGGGACGCCTGGCAGTGTGAGGGGCAGCGTCAGGTTTCCGGCCTGTCGCTAATTCTTGCGTCAGTGCTAACAGTCGCCAGCAGCCGCTGATCACACCTGTCCGAAACTATGTGCCTCATACTTGATGTCTCGGTTTCGAGCGCCAATGTCGTTCAAAAGCCACCATTTCGCATACGCCCGCTGGCATTTTCCTGGCGAGAGTATGACCGCAGCTTAACGTAGCGAGACGTCAAGATGCGGCCGATTTGGATGAGGTTCAGAAGCACAAAGAAGACATTCCAGCCGACCACGTTCATGAGCGGCGCCGGCTGGCTGCAGAAATATACAGCGAGACAGATTGCTGCTGCAGTCGTCAGTATCCGCAGCCGCAAAATATCCAACGTGAAGTAAGCGACCACATACATGATGTTCGCCATGTTTATAAGAATTCCATTTTCCAATTCCATCCAATTGCGAACGTTCAAATGCGATCGTGCTTCAGATTCTCTCGAACGGCATAAGAGATTGCATCGCGTCGAAGGCCTATATCTTTCAGGATATGGTCGGGCAGAGCGCGCAAAGCCCTTTCAGTTCAGCGAGCCTTCAGCCCAATCGAAACATGCTTGAGGTAGTGAAGCATTGTTTTCTCCATTCGGTAGGATTCGCGGCGCTGGTATGCGGGCAGGCCGCCTCCAAGCGCCGTCTGTTGATTGTCTGTTGGTTGCGTGATGCTGCCCCACGCTGATGAGGTGAGGCAGCAACTGGACTCGTCAGGCGGCCGCTGCTGAAATCGGATCATTTTGAAGGATGACGGTGTCGGCCACCGGGTAGAATTCCTCCCCCGGCATGCCGACTCGCTTGGCGTGATCCCGGATGGCCTCGCCGTCTTTCGCCTCGTAGGTTATCACGGGCGTCAGCTATAATCTCAAACTGAATGGGACGGCTCGTCCTCTGCTGCACCACGATTGCACGATCATTGCAAGGCGGCCAAGTCATTAACGGCCCCCATCACTCTATGCGGAGACTGGGCAAGGTGTTCAAGCCGCTCGAACACCGATGCGCCGGGCAGTGCCTCCCCCTGGAGTTCGGGAGGAACCTTCCAGCCTGGATCAACGCCGTCCATATTGGGTAGGTCGTGTGCGATGCCCTTGTGGCAGTCAATGCAGGTTGCTTCACCCGACAGGAGGAAGCGCGTGTGAATCGTGGCCGCGCGAGGAGCCTGTTTCGACAGGTCCATCGCGACCGATGAGTGGCAGTTGCGGCACTCGAGGCTGTCATTGGCCTTCAGACGCGCCCACTCGTTCTGGGCGAGTTCGAGACGGTGCTCGAGGAATTTCTGGCGAGTGTTGATCGTGCCGAAAATCTTTCCCCAGACTTCCTTGGAAGCCTGCATCTTGCGGGCGATCTTGTCGGTCCAATTATGCGGGACGTGGCAATCCGGGCAGGACGCACGAACACCGGACCGGTTGGAGAAGTGCACCGTGCGGGTGAGTTCCTCGTAGACGTTGGACTCCATCTCGTGACAGGAGATGCAGAACTGCTCGGTGTTGGTCACCTCAAGTGCCGTATTGAACGCTCCCCAGAAAATCACACCCCCCATGAAGCCACCAAGCGCCAGGAAGCCAAGGCCGAGCGTCCCGGCCGGCGTCGATACGATCGCCCAGGCCCAGAGCGCGGCCGCCTTGATGCGCGACCCCATGCTATTGGTCCCCTGAGTGGCCAACGCCAAGCTCGCTCATGTCAACGAAGGTGTTGCCGACGAGCGGCGGCGTGTCCGCCTGGGGGACGTGGCAGGCAGTGCAGAAATAGCGCCTCGTAGAAACGTCGGCCAGCATTTGGCCCTCGCGGGTCATGTAGTGAGTGACGCTGATCATTGGCGCGCCGGAGCCTTGCGTGAACTCGCGCTTGTGGCAGGACATGCAGCGGTTGGTGTTGACCGAAAGTTGGTAGCCCTCGATCGAGTGCGGGATGATCGGCGGCTGTTCCGGATAGGCGCGCATCTTGCGGATGTCGTCGACAATCCATCTCGGAATCGGTGCTGCGGCTAGGTCGTCCATCGGCTTCGGCGCACCCGTCAGCGGCGGCACGATCTTCGCACTCATCTGCGCGAACGCAACCGTTCCGGCGCCCGCCAACAAGACCACGGCGATGGCGACGCGCATCCGGCGCGTTAGACGGGGATGACCTTGACCGCGCATTTCTTGAAATCCGTCTGCTTGGAGATTGGATCTGTCGCGTCGAGCGTCACCTTGTTGATGAGCTTACTTGCATCGAACCACGGCACGAAAACCACGCCGCGCGGCATACGGTTGCGGCCACGCGTCTCGACCCTGACGCGGATCTCGCCGCGACGCGAAACGACGCGCACCTCGCCGCCCTGATTGATGCCACGTCGTCGGGCGTCGTCCGCATTCATGAAACAGACCGCGCCCGGAAACGCCTTATAAAGTTCAGGCACCCGCATCGTCATCGAGCCCGAGTGCCAGTGTTCGAGCACGCGACCGGTGACCAGCCAGACGTCGAAATCGTCGTCCGGCGATTCAGCCGGCGGCTCGTAGGGAACCGCGAGGATGACAGCCTTGCCGTCCGGCCGACCATAGAACCTGACCCCTTCGCCCGCCTTCACATAGGGGTCGAGCCCCTCGCGGTAGCGCCACTTCGTCTCCTTGCCGTCGACGACCGGCCAGCGTAGGCCGCGCACCTGGTGATAGGTGTCATAAGGTGCGAGGTCGTGGCCGTGACCGCGGCCGAATTCGGCGTATTCCTCGAACAGGCCCTTCTGGAGGTAGAAGCCGTACTCCCGTGATTCCTGGTTCTCGTATTCGGCATCAAGTTCGGCGAGCGGGAATTGATCGACCTTGCCGTTTTTGAAGAGCACCTCGAACAGGGTCTTGCCCTTGTATTCGGGGTTTGCGTCCAGCATGTCGGCCGGCCAGACGTCTTCGGTGTTGAAGCGCTTAGCGAACTCGGTGAGTTGCCACAAGTCCGAGCGCGCCTCGCCCGGCGCATCGACGAGTTGGTGCCAGACGTGCGTGCGACGCTCGGCATTGCCGTAGGCGCCCTCCTTCTCTACCCACATCGCGGCCGGAAGGATCAAATCGGCAGCCAGCGCTGTCACCGTCGGGTAGGCGTCTGAAACCACGATGAAATTGTCCGGGTTGCGGTAGCCGGGATAGGTCTCGTTGCTGTTGTTGGGCGCTGCCTGGACGTTGTTGTTGACCTGCACCCAATAGAAATTGAGCTTGCCATCCTTCAGCATCCTGTCCTGCTGCACCGCGTGGAAACCGGGCTTTTCCGGTAGAAGACCGAGCGGCACCCGCCAGATCTCCTCGGCGTGCTTGCGGTGCTCGGGATTGGTCACCACCATGTCGGCGGGAAGGCGATGGGCGAAGGTTCCGACCTCGCGCGCGGTCCCGCAGGCTGAAGGCTGCCCGGTGAGTGAGAATGGACTGTTGCCCGGCTCGGAGATTTTTCCGGTCAGGAGATGGATGTTGTAGACCATATGGTTGGCCCACACGCCCCGGACGTGCTGGTTGAAACCCATCGTCCAGAGCGACATCACCTTCACGTCGGGCTTAGCGTAGAGCTCGGCCAACTGCTCGAGAAAGCCGGGTTCGACGCCGGAGAGTTCCGACACCTTATCGAGCGTATATTCCGACACCAGGGCGCGAAACGCCTCGAAGTCGATCGATTCCATCTTGCCGGGATCGGCCGCACCCTTTGCCGCCAACTCCAACGGATTGTCCGGGCGCAGTCCGTAGCCGATGTCGGTCACGCCACTCATGAAGACGGCGTGGTCCCGCACGAACGCCTCGTTCACGCGTCCAGTCTGGATAATGTGGTTGGCGACGTAATTGAGGATCGCAAGGTCGGTGCCAGGGTTGAAGATGATAGGGATGTCGGCCAAGTCCATCGAGCGGTGAGTGAAGGTTGACAGCACCGCACAGCGCACATGCGGATGGCTGAGACGCCGATCGGCCAGCCGGGTCCACAGGACCGGATGCATCTCCGCCATGTTGGAGCCCCACAGCACGAACGCGTCGGCATGCTCGAAATCGTCGTAGCATCCCATAGGTTCATCCATGCCGAAGGTGCGCATGAAAGCGACTGCGGCCGACGCCATGCAATGGCGGGCGTTGGGGTCGAGGTTGTTGGAACGGAAGCCCGCCCGCATCAGCTTGGTCGCGGCGTAGCCCTCGAAGATGGTCCACTGGCCCGATCCGAACATGCCGACCGCTTCGGGACCTTTCTCGCGCAAAACCTGCTTGCACTTCGTCGCCATCACGTCGAACGCTTCGTCCCATGAGACCGGTTCGAACTCGCCATCCTTGTCGAAGACTCCACCGCTCTTGCGCATCAGCGGCGTGGTCAGCCGATCCTGGCCATACATGATCTTGGACAGGAAATAGCCCTTCACGCAGTTGAGGCCGCGATTGACCTCCGCCTGCGTGTCGCCGTGGGTCGCCACGACATGGCCACCCTTGACGCCGACCATCACGCCGCATCCCGTTCCACAGAAGCGGCACGGGGCCTTCGACCATTTGATTTCCAATGCCTCGACGCCGCCTGGCGCGGGCTGGGCTGAAGCAGGAAGTGTGATCCCGGCTGAGGCCGCAGCCAGCGCCGCTGCATGTGCCTTCAGAAGCTCGCGGCGGTTAATACTCGCTGTCATGAACGCCCATCCTCCGAGTCCTCGGTATGCTCGCAGACCATGTTTGCGGCGAGGACACCGTCCATAGTTGCGATATGAATCAGCGTCTCGCCAAGTATGCCGCTGGTCGGACCCTCGATCGTAATCACAATCCGGCTGCCTTCGCCGGCATGCACCTCGACGCCGGGGATGGTCGCCAGCTGTCGCGATATCTCATTGCAGCGAGCTGGCAGCGCCATGACGACAGCGCTCGAGATGTGATGCTGGGTCGGTGATTTTCCCCCCAAAAGGGCCCTGCGCGTGAGTGTAGATTTCTCCCGCATGCGTTCAGCTTCCCGGAGGTCCGGGTGGACCAACGACTATCTGGTACATCCACACGAGAAAACCGTAGCCGCCGACGACGCCCACCGCGACGACGGGCCAGATCCCGAATGCTAGAATCAGGAACGTCAGCAGTTCCGTGCGCCGCGATTTCGCGGGCGGTATACCGATCTGTGCGACTGCCTCTCGGCTGTCCTGGGTCATGACCTCCCTCATGTGCCTTAGACAGATCACATCTCACAGCAGGAGAAGCTTAACGGGGAGCCTAACCCCATAGGCAGTATTTACAATAGCCATTCTCCGCGCCGTCTGTGAAATGCAACTGCTAATACAAGCTCTTGCAGTATCTCCACCTGGAGCTTTG
The DNA here is from genome assembly GCF_056431085.1 of Mesorhizobium waitakense. Classification (NCBI taxonomy): domain Bacteria; kingdom Pseudomonadati; phylum Pseudomonadota; class Alphaproteobacteria; order Hyphomicrobiales; family Phyllobacteriaceae; genus Mesorhizobium; species Mesorhizobium waitakense. The sequence continues at coordinate 140 of NZ_JBWKME010000045.1, read as the reverse complement.
CTGTCTGCAATGTCCGCTTTTGGGCAGTAGCGAAGACGCCCTCTTTGGCCGACATGCCGCGGCGAGCTGTCGGGCGGCTTTTGGGCCGGAGAACGAACCCGCTGCGCGGGAGGGGCGCTTGCGGTTGAGGTAGAGATCAA